>DATDBK010000246.1:0-13033 GCA_036524935.1 Lysobacter sp. | reverse complement strand
GTGTCGGAATGTGGGCGATATCACTCTTTTAACGTTTCCTTTGCGCGGTTTTGACGCCTACACTGCGCCGAACTTCGTCGTGGGGAGAGTTGAGATGCGCAAGATGTCGATGGTGGTTTCGTTGCTGCTCGTGTCAGGTGTTGCCGCGGCGCATACGGGAATGGGTGCCCAGGGTTCCGTTGCGAAGTCCGAAGTGGCACGTTCGGCCGTGCGTATGGATCAGGGCGTGATGGTCGCCGCAGGCAAGAAGACCAAGACCGCCGAAGCGGCTCCGAAGGCCGAGGAGCCCAAGGCCGAAGTCGCCGCGGAATCCACGCTGCCGGGCGAGTACAAGCCCAAGACCCAGTTCGACAACACGCCGTACCGGTTCAACATGAATCAGAACGGCAAGAAGATGACCGCCGAAGAGTTCGATGCCTGGATGAAGTCGCGCGGCATCCGTGTCGCCAAGGGTGCGCCGGCCGCCGGCGCGCAGCCTGCCACCACCGCCGGTGGCGCCCAGGTCGCGAGTGACGCGAAGGGCAAGTAAGCACAACCGTCCTCGTCGGGTGGAATGCAAAAGGCCGGTCACTGACCGGCCTTTTGCTTTTGCTGAAAGACGCGACGCCTTGTCGGCGCATCACGTCATTGGCACCTCACGTCATCCCGGCGAACGCCGGGATCCATTTGCGCTTGTTCCTCTCCGGCACAGTACCGAAGCAAGGTGGGTCCCGGCGTTCGCCGGGACGACGATCTCAGCCCTTCACGACGCCCAGTTCGCGGCCGATCTTCACGAAGGCTGCGATGGCCCTGTCCAGGTGCTCGCGCGTGTGCGCGGCCGACATCTGCGTGCGGATGCGCGCCTGGCCCTGCGGCACCACCGGGAAGAAGAAGCCGATCGCGTAGATGCCTTCCTCGAGCAGACGCGATGCGAACTTCTGCGCCAGCGGCGCGTCGTACAGCATCACCGGGCAGATCGGGTGTACGCCGGGCTTGATCTCGAAGCCGGCGAGGGTCATCTGCTCGCGGAAATACGCGGTGTTGGCGGCCAGCTGATCACGCAGTTCGCCGGCCGAGGACAGCATCTCGAACGCCTTGATGCCGGCGGCGACCACGTGCGGCGGCAGCGAGTTGGAGAACAGGTACGGGCGCGAACGCTGGCGCAGCATCTCGATGACTTCGCGACGGGCGGTGGTGAAGCCGCCGAGCGCGCCGCCCATGGCCTTGCCGAGCGTGCCGGTGAAGATGTCGATCTTGTCCATCACGCCCTTGACCTCGGCCGAGCCGCGGCCGCTGTCGCCGAGGAAGCCGGTGGCGTGGCATTCGTCGATGTGCACCAGTGCGTTGTACTTCTTCGCCAGTGCGGTGATCTGGTCGAGCGGGGCGATGAAGCCGTCCATCGAGAAGACGCCATCGCTGGTGATCAGTTTGGTCCTGCAGCCTGCGGCCTCGGCGGCCTGCAGCTGCTTCTCCAGGTCGGCCATGTCGCAGTTGGCGTAGCGGAAGCGCTTGGCCTTGCACAGGCGTACGCCGTCGATGATCGAGGCGTGGTTCAGTGCGTCGGAGATGATCGCGTCGTCTTCGCCGAGCAGGGGTTCGAACAGGCCGCCGTTGGCGTCGAAGCAGGCGGCGTAGAGGATGGTGTCTTCGGTGCCGAAGAAGTCGGCGATGGTCTGCTCGAGCTGCTTGTGCAGGTCCTGGGTGCCGCAGATGAAGCGCACCGAGGCCATGCCAAAGCCGTGCGTGTCGAGCGCGGCCTTGGCGGCGGCGATCACGTCGGGATGGTCGGCCAGGCCGAGGTAGTTGTTGGCGCAGAAGTTCAGCACGCTGCGGCCGTCCTCGAGCGTGATCTGCGCCGACTGCGGCGAGGTGATCACGCGCTCGGCCTTGAACAGGCCCTGGGCGCGGATGGTGTCGAGTTCTTCCGCGTAGCGGGCGGTCAGGGCGGGGGCGTTGGACATGGCGGATTCCGTCGTTGGCAGGGGCGCTGCGGCAAGCGGGCATTTTAGCGGGTGCGCGGGTGGTGCATGGGGCAACTGCAACAGAGCACGGCGTTTGCTGCGGGAGGGCGTCGTCGCAATGTCTTCTTCGTAGCCCGGGTAAGCGAAGCGCACCCGGGGATGGTGCGCGTGAATCCCGGGTGCGCTTCGCTTACCCGGGCTACGGTCGTACCATCGGTCGCCATGAGCCTGGGCGTGCCCCCTCGCACCACGTTGCCGCTGTGGCCGCTGCCATTTCTCGCGGCGCTGCTGCCTTTCGTGGTGAGCCATCTTGCCTGGTGGCTGTCGATGCGCGACGGCTTGATTCCTTCCTGCAATCCGTACTGGGACGGCTGCGTGTCGATCAGTCGCGCCGCGCGCCATGGGCTGGGCAACCACCTGTTCCGGATGGTGATGTTGCCGTCCGCGACGATCCAGGCGTTGTGCTGGTTGGCCGCGGCACTGTGGCTGCGGCGGCAGGGGGAGGGGCGGGTGCGTGCGCGGGTGCTGCCGTGGCTCGGGCTGGCCGCGGGTGTGTTCCTCGGAACCTACGCCACCTTCCTCGGCAGTGACGGTGCGGTGTACCAGGTGCTGCGGCGCTATGGCGTGTACCTGTACTTCGGCTGCAGCTACATCGCGTTGCTGATGGTGTTGCATGCGCTGTCGCAAGTGCAGCCGCCGCCACGCGCGTACGCGCCGCTGCTGGCGGTCGCGTGGGGATTCCTTGCCATTGGCGTGGCCGCCGTGGGGCTGGCCTACGCGCTGGCTGGTTCGCCGTCGGGCGATCGCTGGGAGAACGTACTCGAGTGGCACGTCGGGTTGTGGCTCACCGCGATGTTCGCGGCGCTGGCCTGGTGCTGGTGGCGCGACGGGTTGCGCCTGGCGTTGCTTGACTGACGGGCGCCCAGGGGCGCCCGTCAATCGGTGCGGATCAGTTCCAGCTCAGCACGACCTTGCCGGCCTTGCCCGATTCCATCAGGTCGAAGCCCTGCTGGAAATCATCGATCGGCAACTGGTGCGTGAGCACCTTGCCGAGCGGGAAGCCGCTGAGCACGAGCTGGGTCATCTTGTACCAGGTCTCGTACATCTTGCGGCCGTACATGCCGTGGATGGTGAGGCCCTTGAAGATGATCCGGTCCCAGTCGGCGCCGGCGCCCTTGGGCATGATGCCGAGCATCGCGATCTTGCCGCCGTGGTACATGCAGTCGAGCATGTCGTTGAACGCGCGCGGGTTGCCGCTCATCTCCAGGCCGACGTCGAAACCTTCCATGTGCAGGTCGGCCATCACGTCCTTGAGCGAGGTGTTGGCGACGTTGACCACGCGCGTGGCACCCATGTCGGCGGCGAGCTTGAGGCGGTAGTCGTTGACGTCGGTGACCACGACGTTGCGTGCGCCAATGTACTTGCAGATGCCCGCGGCAATGATGCCGATCGGGCCGGCGCCGGTGATCAGCACGTCCTCGCCAACCACGTCGAACTCCAGCGCGCAGTGCGCGGCGTTGCCGTAGGGGTCGAAGAAGGCGGCCAGCTCGCCCGGGATCTGGTCCGGGATCGGCCACAGGTTGCTGGCCGGCATCACGATGTATTCGGCAAACGCGCCGTTGCGATTGACGCCGATGCCGACGGTGTTGGGGCACAGGTGCTGGCGGCCGGCACGGCAGTTGCGGCAATGGCCGCAGACGATGTGGCCCTCGGCGGAAACGCGCTGGCCGATCTTGTAGCCGGTGACGCCGGGACCGAGTTCGGCAACGCGACCGACGAACTCATGGCCGATCACCAGACCTGGCTTGATCGTGCGCTGGCTCCACTCGTCCCACAGGTAGATGTGCAGGTCGGTGCCGCAGATCGCGGTCTTCTCGAGCTTGATCAGGACTTCGTTCGGGCCCGGCGCCGGGACCGGCACCTCTTCCATCCAGATGCCCTTGCCAGCTTCGCGCTTGACCAGCGCTTTCATCATTTGCGTCATTTGGGAACGTCCGCGGATTGGCGGTAAAGAGGCGGGAATTATACGCCGCTGACCCGCCCGGGCCGGGAGGCGGGTTTGCCCGGGCCGGCGGTATTGGCCTATCGTCGCCGGCTTCCCGAAGCTCCCGACTCCCGTCATGCCGACCATGCGCCACCGTCTGTCCGCCCTTTCCGTCTCGCTGTTGCTGGCTGTGGGGCCAGGCGCCGCCCATGCCGACGAGGGCATGTGGATGCCGTCGCAGCTGCCCGACATCGCCCGCCAGCTCAAGGCGGCCGGCTTCAAGGGCAAGCCGGGCGACCTGGCCGAACTGGCGAAGCCGCCGATGAATGCGGTGGTCAAGGTCGGTGGCGCCAGCGGCGCGTTCGTGTCGAAGGACGGCCTGGTGCTGACCAACCACCACGTCGCCTTCGGCGTGATCCAGTACAACTCCGGCACGTCGGCTGACGGCAGCGAACGCGACCTGATCAGGGACGGCTATGTCGCTGGCGACCGCAACGCCGAGCTGCCCGCCAATCCCGATTACCGCGTACTGGTCACCACCGGTTTCGACCGCGTCACCGACCGCATCCTCGCCGGCGCACGCGGCAAGAGCGGGCGCCCCTATTACGACGCGATCGATGCGTCGAGCAAGGTCGCCGTGGCCGAGTGCGAAAGCGAGCCGGGCTATCGCTGCAGCATCGCCAACATGTATTACGGCACCGACTTCTATCTCGTGCGCCAGCTCGAGCTGCGCGACGTGCGCCTGGTCTACGCGCCGCCGAATGACATCGGCAATTACGGCGGTGAAGTCGACAACTTCGTCTGGCCGCGCCACGCCGGCGACTTCACCCTGCTGCGCGCGTACGTCGGCAAGGACGGCAAGCCGGCCGACTATTCCGCCGACAACGTTCCCTATGTGCCGCCGGAACACCTGCAGATATCGACGCGCAACGTCAAGGATGGCGACTTCGCCATGCTCGCCGGCTATCCGGGCGTCACGTTCCGCCATCGCATGGCGTCGGAGTTCGCCAACCAGATCGACTGGCAGCTGCCGGCGCGGGTGGCGTTGTACCAGCGCATGATCGACGTGATCGAAGCCGGCGGCAGCAAGGACGAGGCGGCCCGCGTGAGCTACGCCTCGCAGGTGCGCGGTTTGAAGAACACCCTCAAGCGTGCACAGGGTGAGCTCGACGGCCTGCGTCGCAGTGATGCGGCCAAGGTCCGGCGCGAGGACGAAACGGCCATGTACGCCTGGCTCGACAAACAGCCTGATGCCGCCGCGACCCGCCGCGACATTGCCGCCGCGCAGACGGTGATCGACCAGGGCGTGGCCACGCGCGAACGCGACCAGCTGCTCGGCGTGATCCAGTCGCAGACGCAGCTGCTGCGCTCGGCGATCACGCTGCAGCGCTGGGCCGCGGAACGCCCGAAGCCCGATGCGCAGCGCGAAACCGGCTACCAGCAGCGCGATGAGGTGCTGATCACCGGCCAGCTCAAACAGGTGCAAAGGCGTTACGCGCCGGCGATCGAGAAGGCGCTGCTGGCCGATCTGCTGAAGCAATACCAGGCGTTGCCGGCGTCGCAGCACGTGGCCGAATTCGATGCCGTCTTCGGCACCACGCCCGCACAGCTGACGACGCGCCTCGACGCGCTGTACGCCGGCACGCGCCTGGGCGACGAGTCGCAGCGACTGGCCGCGATGAAGTCCGACAGCACCACGCTGGCGGAGTCGAACGACGCGCTGCTCAAGGCCGCGGCGACGCTGCTGCCGGCGATCCAGCGCATGGAAGACGAGAGCAAGGCCAGCGCCGGCGAACTGCTGCGCCTGCGTCCGGCCTACATGCGTGCGCTGATCGCTTACCGCAAGTCGCAGGGGCGCGCGGTCTATCCGGACGCGAACTCGACGCTGCGCGTGAGTTACGGCCGCATCAGTTCGATGGATCCGCGCGACGGCGTGCATTACCGGCCGCTGACCACGGTCCAGGGCATCGTCGAGAAGCACACGGGCGTGGAGCCGTTCAATGCCCCGCAGCCGCTGCGTGACGCGATTGCCAAGGGCGATTTCGGCAGCACCGCCGAGCCGAGCCTGGGCACGCAGACCGTCGATGTGATGACCAACCTCGATACCACCGGCGGCAATTCCGGTTCGCCCGTGCTCGATGCCCGGGGCGACCTGATCGCGCTCAACTTCGACAGCAACTGGGAAGCGGTGAGCGCGAGCTGGATGTTCGATCCGCGCTTCAAGCGTGCGATCCACGTCGACATGCGTTATCTGCGCTGGCTGCTGGCCAAGGTGTATCCGGCACCGCATCTGCTGCAGGAGATGAACCTGCCGGCGGAGTAGTGAGGGATATCTCAGAGGCAAAGCTGAATGGCGGGCGTCATTGCTGCCATGGTCGTCGTGGTGCGAGGCGGGCTAGACTCGGCCGTTGAACTTCCTGCTCGGAGCGGATGCATGCGTCATGCGGTATTGGCAGTTGCGGTACTGGGTGCGATGGCTGGAACCACCGGCGTCGCCCGGGCAGGAGAGGGCATGTGGGTGCCGCAGCAGCTGCCGGAGATCGCCGGGCCGCTGAAGAAGGCCGGCCTCAAGCTCAATCCGAAGCAGCTGGCCAACCTCACCGGCGACCCGATGGCCGCGGTGGTGTCGCTGGGCGGATGCACCGCCAGCTTCGTGTCGCCACAGGGCCTGGTGGTGACCAACCATCATTGCGCCTATGGTGCGATCCAGCTCAACTCGACGCCTGAGAAGAACCTGATCAAGGATGGCTTCAACGCCGCCACGCCGGCCGAGGAAGTCTCTGCTGGCCCGAATGCGCGCATCTATGCGCTCGACACCATCCAGGACGTGACCCGCCAGGTGCACGATGCGATTGCCGCCGCACCCGATGCGCTCGGCCGCACCACCGCGCTGGAGACCATCGAGAAGCAGCTGGTGGCCTCGTGCGAACGCGAAGCCGGTTTCCGTTGCCGTCTCTACAGTTTCTCCGGTGGCAACAGCTACAGATTGTTCCGCAACCTCGAGATCCGCGACGTGCGCCTGGCCTATGCGCCTCCGGCCGGCGTCGGCAATTTCGGAGGCGAGGTCGACAACTGGACGTGGCCGCGCCACACCGGTGACTTCTCGTTCTACCGCGCGTACGTCGGCAAGGATGGCAAGCCGGCCGCGTACTCGCCCGACAACGTTCCCTACCAGCCGAAGACCTGGTTGAAGTTCGCCGACAAGCCGCTCGGCGCCGGTGACTTCGTCATGGTGGCCGGTTATCCGGGTCGCACTGCGCGCTACGCGCTGGCCGAGGAGTTCCAGGAAACCGTGAGCTGGACCTACCCGACCATCGGTGGCCACTACAAGGACATGGTGGCGCTGGTGCAGACCGAGGGTCGCAACAACCCGGATGTCGCGGTGAAGTACGCCAGCACCGTCAAGGGCTGGCAGAACACGATGAAGAACTACGCAGGCCAGCTCGAGGGCTTCAGGCGCATCGACGCCGCCGACCGCAAGCAGGCCGAGGAAACCGCCGTGCTCGACTGGCTGCGCCAGCAGGGCGGCAAGGGCGAGCCAGCGCTCGCCGCGCACGCCAGGCTGGTGGGGCTCGATGACGCGGCGCGGGTGAATCGCGAACGCGACCTCGTGTTCGGGCAGTTGCGCAGCACCGGCGTGCTCGGTGCCGCGACGCAGCTGTACCGGCTCTCGCTGGAGCGGGCCAAGCCCGATCCGCAGCGCGAGCAGGGCTACCAGCAGCGCGACCTGGCGACGTTCGAAGGCAGCATGCGGCAAATGGAGCGTCGCTATGTACCGGCGATGGACCGCCAGCTGCAGGCCTACTGGCTGCGCGAGTACACCAGGCTGCCGGCATCGCAGCGCATTCCCGCGATCGAGAAGTGGCTTGGCGGCAGCGACGACAAGGCGATCAACCGCGCCCTCGACAAGCTGGCCAAGACCAACCTGGGCATCACCGAGCAGCGCCTGCGGCTGATGACCGCCAGCAGCGCCGAGCTGGAGAAGAGCAAGGACCCGGCGATGCAGTTCGCGGTCGCGATCATGCCGACCGTGTTGCAGCTGGAGAACGAAGGCAAGGCCCGCGCCGGCGACGCTCTGCTGGCGCGCCCGCTGTACCTGCAGGCCGTGGCCGACTACCGCAAGAGCAAGGGCCAGTTCGTCTACCCGGATGCCAATTCATCGCTGCGCATCACCTTCGGCAGCGTCACCGGCTACACCAAGCTCGATGGCAGCAAGCAGATGCCGTTCACGCGCCTGGAAGAAGTCGCGGCAAAGGCTACCGGGCAGGATCCGTTCAACGCACCGCGGGCGCTGCTCGATGCTGTCGCGGCGAAGAACTACGGCGGGCTGGCCGACAAGAAGCTCGGTACGGTGCCGGTCAACTTCCTGTCCGACCTGGACATCACCGGCGGCAATTCCGGCTCGCCCGTGCTCGACGCGCAGGGCAAGCTGGTTGGCCTGGCGTTCGACGGTAACTGGGAATCGGTCAGCAGCAACTGGGTGTTTGATCCGGCGATGACACGGATGATCTCGGTCGACCAGCGCTACATGCGCTGGATCATGCAGGAGGTCTATCCGGCACCGCAGTTGTTGCAGGAACTGGGGCTTCCGGAGAAGAAGTGACCGGCCTTGCGTGTCCCGGGTGCGCTTTGCTTACCCGGGCTACAACGCGGCTCGTAGCCCGGGTAAGCGAAGCGCACCCGGGGTTGCCCTCAGGTTAGCTCGGGCAACGCGTAGTCAAACGCATAGAAGTGCTTGCCATCAGTGATATCGATGGTCATGCGCCCGGTCAATCCTTTCAGCTCACCCGTGCCCGAATCAGGCACGACGGTGACCGTCAACGTCGGCGCGCCGCGGTCGAGGGTGCCGTTGTGCTGGGTGAGGAAGGCGCCCGTGCGGCCATCGAGTGAGCCGGTGATGCGTTCGATCGCGACATACGCCGCAGAGCCCTCGACCTCGGTGCCCACTGCCAGCATGTGCACCACCGCGGTCGCATCGAGTGCACCGTGGAAGCGCTTGTCGAAACGGAAATGCCCGGCGACGACACCGTCGCCCAGGTCCAGGCCGCCTTCGGGTGTGCGCTTGACCTCGAACTCGCCTTTCACCTGCTGTGTCATGTCGGTACTCCCTGGGGGATTTGAATCCTCGCTCACGGACGCGGCGGTTGCCAGTGCAACGGTTGTGCCGCCGCCGGCATTTGCCTAGGCTGCGGTGCTGTCCTCCCCACAGACCAGAACATGCGCATCCTCTTAGCCCGTCACGGCGAAACGCCGTGGAATGCCGAAGGCCGTTACCAGGGCCAGGAAGACATCCCGCTGTCGCCGGTCGGCATCGGCCAGGCGCGTGCGCTTGGCGAGCGCCTGCGCGATCTGCCGATCACCCGTGCGGTGGCCTCGCCGTTGACGCGCGCGCGCCAGACCGCCGAGTTCGCCCTGGGCGAGCGCGACCTGCCGCTGACCCTCGATCCGGGCCTGATGGAAATCGCCCACGGCACCTGGGAGGGCCTGCTCGCCAGCGAGATCCGCGAGCGCGACGGCGAGCGGTTGCAGGCCTGGCGCGACGCACCGCATGAGGTGCTGATGCCTGAAGGCGAGTCGCTGCAGCATGTGTTCGACCGCGCCTGGCCGGCCTTTGCGCGGGCCACCGAAGGCCTGGGCGATGGCGACACGCTGCTGGTGGTCGCCCACGATGCGGTCAACCGGGTGTTGCTCTGCCACGTGCTCGGGATCCCGCTGGCGCGGCTCTGGAGCTTCCGCCAGGCACCTACGACGATCAACCTGCTCGAAGGCGCCGACGTCGATCATCTCGAGGTCGTCCGCCTCAACGACTGCAGCCATCACACCCTGTTCTTCGGCGAAGCGGTGCACCGGGCGTTGTAGGCACGCGCCCGGCGTAATGCGGGGGTGGGACAGGCGATAATGCGCGCCATGACCCGCACGCTTGCCGACTGGCTCGACCACATCGAGCGCATCCACCCCAAAACCATCGACATGGGCCTGGAGCGCATCGCGGAGGTTTCCCGGCGCCTGCGCCTGAAGCGCCCGGCGAAGAAGGTCATCACCGTCGGCGGGACCAACGGCAAGGGTTCGACCGTTGCCTTCATCGAAGCGATCGCGCGCGCGGCGGGGCGCAAGGTCGGTGCTTACACCTCGCCGCACCTGCTGGCCTACAACGAACGCATCCGCATCGACGGTACCGACGCCGCCGACGCTGACCTGATTGCGGCGTTCGAGGCGATCGAGGCGGCGCGGGGCGAGGTCGAGCTCACGTACTTCGAGTACGGCACGCTGGCGGCGCTGTGGCTGTTCGAACGCGCCAGGCTGGACCTGGCGATCCTCGAGGTCGGCCTGGGCGGGCGCCTGGATGCGACCAACCTGGTCGACGCAGACGTCGCGGTCATCACCACGGTCGACCTCGATCACCAGGATTACCTCGGCGACGAGCGCGAGGCGATCGGCGCGGAGAAAGTCGGGATCGCACGCATGGGCAAGGCGCTCGTGCTCGGCGACGACGATCCGCCGTCGAGCGTGCTGGGCCATGCCTACCGCATTGGCGCATCGACGTGGCGCATCAGCAACGATTTCTTCTTCGAGGTGCTGCCGGCATCGTACGTTGGCGACACCCAGCCACCGCGCTGGCGCTGGCGCGAGGTCGGCTACCGCCAGGACCTGCCGATGCCGCGGCTGGCGGCGCCGGTGCAACTGCGCAACGCCGCCGTCGCGATCGCCGCACTGCGCGCACTGGGCAAGCCGGTACCGCGTGCTGCCATCGCCGAAGGCGTTGCCAGCGCAGATGTCAGCGGTCGCTTGCAGCGCTTCGAGCGCGAAGGCGTGGAGGTGGTGGTCGATGTCGGCCACAACCCGCAGGCCGCGCGCGCCCTGGCCGCGTGGCTGGCCGCGAATCCGGCGGCCGGCACGGTGCACGCGGTCTACGCGGCTCTGACCGACAAGGACGTCGTCGGCGTCGTCGAGGCCATCGCGCCGCAGGTGGCCCACTGGCACTTGGCCGGCCTGCCGGGCCCGCGCGGCGGCAGCGTCGAGGCGCTGGCGACGCGCCTGCAAGGCACCGCCGCAGCGGCCGGAAGCCGGCATTCACTGGTCGAGGGCGCGCTGCAGCAGGCGCACGCGGATGCACGTCCCGGCGACCGCGTACTGGTGTTCGGTTCGTTCCACACGGCGGCCGCGGCACTGGAGTGGCTGGGTCGCGACTGAACGGTGCGGCGGGATCGTTTCTCGCCGGGGCGCGGTCGCGGCGGGCGGCGAGGGTATAATTCGCGCGGCAATCCGCCTGCGGTGTGCGAGACCCGATGGAACCTGCCCTGAAACAGCGACTGATCGGCGCGACGGTACTGGTCGCGCTGGCAGTGATCTTCCTGCCAATGCTGATCAAGGGCCCGGCGCCCGAAAGCGGAGCCTCCGACGTTCCCCTCAAGCTTCCCGACGCCCCGCAGGGCGAATTCGAGACGCGCGAGCTGCCGCTGGTCACTCCGGGCCAGGCGCCGCAGGGCGGCGCGGTCGGAATGAATGCCGGTGACGCCGACAGGCTGCCGACCGTCGATACCACGACCGCCGCGACTGCCGCGCCGTCGCCGGACGACGCCAATCCTTCGTTTGCCGGCACTGCCGGCGGCAATTACGCAGTGAGCTTCGGCAGCTATGCGTCCCCGGCCGATGCTGATCGCGTGGTCAAGGCGCTGGCGTCCGCGCAGCTGCCGGGCTACCAGGAAGCCGCACCGGCGGGCGGTCGCACCCTCTACCGCGTCCGGATCGGCCCCTATGCCACCCAGGCCGAGGCCGAAGCGGCACGACTGCAGTCGGCGCGCGTGCGCAGTGACGTCGGCGCCAAAGTCGTGACGCTCGATGCCGACGCCGCCGCACCGGCAGCTGCCGCGCAGACCGCGGCCGTGACACCCACGCCAACGGTCTCGGCGCCCGTTCCGCTGGCGGATTCGACGCCGGCAGCGCGCCCCGCGCCGCTGCCACCGGAGCCGGCCAAGCGCGCTGTCGAGCCGCCCGCCAAGCCTGCGGTCGAACCGGCCAAGCCCGCCGCCAAACCGGCCCCGACGACCGTTGCCAGCGCCAGCCCGACTGCAGCGCCTGCGCGCCCCGCGGCGGCGGACACCGGCTTTGCCGTGCAGCTCGGCGCCTTCGGCAGTGCCGAGGAGGCCGGCAAGCTGCGGGATCGCGCCCGCGCGGCCGGATTCAGCGCATTCGTCGAGCAGGTGCGCACCGACAAGGGCGTGCTGAACCGGGTCCGGGTCGGGCCGGTCGCCAGCCGCGCCGACGCCGACCAGCTCAAGGGCCAGGTCGCGGCCAAGCTGGGCGTCAGCGGCATTGTCCGACCGCATCCCTGACCCCATCTAGGCCAGGCAGAACTTGAGCGCAGCACATGAGCCCGATTGACTGGGTGCTGCTGACGGTGGTGGCGGCATCGGCCCTGTTCGGGCTGATGCGCGGCTTCGTCGGCGTGCTCGCCTCGCTGGCGGCGTGGGTGCTGGCTGGCTGGGCGGCATTCCGCTTCGGTGCGCAGGTCGCACTGGTACTGGCCGGCGATGGCGACGCCGGTCCCGGCGAACTGCTTGCCGGTTACGCATTGAGTTTCATCGGCGTGATGATCGTGGTCGGCCTGGTGGGCTGGCTGGTACGCAAGCTGGTGCAGTCGGTCGGCCTGTCCGGGCTGGACCGGTTGCTGGGTCTGGCGCTGGGTGTGGCGCGCGGTGCGTTCGTCGCCTGCGCGCTGGTCCTGCTGCTGGGCCTGACGGCCATGCCGCGCGAGGCGCAATGGCAGCACTCGCAGGTGCTGCCGGTGTTCGTGCCGGGCGCACTGTGGCTGCGGACGTGGTTGCCCGACTGGGTGGCAGCGCAGGTCGACCTGGAGGGTCGACAAGGAGATCTACCGGCGCCGCAAGCGCCGGCTCATGAAAACGACCAGGCGCTTCCGGCGCCGGTCAGCGAGGCCTGACGGTCGCGCACGCAACAACCCTCTTTGACTCAGCAGGACTCATCACCATGTGCGGCATTCTCGGTATCGTCGGCCACAACGACGTCGCGGCGCAGCTCTACGACGGCCTGACGGTGCTGCAGCATCGCGGCCAGGACGCCGCCGGCATCGCCACCGCCAACGGCAGCA
>DATDBK010000245.1:0-10585 GCA_036524935.1 Lysobacter sp. | reverse complement strand
CGACACCATCAACAGCCTGCGCCGCTTCAAGGACTGGAACCCGCTGGTCCTGCGCGATCCCAAGATGCAGCTGAAGTTCTCCGGCCCGGAAACGGGCGTCGGCGCCCGCATGGACTACGACTCCAAGGAGAAGGGTCTGCGCCAGGGCAGCTGGGAGATCACCGAGAGCGTCCCGGGCAAGCGCGTTGCCTATGCGCTGACCGACATCGAGCCGGGTCGCAACAAGCGCACCGCGTTCAACCTCAAGCCGACCGGCCGCGGTGGTCGTAACGTCGAGATCACCCAGACCTATGACGTCGATTACGGCTGGAACCTGATCGGTCGTTACGCTGGCCTGTACGTCAGCAGCAACGTCGGCGAAGACATGAAGATGGGCCTGGGCCGGATGAGCAACATGCTCGCCGCCGTGCCGAACTACGACTACGCCGAGCTGAGCAAGGACGACCCGGCCAAGGCGCCGAAGCTGGTCGAGCGTCCGGCCGAGAACCTGCTGGTCGTGACCGCCGCCGTCGAGCGCACGAACGACAAGGTGCTGGGCCAGATCAACAGCAACATGGAGTGGATCAAGAAGGTGATGGCCGCCAACGGCCTCGAAGCGGCCGGTCCGGTCCGCATCGTCACCAACGAGTTCGGCTCCGACATCTACTCCTTCGACGTTGCCCAGCCGGTCCGCAAGATCGGTGACACCGGCGCGGCGACCCAGCTCGACGTCAAGGTCGAGGGCCCGGTCGTGGCGGTGTTCAACGAGCCGGCGAAGGTCGCGGTGGTGCCGTCGTTCAAGGGCCACATGGCCAACCTGGCGAAGGTGCGTGACGCCCTGCGCGGTTGGGCACTGACCCACGGTTACGAAACTGTCGAGCGCCCGTACGAGTCGTGGAAGGGCGGCGTCGCTGCCGGCTTCACCGAAGACGGCGAGTACGACGTGTTCTGGGCCGTCAAGTAAGACGCGCCCTAGACGCAACCGCTGTAAACCAGAACGCGTCGCGGATTTCCGCGGCGCGTTTTGTTTTTTGGCCTTATGTTGATGGGGTTACCCGATATGGCGGTGCCATGAACACTCATCTCCCTGCGCGTCTGCTGACCGCCTGCGGCGCTGTGCTGGCCGCGCTGGCGGTGGCCTTGTCGGCCTATGCGGCGCACGCGGTCGATAGCGGCGCGCAGCATCGCCTGTACACCGCGGCGCTGTTTGCGTTCGGCCATGGCATCGCGCTTGCCGCGCTGGTGCCGCACGTGCGCCGGCGCCTAGCGCTGGTGGCGCTTTCGGCATTGCTGCTGGGCACGCTGGTTTTTTCCGGCAGCCTCGCGGTGGCCGTGTTCTTCGGTGCATCCACTGCACTGGCGCCAATCGGCGGGAGCCTCATGATCCTGGCGTGGTTGCTGTATGCCGCCGATGCGCTGAAGCACTGAAGCGCTGACATGCCCACGCCAGCGTGCCCGTGAGGAACGCCGACCGGCTCGGCCAGGCAGCGGTACCGGCCAAATGCTCCCAGGACTGGGGCCGGGACGGAGGTCAAGATCGTCTTGACACAGGTTGCGCGAAGATCGGCCTGTCAGCGGCGTCCGGGGAACGTGGATGGCCGCGACGCAGCGTGCGGTCTGTCCGGGCGACGCGCACTGCCTGTCTCCATCCGATGAGGGAGGTGTGCCATGCAAATGCAGGACCGTAACGCTCCGAAGAAGTGGGCGGTGGTGGCCTCGTGGGTGCTGCTGTTCGCATCCGCGATCGCCTTCGCCAGCCCCTCCAACAAGTGGCGCATCCAGGTCAGCAGCGACGCCGACAGCGACGGCACGGTGGTGTTCCGGATCGCTCCGGTGAAGGAAGCGCCGATCGACATCACCGTTGCGGTTCCGAAAGGCGCCGGCGAGAACCATGTCGCCAAGCTGATCCGCGATGCGATGCGCGCGAAGCTGGGCGACGCCTATCGTGTCGAAGTCGATGACGGCGAGGATGTGCTGGTCAAGAAGCGCCTGGGCGATGCCAACTTCGACCTCATCATTACCCAGAAGACGGTCTCGGGCGTCCGCATCAGCCTCGACAAGGAATAGTCGCGGCACTCCGCTGCCGGCGATCGGAGGCGACCGTGAATGGCGCCTCCGGTGAACATCAGGCGTTTGTGTTTGCTGCCTGGTAGCGCCAGTGCCAGGGCTCGTAAACGATGCCGTGCGGATTGTCGCGCGGGTAACTCATCACGAAGCCGTAGCCTTCGGCGTGCTCGCGCAGCCAGGCAAATGCCGCCGTGCCCTCGAACGATTCCTCGGCCGGCGGTTCGTCCGGCGCGCCGATGTCCAGGGCCAGGCCGGAATGGTGTTCGCTGTAACCCGGTGCGGCATTGACCGTGAGGATTTCCTCGACGCCGAGGCCGCGGGCGAGCTTTCGTTCGAAGATGCCCAGCTGGTAGTCGTGACTGCGGTAGCCGGAGATTGCCTCGAGCACCACGCCATCGCGCAAGGCGGCGTCGTGCAGGTGCGACCAGGCGCGCGCCGCCTCGACCTGCAGCCACAGCGGCCGGCGGTACCGGTCGAAACCGGCGAACGCCAGCCAGTCGGGCTCGGCGACCAGCTCCAGACCGGTGCGCTCGCCGTACTCGCCGTCCAGGCCGAGCAAATGCAGGCGCTCTTCGAGGCGGTCCAGCGGGAGTTCGCGGACGTGCTCGATGCCCGCGCGCAGGTGCGCCGGCGGGGCCTCGATCGCGTCGAGCGCGGCATCCAGCCCCGGCTCGCGGCGGAGGTGCGGTATCAGCGCCAGCAGCCCTTCGGGCAGGTCGACGGCGAGGTACTGGCCGTCGCGCTTGCGGCGCAGCACATGGCGGGCACGGGACAGGGCCCGGGCGTCGAAGTTGCTGCGCGCGCGCAACAACCCGCCTGGCCAGAGTTCAATCTCCGGCGTGTTGATCAGGATTCGTGGCTGCCCGCGCATGGGTGAAGGTTAGCGGCACGCGCCGGCCGGTGCCACGGTGCGTGGGGCTTCGGCCGTGACTGGGGCGGTGGCGGGCCCTGGCGGCGCCAGGCCCCTCCCGAAGCGGCTCCGGGCCGCCCTCACGCTGGCTTCTTCAGCACCGCGCGCAGGTGGTCGAACGGCGTCACGGCGGTAATCGACACCAGCTCCCAGCCATCCTCGCCGAGGCGGTTGAGCTCGTCCTGGAGTCGCTCGCTGACGGCGGGGCCGAGCATCCTCGGCACGATCTCCACGACTTCGTAGATCCAGCGTTGACTCATGGCGGGGTCCTCATCGGTAAATGCTGCGGGTCGTTGCGGCGGTCGCGCGGCGCGACATCGGATCAACCGGGGGTGATGCGATACAACGGTGCCGGGATGAACTCGCCGGTGGCATACAGATGGAGGCCGTCGCGGCTCCATGCCAGGGCCTCGGCCTGCGGCAGCCACGGCAGCGGTTCGAATCGCGGTGCTCGCGCGATCGCCTGGCCCCAATCCTCGCGCGCATGGCGCTTGTACAGCAGCAACCAGCGATAGGTCATGACCGCGAGCGTGCGACCGTCGGGCGACAGATCGGCCGCGGTGACCTGGCTGTCGAGGCGCGCGCGCTGCGGATTGCGGCGCAGGGCGTTGGCGTCGGCCTGCGGCACGCCGGCCAGCGCGCCGAGCCTGTGCGCGGTCTGCAGCGCCTTGCCGCGCGGTTGCAGCGGCAGCGAGAACAATTCCGGCGGCTGTCGTCGTTTGGATATCAGCAGCACCTGGCGATTTTCTGCATCGACTGCGACGGCTTCGCAATCGCGCGCGCCGTCGGGCCAGCGGAACGCGATCGACCATGCCGGGCGCAGGCGTGCATTCTCGATCCGCGCGGGTTCTTCGACGATATGCAGCTGCAGGCTGCGCCTGAGGCCGCCGTTGTCGCCGGTGTCGGCGATCAGCAGGTAGTTGCGGCCATCGAGTTCGAAGGCCGCCAGGTCTTCCCAGTCGGTCTTGGTCACACCCTCCACGCGCAACGTCGCCAGGCGGCTGCCGCCGGTGCTGACTGCGAACAGACGCTCGGGGTTGCCACCGTCGTCGAGCATCCACAGCACGTCACGATGCCGGCGCGACGCGGCGAGACCACTGATCTCGTCCAGTTGCGGATCGAGCATGACGCCGGCGAGATGGGTGCCGCGGCCTTCATTGACCGGCTCGCGTTTTTCCTCGGCGCAGCCCGCCACGGCCATCGCGCAGGCGAGGGCGAGGACGATTGCTTGCGTGGCGGCGGGAGCGTGGGCAGGGCCGGACATCGGCACAGGATGGCATGCCCCTTGCCACCCGACAAAGGTGAAGCCGGCAAACTGCGACGAGGGCGGGATCGCCGTGTTATCAAACCGTGCACGCCGGTCGGGATGCGTGCCAGGGCGGCTGGTCGTGTTCGCGCGGGAATGCGTGAAGACCTTTTCCGGTTGTCGCCATAAACTGGTCACCAGCCCTTCCTCCGGACCCCACATGATCAGCCTCGGCACGCCCTTGTCTCCGCACGCATTCCGCGTGCTCCTGCTCGGTTCGGGCGAGCTCGGCAAGGAGGTGGCGATCGAACTGCAGCGGTATGGCGTGGAAGTCATCGCCGCCGACCGCTATGCCGATGCGCCGGCGATGCAGGTCGCACACCGCAGCCACGTGCTCGACATGCTCGACGGCGCCGCGGTCCGCGCCCTGATCGCGATCGAGCGGCCGCACCTGATCGTGCCGGAGATCGAGGCGATCCACACCCAGACCCTGGTCGACCTGGAACACGAATTCGCCGGGCGCGGCACGCAGACGCGGGTGATCCCGACCGCGCGCGCAGCACGCCTGACCATGGACCGGGAAGGCATCCGCCGACTCGCAGCCGAGACGCTCGGGTTGCCCACCTCACCCTACAAGTTCGTCGACACCCTCGAGGACTACCGTGCCGCCGTCGCCACGATCGGCCTGCCGTGCGTGGTCAAGCCGGTGATGTCGTCGTCGGGCAAGGGCCAGAGCCTGGTGCGCGACGCCGACAGCATCGACAAGGCCTGGGACTACGCGCAGACCGGCGGTCGCGCCGGTGCCGGCCGGGTGATCGTCGAGGGCTTCGTCGACTTCGATTACGAGATCACGCTGCTGACCGTGCGCCACGTCGGCGGGACCACTTTCTGCGCGCCGATCGGGCACCTGCAGCGTGATGGCGACTACCGCGAGAGCTGGCAGCCGCAGCCGATGTCGACCAAGGCACTGGCGCGCGCGCAGGGCATCGCCCGCAGCATCACCGATGACCTCGGTGGCTGGGGCGTGTTCGGCGTCGAGTTGTTCGTGAAGGGTGACGAGGTGTGGTTCAGCGAAGTCTCGCCGCGCCCGCACGACACCGGCCTGGTCACGCTGGCATCGCAGGACCTGAGCGAGTTTGCCCTGCATGCACGGGCGATCCTCGGATTGCCCGTGCCGTCGATCCGTGAATACGGCCCGTCGGCATCGTGCGCGGTGCTTGCGCAGGGCCATGGCGTGCCGGTGTTCGACGGCGTCGATGCGGCGCTGGCACAGGCCGACACGCAACTGCGCCTGTTCGGCAAGCCGCGCGTCGAGGGCCATCGCCGGGTCGCGGTGACGCTGGCACTCGCCGATGACATCGACACGGCACGCGAGCGCGCACGCCGTTCGGCCGCCGCCCTCCAGATCGATCTGCGTTGAACGTCACTCCGAGGACCCACGACCATGCTCGATGAAACCCAGGGTTACGCCGTGTTCTTCTACCCGCAGGCGCTGGAAGCGCTGGGCGAGGCGATACGCCCGTACATGCTCGACGGCCCGAGTGGCCCGCATGTGCTGTGCAAGTCCATCGATACCGGCGGTGCGCTGATCGAGATGACGATCGAGGGCCGCAGTGCCGAGGGCAATGCGATGGCGGTCGAGCTGATGGTGCCGTCGAACATGGTCCGGATGATCGTGTCGGCACGCAGCGACGGCGTGTTCGGTTTTGGTCCGCGTGTCGCTGCCACGCACGTCGACAGCGTGGCCGTACCGCCGACCGCGCTGGCGTCGGCGCAGCCGTTGCATGCGCCGCTGGAGATTCCGAAGACGACGGTCGATCCGGTCACGCCGGTGATGGCGAAGCTGCCGCCGAAGGTCTAGTCACGTCATCCCGGCGAACGCCGGGACCCATCTGCTCTTTGCAGTCGCCCACACCTGATCACCGCGCCCCCGCCCCCAGATCCACCCACACCAGGTGATGGTCGCTGCCATTGGCAATCGCCGCTTCCGGCAGCGACGAGGCCGGCCAGAAAACGCCACTGCCTTCGACACTGAAGCCCACCGACGGCAGCACGTAGTCCAGGCGCATCGTGCCGGCCTTCGGGCCGAAGTCGCCGGTGGCGTGGGCCGGTGAGCCGCGGCGGACGATGCCGCTCTGCGCGTAGCGCGCGCCCAACTCCACCGCGCCCTCGCTGCGCGGCGTCGCGTAGCGTGCAACGCGCGGATGCTCGAGCAGTTCGACGATCGCCTCGTGATGACCGTCGCCATCGACCGGATCGTTGTTGAGGTCGCCGGCGATCACGAAGCGCGCATCCGTGGGCAGTCCGCCGCAGCGGCCCCGGTCGTCGCACAGCCATGCTGCGTTGGGCGACGACAGGTACTCGCGCCACAGCCGGATCTCGTCGGCGTTGCGCACGCCGTTGCGGTCCTCGGGGCCGTCGAACACCGGCGGGGTCGGATGCGATACCAGGAAATGCACGACGCCGGTCGGCATGCGCACCGGAACGTCCCAGTGCGACTTTGACGACAGCCGCAGCTGCGACCAGATCGACGCCGGGTACCACGGCCGGCCATTGGCCGGATCGCGCGGTTGCGACGCACCCGGCATGGCGCTCCACTTCAGCAACTGGAAGGTGCGCACCTGCGCGGCATCGATCGGATGGCGCGACAGCACCAGCATGCCGTACTGGCCCGGGTGCAGGCCGTAACCCCAGGCATCGTTGCCACGGTTGCGGCCACTGCCGCCGGTTTCGCCGTTGCCATCGAGGTCGAGACCGCTCGGCACGCCGGTGTTGACCGGGGCCAGGTAGCGGTAGGGGTACTTCAGCGGGTCGCCGCCGCCGGGCTGGGCGACTTCGAGGTAGTCGCGCTGGAAAAGGTCGGCGGCGGCGCCCTGCGCGTCGTAATCGAACTCGTTCAGCAGCACCAGGTCGGGGCGCACTTGCTGCAGGACCGCGGCGATCTTGCGCGCGCCCGGATCATTGGCCTGCAGGCGCCGCACCAGCCCGCCGTCCTGGTCGTCATACAGCGAGGTGTTGTAGGTCGCGACCCGCAGCGACGTGTCGGTGCTCATCGATCTGGCCAATGCGTCACGGTAGGCTTCGGGATCGCCTTTGATGTTCACCTGCGTGCAGGCGGCAAGCAGCGACAGGCAGGCGCAAAACAGGAGAGGGAGTCTGGTCATCGCGCGATGATCGCATTCCTGCGCGCAGCGGCAATGACAGGATCAGGCCTGCGGCAGGTCGTGCCAGTCGCGGCCGTCGAACGCCTCCAGCGGGCGGAAACGCTGCTTGTAGTCCATCTTGGCGTGGCCCTGGATCCAGTAGCCCAGGTACAGATGGCGACGGCGCTCGCGTCGCGCCCATTCCAGCTGGCGCAGGATCGCCAGCGTGCCCAGGCCGCGGCCGGCCGCGTCCGGGTCGTAGAAGGTGTACACGGCCGACAGGGCCGCCTCGGTGACATCGGTCACCGCCACCGCCAGCAGCTTGCCGGGGCCGTGCGTGGACGCCTCGCGCAGCTCCAGGAAGCGGCCTTCGCTCCAGCTGCCGATCAGGAACTGGTCGAACTCGGTGGCGCCGTGGCCGTCCATGCCGCCGCCGGCATGGCGCGCGGCCAGGTAACGGCGGTACAGCGCCAGCTGCTCGGCGGTGCGCTGGGTCGGCAGCACCCGCATCTCGACGCCGGCGTTGCGCGCCAGGCAGCGGCGCTGGCTGCGGTCGGGGACGAAGCGGTCGACCGGAATGCGGACCGCGACGCAGGCCCGGCAGCCGGCGCAGTGCGGGCGGTAGACGATGTCGCCGGAACGGCGGAAGCCCCAGCCCAGCGCGTGCGGATACCACTGGCGCAGGCGCGGGTCGCGCGGGTCGAGCACCAGGTCGCGGGCGACTCGCTCCGGCCAGTAGCCACAGGCGTGCTCGCCGGTGTGGAACAGGCGGAGATCGTCGCTGTCCTGCGGTTCGGTGCCCATGGCGCCAGCATAGCGCCGTGGCGCGTGAGGAAAACGCTGTCGCGCGACTGAACGCGGCCCGCCTGCTGTCAACCGTGCAGTGTCCCGGGCGTTGATCTGGTCATCGGCGCCAACCGACGCCACCCGCAGGAGTCGTAATCCATGTACCAGCGCAAATCCCTCTCCGCACTGCTCGCCGTTGCCATCGCCGCCGTCGTCACCGCCGGCACCGCGCTGGCCGCGACGCAGGCGGTCAGCACACCGGCCGACGGCAGCGCCCGTGCCGCGCGCCCGAAGCTCGACGTCAACAACGACGGCGTGGTCGATCGCAACGAGGCGGCCGCCAGCCCGCGCCTGACGGCGAAGTTCGACCAGCTCGACAGCAACAAGGACGGCAGGCTCGATGCTTCCGAGCGGCCCCGCCATGGCGACAAGGGCCGCGGCCGCGGCCATGACCGCATGGGCGGACTGATCGACTCCGATGCCGACGGCGACGGCCGCATCAGCAGGACCGAGGCGTCGTCGATGCCGTGGCTGGTCAAGGACTTCGATGCGATCGACCGCAACCGCGACGGCAATGTCGTCCGCAGCGAGCTGCGCAGCTACCACGAGAAGATGCGTCCGCAGCGCGAGGCCGAACGGGCCAAGCGCGAACAGGAGCGCTTTGCCGCCGCCGACCTCAACCACGACGGCAAGCTGAGCAAGCTGGAAGTCAGCGAGAAGATGCCGCGCCTGAGCCGGGGCTTCGCGTTCATGGACGAGGACCGGGACGGCTACCTCACCCGCGACGACGTCAAGCACACGCCGCGCCACTGAACTTCCGCCAGCGGGCGCGGTCGATAGCCGTACAACAACGCGCCAGGCTGTCTGCAAATCCCCACTACCCGTGCCGAGTCTCCGCGGCACGGGTTTTTTTTACATCGCCACGTGCCTGAGCGTGCGCACGACCTTCCAGCCGCCATCGGCCTGCTGCACCTCCAGCGTCTTGTAGGTGGCCGACAGGCGGTGGTGGTAGGCGCTGTACTCGATCACGCCGGTGATCGCGCCATCGTTGTCGGCGTCGCGCTTCTGCGGACGGAATGCACGCACGTCGACGATCAGCGCCGGCGCACCGGTGCCGCGTTGCTGGCTGCCGACTTCATCGTCGGGATTGCGCACGCATTGCGAGCGCGGGACGACGCTCTGGCCGGGCCGCTGCATCGCGGTGACCAGCGACGCGGGTGCGTCCTTGCCGTCGATCGCCAGGCACAGTACGTCCATGCGCGCCCTGGGCAGTTCCCGGGCAAGCACTGCGGCGGCCAGCGGCTGCGGGATTGCCGCGGTCGAGCCGTCGAGCGGATGTTCCTTGAGCGCTTCGTTGGCGATGTCGAGGTTGACCGCGTGCCTGATCACCAGGCCGCCGATGATCACGATGCCGGCCATCAGCACCAGCTTGATCCGCAGCATCCGCGACTGCGATGGCGATTTCGCCTGGGATTCCGCTTCGAAGCGGTAGCTCGGGCCGGCGAATTTCTCGCGGGTGGATTCCAGCAACCCGGCTTCGCGCAGGATCTCGCGTGCGCGCACCTGGTCGTCGGAACGGACCACCCACACCGCGGGCTTGGGTCCGCCCGCTTCGCTGTAGCTGAAGGTGCCGCGGCGGCCGCCCTTGTAGGAGCGTCCGTTGGTGATGCGTACCTCGATGTCGGCATCGCGCAGCATCTGCGCGACGCTCTCGACGTTTTCGAGGCGCTGGCTGCTGAAAACCTGTCTCATTGCGCGGTCATTCCCTGGCGGGCACGTGCGCGGCAGTCGCCGCGTCGCGAACCACGCGGATCAGGCCTTCCTGCGCGGTGCTGGCGACCAGGCGGCCGTCACGGTCGAAGATCTGGCCGCGGGCGAGGCCGCGACTGCTCTGCACGCTCGGGCTGTCGATCGAATACAGCAGCCATTCGTCGGCACGGAACGGGCGGTGGAACCACAGTGCGTGGTCGAGCGAGGCCATCTGCACGTTAGGCTGGTAGTAGCTGATGCCGTGCGGGAACGTCGCGGTGCCCAGCAGGTGGAAGTCGGAGGCGTAGGCGAGCAGGGCGCGGTGAAGTTCCGGGGCGTCGCCGACGCGTTCGCTCAGGCGGAACCAGACGTGCTGGTACGGCGGGCGCTTGGGCGGGTTGAGTTCGTCGCGCGGGTAGACGTGGCGGAACTCGAACGGGCCCATCCGCGACAGCCAGCGCTGGACCTTGGTCGGCAGCGTCGCCATCACGTGCTCGGGCACCGGCGCGGCCGGCGCGATGTCTTCGGGCTTGGGTACTTCGGGCATCGTCAGCTGGTGTTCGACGGCCTCTTCGTCCTGCTGGAACGAGGCGGCCATGAAGAAGATCACTTCGCCGTGCTGGATCGCGGTGATCCGGCGCACCGAGAAGCTGCCGCCGTCGCGGGTGCGGTCGATCTGGTAGACGATCGGCGCGGCGATGTCGC
>DATDBK010000244.1:0-10279 GCA_036524935.1 Lysobacter sp. | reverse complement strand
CGCTGCGACTGGGCCGCTGGCGGGGGCGTTGACGATGGGTCCGCGTCGTCGCGTCCTCAAGAACGCCGCAGCCGAAGCCAACCAGTTCCGTCTGCGCTCCGCGATCGCCTTCACCTGCGTGTTGCTGGCGCTGGCCGGGCTGGGGCTGTGGTATTTCCGCCTGCAGGTCTGGCAGCACGCCGACTACGCCACGCGCTCGGAAGCCAACCGCATCAAGTTGCGGCCGGTGGTGCCGGGGCGTGGCCTGATCCTCGACCGCAAGGGCCGGGTACTGGCCGACAACGTGCCGGCGTTCCGCATCGAGGTGACCCCGTTCGAGGCCGGCAAGTCGGAGACCTGGCTGCCGGAGCTGGCAAAGATCATCGCGCTGACGCCCGAGGACATCGCCCGCTTCGAAGACGAGCGCCGCGCGACCCGTGGCTTCAAGCCGATCACGCTGAAGCTGCGCGTGAGCGAAGAAGAGGCCGCGCGCTTCGCCGTTGACCGCTGGCGTTATCCCGGCGTCGACCTGGTGGCCTACCTCAATCGCCGCTACCCGTATGGCGACCTGCTCTCGCACGTGATCGGCTACGTCGCGCGCATCGACGCCGACGACCTCAAGGCGCTCGGTGAAGGCGGCGCCTCGCTGACCCATATCGGCAAGACCGGGCTGGAGCGCTATTACGAGGAAGCGCTGCGCGGCAAGGTCGGCTACGAGCAGATCGAGACCAACGTCGACGGCCGGCCGATGCGCCAGGTCGGCCACGTCCCGGCCACGCCTGGTGCCGACCTGCGCCTGAGCATCGACCTCGACCTGCAGCAGGCCATGGTCACCGCCTTCGGCGACATGGACGGCTCGGCCGTGGCGCTGGATCCGCGTACTGGTGAAGTGCTGGGCATGGTCAGCCTGCCGGGCTACGACCCCAACCTGTTCGTCAACGGCATCTCCAACGTCGATTACCGCGCGCTGATGGACAACCCGTCGCGGCCGATGTTCAACCGCAACGTGCTCGGCGGCGGCCCGCCGGGTTCGACGGTGAAGCCGTTGATTGCCCTGGCCGGCCTCGACAGCGGCCTGCGCCGGCCCGAGGACAAGTTCTTCTCGACGGGCACGTTCTACATCCCCGGCCAGCGCCGCGGCTGGCGCGACGCCCACGGTGGCGCCGGCTGGACCGACCTGCGCAAGTCGATCTCGGCGTCGGTGAACTTCTATTACTACAAGCTCGCCTACGACATGGGCATCGAGCGTTTCGACCAGTACATGCGCAAGTATGGATTTGGCGAGCCGACCGGCATCGACCTGCTCGGCGAGAAGTCCGGCGTGGTGCCGTCGCCGCAGTGGAAGCGCACGCGCAGCAAGGAGCCGTGGTATGCCGGCGAAACCGTCAATGCCGGTATCGGCCAGGGCTACTGGGTGGCGACCGTCCTGCAACTGGTCCGCGGCACCGCGGCGATAGCCAATGGCGGCAACCTCGTGCGCCCGCACATCGTCGCCGAGCGTCGCGACGGCTACCTCGCGCCGTGGGCGCCGCTGCCGCAGCCGACGCCGTCGCGCATCACCGACAACCCCGACAACCTGCGGGCGGTACAGGAAGGCATGATCGGCACCATCCATGGCCCCGGCGGCACCGGCCGCGCGATGGCCGTGGGCGCGCCGTACATGATGGCCGGCAAGACCGGCACCGCGCAGAAGATCAGCCGCAAGGGCAACATCAGCTTCGATCCGCACTCGCTGCCATACCACCTGCGGCATCAGGCGCTGTTCGTCGGCTACGCGCCGGCCGACAACCCGACGATCGTCGTGGCGATCTCGGTCGAGCACGGCGGCTTCGGCGGCAGCACCGCGGCGCCGATCGCGCGCAAGATCTTCGACGCCTGGCTGCTGGGCAAGATGCCCGAGCCGGTGCCTACGGATCCGAAGCACGTGCGTCCGCCGCAACCGCTGGCGCAGCCGCCTGCGGACCCGGCTGCCAACGCGGCAGTCGGTGCGGTTGTCACCGCGCCGGCTACCACGCCGGCGGTCCAGAGCCCCTCATCCGCCCTTCGGGCACCTTCTCCCGTCAGCGGGAGAAGGGAAGAAGCTGCAGCAGGTCCAATCCGATGAGACAGATTCTGCGTTGGCTGTTCGAGCTGCTGGTGCGTTTCATGCGCACGCTCGACCTGCCATTGCTCGGCGCCCTGCTGGCGCTGATGGTGATCGGCCTGGCCGTGCTCTACAGCGCCGCCGACCACACCATCGGCCTGGTCGTGCGCCAGGGCGCCTTCTTCGCGGCCGGCCTGGGCGTGATGTGGCTGCTGTCGCGGGTGCCGCCGAACCAGCTGCGCAACTGGACGCCACTGGTGTTCGGCCTGTCACTGGTGCCACTGGTGCTGGTGCTGCTGATCGGCACCGGCAAGCACGGGCGCCACTGGATCAACCTGGGCGTGGTCTACGTGCAACCGGCGGAACTGCTCAAGCTGAGTCTGCCGATGATGGTCGCCTGGTTCCTCGACCGGCAGTCGCTGCCGCCGCGGTTCCGGACGGTGCTGATTGCCGGCCTGCTGATTGCGGTGCCGACCGGCCTGATCCTGCTGCAGCCGGACTTCGGCACGGCGATGCTGGTCGCCGTCAGCGGCGCGTTCGCGCTGTACCTGGCGGGACTGCCGTGGTGGTGGTTCGGCATGGCCTTCGGCGCGGTTGCCGCGATCGCGCCCGTGGCCTGGTTCTGGCTGCTGCGGCCGTACCAGCAGGACCGAATCCTGACCTTCCTCAATCCCGAGTCCGACCCGCTCGGCACCGGCTGGAACATCATCCAGTCGAAGATCGCGATCGGCGCCGGCGGCCTCACGGGCAAGGGCTGGGGGCAGGGCTCGCAGTCGCATCTGAACTACCTGCCCGAGCACACCACCGACTTCATCTTCGCCGTGCTCAGCGAGGAGTTCGGCTGGGCAGGCGTCGCCACCGTGCTGGCGCTGTACCTGTTCGTGATCGGCCGCTGCCTGTGGATCGCCGCCGAGGCCCGCGACGGCTACTCGCGCCTGATCGCCGGCGCGCTCGGCCTGGCGTTCTGCGTCTACGTGATCGTCAACGGCGGCATGATCTCGGGCCTGCTGCCGGTGGTCGGCGTGCCGATGCCGCTGCTGAGCTATGGCGGCACGTCGGCGGTGTCGCTGCTGGCGGGGCTGGGCGTGGTGATGGCGGTCAGGGCGCATCGGCCGGTCTACGCGCGCTGAGCAGCGGGCGCAGCGGATGGCGGGCGCTTTCCGCGCGCCCGTTCAGCCAACGCCAACCTGACTACCGGTTCAGGCGCCCCTGAACACGCGGTTTTGACCTTGTTGACCGCGTGCTACCCTCGCGGCGATGACCCGACGCCACACTCTCCGTAGCGCCGCGATCAGCGCGCTCCTCTTCGCGTTGGCCGGCTGCGCCACCCAAGCTTCGGCGCCAGCCCCCCAACAGACTCCCGCCAAACCCGCTGCCCCGGCCACCTCGGTCCCGGGTACGCCGGCATTGCCCGAGCCGCACGCGCGCAAGGCACTGCCGGAGGCGAGGGCCGCGTTCGTGCGCGACACCGCCGCCCAGTACGGCATCGACCCGGCGTACATCGAATCGGTGCTCAACCGCGCCGAGATCCGCGACAGCATCATCAACGCGATGTCGAAGCCAGCCGAGGCCAAGCCGTGGCGCGACTACCGGCCGATCTTCATCACCCAGTCGCGCATCGACGGCGGCCGCGCCTTCCTCGCCGAACACCGCACCGAGCTCGATCGCGCGCAGGCGAAGTTCGGCGTGCCGGCCGAAGTGATCGTGTCGATCATCGGCGTGGAAACCAATTTCGGCAAAAACACCGGCAGCTACCCGGTGATCGATGCCCTGTACACGCTGGCGTTTGCGTATCCGCGCACCGGCGATCCGGCCAAGGCCGATCGTGAGAACCGCCGCGAAGCGTTCTTCCGCGGCGAGCTGGGCCAGCTGTTCGCGCTCGGCAAGGAAACCGGCCTGGACATCACCACGCTCACCGGCAGCTACGCCGGCGCGATGGGCTGGGGCCAGTTCATGCCGTCCAGCTACCGCGAGTTCGCCGTCGATGGCGACGGTGACGGCAAGCGCGACCTGTTTACCGACCTCGACGACGTCTTCGCCTCGATCGCCAACTACTTCGCGATGAAGGGCGGCTGGGTGCGCGGCGGTCCGGTCACGGTGCGCGCCAATGTCGCCGCCGACGCCAAACCCATCGAGCCGGAAAACCTCGACCCGATCTATTCGATGGCCGATCTCGCCGCGCGCGGCTTCCGCCCGCTGACGACGGTGCCGGAAAGCCAGACCGCCACGGTCGTCAGGCTCGATGGCGTCGAAGGTCCGGAGTACTGGTTCGGCTTCCGCAATTACTACGCGATCACCCGCTACAACATCTCCAAGCACTACGCGATGGCGGTGTACCAGCTCAGCGAGGCCATCGCCGGCCGCGCCAACGAACCTGCCGCCGCCACTGCCGCTGTCGCCACTCCGCCCTCGACATGAGGTCCACGGCCATGCATTGCAGCCTTCGTTCAACGCTCATCGCCGTCATGGCGGTGGGCCTGGTCGCCTGCGCCAGTGCGCCGAAAAAGTCGGTCTCGCAGCCGGTTGGCATCCCCGACAAGGGCGGTGTCCAGCACAGCCAGCTGCCGGGCGGAAAGAAGAAGTCGCCGTACGCTGCGGCGCAGGAAGATCCGCGAACGCGCGGCAACTACACCGCCGGCGGCCTGTACAAGCCGGGCGTCTCCGACAGCACGCCCGACCATGTGCCTGATGTCGATGCGATCCCCGAGCCCGAAGTCACCCGCGAGCCGCGTTCGGCGGTCGGCAACCGCGAGACCTACTCGGTGCTGGGCAAGAAGTACCGCGTGCTCGACAGCACCAAGGGCTACGTCGAGAAGGGCACGGCCTCGTACTACGGGCAGAAGTTCCATGGCCGCCGCACGTCCAACCTGGAGGTGTACGACATGTACGCCTTCACCGCCGCGCACAAGACGCTGCCGCTACCCAGCTTCGCCCGCGTCACCAACCTCGACAACGGCAAGTCGGTCGTGGTCCGTGTCAACGACCGTGGCCCGTTCCACGACGGCCGCGTCATCGACCTGAGCTACGCCGCCGCGGTCAAGCTCGGCATCACCGCGCGCGGCACCGGTCGCGTCGAAGTGCGCGCGCTGCAGCCCGGTGACGATGACCGGCCGGTGCTCGCTTCGGCGCCCGAGCCCGCGCCGGCCAGGCCGACCAATGCAGCGCCCACGCCGATCGACCGCCTGATCGCCGCCATGCCGGTTGCCAGTGCCCGTGCCGGCGAACTGCCGCCGGGCGTGCGCATCGCCACCGGCAAGCCGACCACGCTGACGAATGCGTCAGCGAACGTGGTGGCGACCGCCACCGCCGCGCCCACCGTGCTTGCAACGCCCCTTCCTGCCGCACCTGCGCCGACCCGAGCCAACAACCCTGCCGATGGCGTGGTCCTGCAGGTCGCCAGTTTCACCGCCCGTGCCAATGCCGACCGCGCGCTGACGACGCTGCGCCAGGCCGGCATCGACACCGCCCAGATCAGCGACGCAAGCGCCAACGGCCAGACCATCTGGCGCCTGCGCGTGGGCCCGTTGCAGGCCGCGCAGGCCCCGGAACTTGCGGCCCGCATCGCTGGTCTGGGATTTGGCCAGCCGCAGCGCGTCCGCGACTAGACCGTGCCCGATTAGAATCCCACCCCTCACAAACCGGTCGGCATGTTTGCCGGCCTCCGGAGCAGTTGAGAAATGAAAGTACCCGCCCTTGCCCGGGCCGCCGCCCTGGCCGCGGTCACCACGCTGGTGACCGGCCTCGCCATCGCCCAGGCACCGACGCCGCAACCCGCTGCCCCCGCGCAACCGGCCGCCAGCGACTCGCTGCCGGTGCCGCCGCCGCCGACGATCGCCGCCAGCGCGTGGGTGCTGATGGACGCTGCCAGCGGCAACATCCTCGCCGGCGAGAACTACGACCAGCGCGTCGAGCCGGCCAGCATCACCAAGGTCATGACCAGCTATGTCATCGCTGCCGAACTGGCCGCGGGCAAGATCAAGGACACCGACCAGGTAATGATGAGCGAGAACGCCTGGCGCACCGGTGGTGCCGGCACCGACGGCAGTTACTCCGGTTTCGAGGTCAACAAGACCGCGCCGCTGGTGCAGATGGAAAAGGGCATGGTGGTGCAGTCCGGCAATGACGCCGCGATCGCCCTGGCCGAGCACGTCGCCGGCTCCACCGACGCCTTCGCCGCGCTGATGAACCAGTACGCCGCGCGCATCGGCATGAAGGGCTCGCACTTCGTCAATCCGCACGGCCTGTCGGCGGAAGGGCACTACTCCACCGCGCACGACCTGGCCCTGCTTGGCCGCGCCCTGATCCACGATTTCCCGGTCGCGTACTCGTACAACAAGATCAAGGAATTCACGGTCGGCCCGATCACCCAGCCCAACCGCAACCTGCTGTTGTGGCGCGATCCGTCGGTCGACGGCATCAAGACCGGCCACCACTCCGGAGCCGGCTACTGCCTGATGGCCTCGGCCCTGCGCGGCGACCAGCGGCTGATCTCGGTGGTGATGGGTTCGAGCAGCGAGAACCAGCGCGCCGTCGATTCGCAGGCGTTGTTGAACTGGGGTTTCCGCTTCTTCGAGACGCACAAGCTGTACGACGTGGGCAAGCCGATCGCCAGGCAGAAGGTGTGGAAGGGCGCCGCCGACGAAGTCCAGCTCGGCGTCGCCGAGCCGCTGCTGGTGACCCTGCCGCGCGGCAAGTACAGCCAGCTCAAGCCGATGATGGACGTGCCCAAGACGCTGGTCGCGCCGATCGCCAAGGGCCAGAAGATCGGCACGGTGAAGGTGATGCTGGACGGCAAGGTCGTCTCGCAGCGTCCGCTGGTGGCGATCAACGCGATCGAGCAGGGCGGTTTCTTCAAGCGCCTGTGGGACGAGCTGCTGATGTGGTGGAAGTCGGAGTGATCCGCGCCTGTCTACAGCAGGCCTGACTGCAGCAACGAGAAGCCGGCGAAAGCCGGCTTCTTCGTTTGCGTCGTCATCCACCCCCGGCGACGCCACGATCCCGGGTGCGGCCTCCGGCCTTACCCGGGCTACCTCCAAACGCAGCCGTCGTAGCCCGGGTAAGCGCAGCGCACCCGGGACAGGTACGCCATCCGCGCACACTTGGGTTCGCCCACCCACGGACCCATAATCGGTACCCATGGAAATCAAATCCGACAACCCCGACCACGGCTTCCAGTTCCCGGGCACCTTCGACCTCAGCGCCATGGGCGCGGCCGAGAAGGACCTGGAGACGGTACTGCCGACGTTGTTGCTGGACGCCGGCATCGAAGTGGTGAGCGAGTCCGTGAGCTGGAAGCATTCGAGCAACGGCCGCTTCGTGTCGGTGCGCATCAGCTTCCGTGCCGAGAACCGCGAGCAGTACGACCTGGCACACGCGGTGCTGCGGGAGCATCCGGAAGTGAAGTGGACGCTGTAGCGGTCGTGGACGTGGCTGCAACCCATCCCCTCCCCGGCCAGCCCTTTGAAGGGGAGGGGGCTATGTCTCCGGCTTTGGTGCGGGATCTTGGCCGGCGCGCCTACGAGCCCGTCTGGCGCGCCATGCAGGCCTTCACCGACGAGCGCACCTCCGACACCCCCGACGAGCTCTGGCTGGTCGAGCACGACCCGGTGTTCACCCTGGGCCAGGCCGGCAAGGACGAGCACGTCCTGTTTCCCGGCGACATCCCGGTCCTGCACGTCGACCGCGGCGGCCAGGTGACCTACCACGGCCCCGGCCAGATCGTTCTCTACCCCTTGCTCGACCTCAAGCGCCTGAAGGTTGGGGTCAAGGAGTACGTGCACCGGATCGAGCAGGCCATGATCGACACGCTGGCCGACTGGAACATCGTTGCCGAGCGCCGCGAAGGTGCGCCCGGCGTGTACGTGAACGGGGCCAAGGTCGGCGCGCTCGGCATCCGCGTCCGCCGCGGCTGCACCTTCCATGGCCTGGCCTTCAACATCGCCATGGACCTGGAGCCGTTCTCGCGGATCAATCCCTGCGGTTACCAGGGGCTGCAGGTGACCTCGATGCTAGACTTGGGCGGCCCTTCGGGGCTGGATGCGGTCAAGCCGGTGCTGATCGAACACGTCGCCCGACAGTTCGGATTGCAGGTCGAACAGGCGCCGCCGCTACTTTGAACCGCAGAGACCCGTTGCCCGCCATGACCGACTCCACCGCCAAGTCCATCCCGCTCGCCATGGTCAGCGGCAACGCCGCGCCCGAGGCTTTGCAGCCGGGAGCGCTTCAAGTAGGTGTGAAGCAGCTGGCCGGCGACAAGATCGCGCGCTCGCCGGTGCAGTTCGCCGATGCGCCCGTGCTGCGCAAGCCGTCGTGGATCCGGGTGCGGATCCCGTCCGGCAACTCGGTGCAGCAGCTCAAGGCCAAGCTGCGCGAGAACCGTCTGGTCACGGTGTGCGAGGAAGCCAGCTGCCCGAACATCCACGAGTGCTTCAGCCACGGCACCGCCACCTTCATGATCCTCGGCGAGGTCTGCACCCGCCGCTGCAGCTTCTGCGACGTCGCCCACGGCCGGCCCAAGCCGCCCGATGCCGGCGAGCCGCTGAGCCTGGCGACGACGGTCGCCGACATGGGCCTGAAGTACGTGGTGGTCACCAGCGTCGACCGCGACGATCTGCGCGATGGCGGTGCCCAGCACTTTGTCGACTGCATCGCCGCGATCCGCGAGCACAGCCCGAAGACCCGTATCGAGGTGCTCACGCCGGATTTCCGCGGCAAGGGCCGCATGGAGCGTGCGCTGGAGATCCTGGCCAGCAATCCGCCGGACGTGTTCAACCACAACGTCGAGACCGTGCCGGACCTGTACCGCAACGTCCGCCCGGGCGCCGACTACCAGTGGTCGCTGACCCTGCTGCAGAAGTTCAAAGCGCAGCATCCGGAAGTGGCGACCAAGAGCGGCATCATGCTCGGCCTCGGCGAGACCATGGAGCAGGTGCAGGCGACCCTGCGCGACCTGCGCGCGCACGACGTCGACATGATCACCATCGGCCAGTACCTGCAGCCCAGCCCCCACCACCATCCGGTGCTGCGCTACTGGACGCCGGAAGAGTTCAAGGAACTCGAGCAGTACGGCATGGCGCTGGGCTTCACCCACGTCGCCTCCGGCCCGCTGGTGCGCTCGTCCTACCACGCCGACCGCTCGGCGATGGAAGCCGGCTTCGTTGCCGCCAACTGAGCGCGCGGCCTTCTTTGCGGCGTCACACCTCGTTGACCGCCGGGCCTGCAGCTTGGGCGTGCCCGTGCTTGCCTAACGCCCGCGTAACGCCACCCGTCGCCCAGCTGAACGTTTTCGGATGAACGGGCGTTAATGCCGGTCGTGGCACGGTTTTTCCCACCTTTGGTGGGGTGACAGCCGCTGCAACTTTCGGCACTGTGGGGTTGTCGAACACCGGTCCATGCTGTCGGTTCTGCTTCGCTCCTGCGTCCGACGCCCTCCGCACCAAAGATCAGGCCGCCAGCGGCCGCGAGCCCCGCGATGAATGCCAAGACCACGTTATTCGCTTTCCTGCTGACCACACCGCTGGCATTGCTCGCGCAATCGTCCGACAGCGTCGACAAGAAGACCTCGCAGGTCGAACTGCCGCAGCACGAGAAGCCGAACCTGATCAAGTCGATGGAGCCGTCGCCGCTGCCGCGCGCGCCGACCGCCGACCAGACCACGGCTGCCAAGCTGGTGTACGGACTGCTCTCCGACAGCCGCTATGCCTACCGCCCGGTGGCGCTCGACGACACCCTGTCGGCCGACATCTACAAGCGCTACCTGGAGTCGCTCGACGGTGGCAAGCAGTTCCTGACCGCGCAGGACGTGGCCAAGTTCGACACCTACAAGCTCAAGTTCGATGACGCCATCAAGAGCGGCGACCTCGATCCGGCTTACGCGATCTTCTCGACCTACAAGCAGCGCGTCGACCAGCGCGTGACCTTCGCGCGCAACCTGCTCAAGCAGGACATCTTCGACTTCACCGGCAGCGACCGTTACGAGTACGACCGCGAGGACGCGCCGTGGGCGACCGACGAGGCCGCGCTCGACACGCTGTGGAAGCAGTCGGTGCGCAATGACTGGCTGCGCCTGAAGCTGGCCGGCAAGAAGCCCGAGGACATCCGCAAGACGCTCGACAAGCGCTACGCGAACATGGGCAAGTCGATCGCCGAGCTCAAGGGCGAGGACGTCTTCCAGACCTTCCTCAACAGCTACGCCAACTCGGTCGATCCGCACACCGA
>DATDBK010000243.1:0-8340 GCA_036524935.1 Lysobacter sp. | reverse complement strand
GAACCACCCGCGCCGCCTGCGCCGCCCGTGCCAGTGCCGCCGGCACCGCCTGCACCACCGTTGTCGTCGCCATCACCGCCAGCGCCGCCACCGTTGCCGCCGTCGTTACCGCCGCCACCGCCACCGCCGCCGCCGTCACTGCCGCCGGCAAGCGCGCCGGAGCCAGAGCCGGAACCGGAGCCGGCCAGGCTGGCACCGCCAGCATCGCCGCTGTCGTTGTCGGCATCGCCGCCGCGACCACTGGTGTTATCCCAGGTGTCGCCGCCACGGCCGCCACGGCCTGCCGTTGCATCACCGATGCTGGCATCGCCGGAGTTCGCGCTGCCGTTCTCGGCACTGCCACCGCTGCCGCCGCTGCCGCCGTCGCCGCCGTCTCCGCCGTCGCCGCCGTTGCCGCCGTAGCCGTCGCCACCGTAGCCCTTGCCACCGTAGCCATCACCACCGGAACCGCCCTTCCCACCGTTGGCGCCGCCGAAATTCTTGGCGACGTTGCCGATGTCATGAGCGCCCACGTCGTAGACCGAGCCTTCAAGCTTGGTCAGTGCGACGATGTGGCTGGAGGTCTTGGAGAAGGTGCTCGAATCGGTATAGCTGTTGGTTGCCGTACCGCTGCTTGCGGCCGAGGCCGAGCCTGCGGCTGCTCCGGAATCGCCGTTGTTTGCGGTGCTGCTGTCGCTGTCGTTGTCCTGGCTGTTATCGGTGGCGGTGATGTTGGCGAGGATGTCATCGCCGCCATTGCCATCACCGTTCGTCTGTTGTGCCCAGGCCTGGCTGGTAAGACCAAGTCCCAGGAGCACTGCCGTTGCCATCAAGCTGCTACGAATGCGCATTGTTGTTCTCCTTTACGGTACGTCGATTGGCACCCGGGGGAGGCACCGGTAAACGACGCATGGAACTACACGCACAGGCGGTGCCAATCTTCGTTCAGGTGCGCCAAGTGGCTGATCGCACAGGCGATTGCTGGGGAATAAGATTTGGCCGGCTGGAGATCGGGTCGTGCGGGCCCGAAGAAACGTCCAAGCTGTTGCAGATATGAAACGGCAGTTGCCGCAATGTCCTGCCAACCGGCGCTATTGGCATGGGGCAAACCGTTGATCCCCGGTACGCTCACGGGGCCGGTCGCATATTCAGCGAGTCGTTGCAAAACTGAAACGCCCACCTTTACAAGCATCTTGCAAGGCCGACAATCGCTTTCCGGCTCAATGAGTTGAGTCGCCAACCTGCGACTTTGCTGGCGTTTCGGAGCGGCAACGCACTGACGCTGCGCGAATCAGTCTTCGCCCGTGCTCACATTGCGCTCACGACGGGCGGTGTCGCGGGCGGCGCGAAGTCGATCCAGTTTTTCCTTGAGCTTGATCTCGAGACCGCGATCGACGGGCTGGTAATACACGCGCTCGCCCATCGCATCAGGGAAGCCGGTCTGGTCGAGCGCGATGCCGCCTTCGGCGTCATGGTCGTACTGATAGCCCTTCGAATAGCCCAGTTGCTTCATCAGCTTCGTCGGTGCATTGCGCAGGTGCAATGGCACGTCCTGCGTCCCGTGCTCGCTGACGTCGCGCTTGGCCGCATTGAACGCGGCGTAGCCGGCGTTCGACTTGGCGGTGGAGGCCAGGTACAGCGTCAGTTGCGCGAAGGCCAGTTCGCCCTCCGGGCTGCCCAGGCGTTCGAATGTGTCCCAGGCATCCAGTGACATCTGCAGTGCCCGCGGATCGGCCAGGCCGATGTCCTCGATCGCCATGCGCGTCAACCTGCGCGCCAGGTACGCCGGATCACAACCGCCATCGAGCATGCGCGTGAGCCAGTACAACGCGGCATCGGGGTTGGAACTGCGCACCGATTTGTGCAGCGCCGAGATCTGGTCGTAGAACTGCTCGCCACCCTTGTCAAACCGACGCGTTCGGTCTGCCAGCACCTGTACCAGCGTGGTCGCCGTGATCTGGCCACCCTCGCCTTCGGCGAGTTCGGCAGCGATTTCCAGCAGCGTCAGGCCGCGACGGACATCGCCGTCGGCGGCGCGCGCGATCTGCTCCAGTGATTCGTCGCCAACGGTCAGACCGCGCCCGCCGAGGCCGCGCTCTTCGTCGTCCAGTGCCTGCCGCAGCGCCAGCGTGATGTCCTCGACCGATACCGCTTCCATGACGTGCACTCGGCAACGCGACAACAACGCCGAGTTCAACTCGAACGACGGGTTCTCGGTGGTGGCGCCGACGAACACGATCGTGCCGCGCTCGATATGCGGCAGGAACGCATCCTGCTGGGTCTTGTTGAAGCGATGCACCTCGTCGACGAAGAGCACCGTCCGATGGCCTTCGCTGAAACGCATGGCCGCCTCGGCCAGGACCTGCCGCACCTCTGGCAGTCCGGACAGCACCGCCGAGATCGCCCGGAACTCCGCGTCGGCATACTTGGCCAGCAGCAGTGCCAGCGTGGTCTTGCCGCAGCCAGGCGGCCCCCACAGGATCATCGAATGCACACGCCCGGATTCAATCGCGCGACGCAGCGCCGAGCGCGGTGCGAGCAGGCGTTTCTGCCCGACCATCTCATCGAGCGTGCGCGGGCGGATACGCTCGGCCAAAGGGCGCATGCCATCGCGGTCGACCTGCAGCAGGTCATCCGTTGCGGAGAGGCCTGGGACGGAATTTCGGGGGGAACTGTGCCGAGCCACGCGTTGGCAACCTTGCCGGGGACAGGCACACAATACCAAGACACGGGTCCACGGCCGATGCAGTGGGTGCGAGGGTTCAGCGGCCGGCCACCGGTGGCATGACGGTGTCGGGCGCGGCGTCCATGTCGTACCGCAACTGCAGCCATTGGCCGCTGCGACGGTCGTAGATCGCGGCGATGCGGATGTTGCTGCTGCCATCGATGCCAAAATCGGCCAGGCCCCAGGCATCGATCAACAGATAGTGCTCGCCGGTCTCGACCGATTCGATGCGATCGAGTTGCAAGCGCACCGACTGCAACCCCCGCTCCCGGCGCAGGGTGTCGACGAGGTGATCATCGAGTTGCCGGACCATGATCGTGTCGTTGGGTACCGGCCGTGCGTCGCCGCCGACGCCCAGCACAAGTTCGGGCGCACCGGCCTGGCCGAGCAGGACGTCGTAGCCGGTGCGGAAACTGAAACCGATCCAGGACACGTCTCCGGCGAAGCGCATCTGCCCTTCCCCGCTGATCACGCGTCGCCCGTCTTCGCCGGGCTGGTCGTCGATCGTGTCGAAGCGCGCTTCGACGGGACGGCCCTCGAACTGCGCGGCCAGGGCGCCCACGACGACGCCCGCGACGGCTTTCTCCATCGACGGGCGATCTGTGCCATGGGTCAGTGCTGCCGGCGCAGCACGCGCGGCACCGACAGGTGCTGGCGCCGGCAGCGGCCGTACCACCGACGGCGCGGCCGCGCCTGGCTCGACCGCAGTGGCCACCGCCGCATGCAGCAACAGCAGCAACAGCGCCCATGTCCGGCAATCAGGCATTGGATCGGCAGGCTCCGGCGGCCGGGAATGGCGTCGCTGCCTCTATGGAAACGAAAAGGCCCGCCGAAGCAGGCCTTTACGCGGTGATGCCGGGTTCAGTCCGAACCCGTCCGGCTCTGGGATCAGCTGTCGCCGATCAGCCGCCGCCGATCACATCGACGCCCTTGGGCGGCGTAAAGCGGAAGGTGCCGGAGGCAAATGCCGGGTTGCGCTTCCAGCCGCTGAAGCTGATCTCGGTGCGCTGGCCGAGGGCATCGACCACGTGCATCTTGGCCAGGCCGGCCGGGCCGAATCCGAGGCGCGCTGACCGGAAGTTCGATTCACCCTCGCCCTTGGGTGTCAGTGACAGCCACTCCAGGCCGTCGTCGGCACCGAGTTCCCTGACCTTGAACTGTGCGTCCAGGCGGCTTGGGTCGATCAACGCCGACAGCGGGCTGTTCTGCTCTTCCTCGCCCTGCGGACGCACGGTCACCTGCTGCAGGTCGGGATCGTGGACCCAGACTTTCTTGCCGTCGGCGACGATCAGCTGCGGGTACGGCTTCACGTACTCCCAGCGGAACAGGCGCGGTGCCGACAGCGCCAGCTGACCGCTCGAGTTCTCCTTGAGCTTGCCGCTGGGGTCGTACACCTGCTGGGTGAACTGCCCGCTCAGCCCCTTCAGCCCCTTGGTGAACGTGTCGAGATTGTCACGCGCGCCGGCGAAGGCGCTCGAGGCGGCCAGCGCGGCAATGAGTCCGGTCAAGTGGATGAAGCGCATGGACATTCCTGGGAGAAAGGTGGCGGCAATCCGCGATGGGCGAAGTGTGCGGGCAAAAAGATGAATGGAGGCATCACTGGCTCGGAACAGCCCGCGGCCAGTCCGCCGGCCGCCCTACTTGGGCGGAGGCGGCGCCAGGACGCTGCGATCGCCGTTGTGCTCGGGCGGCGTGACCACGCCGGCCATCTCCATCGCTTCGATCAGGCGAGCGGCGCGGTTGTAGCCGATCTTCAGGCGCCGCTGCACGCCGGAAATCGAAGCGCGGCGGGTCTCGGTGACGATGCGCACGGCTTCGTCGTAGAGCGGATCGGATTCGTCGCCACCGCCGCCGCCGCTCTCCGGCAGGCCGGTCGCACCGACGACGATGCCGTCGCCCATGGTCTGCACTTCGTCGAGGACACCGCTGATGTAGTCCGGACCACCGCCCACCTGCTTGAGGTGTTCGACGACGCGATGCACTTCCTCGTCGGAAACAAAGGCGCCGTGCACTCGCTCGGGCATGGCCGTGCCCGGAGGCAGATAGAGCATGTCGCCGTGTCCGAGCAGCGTCTCCGCGCCGGACTGGTCGAGAATGGTGCGTGAGTCGATCTTGCTCGACACCTGGAACGCGATGCGGGTCGGGATGTTGGCCTTGATCAGGCCAGTGATGACGTCCACCGACGGACGCTGCGTGGCCAGGATCAGGTGGATGCCGGCCGCGCGTGCTTTCTGCGCCAGACGGGCAATGAGTTCTTCGACCTTCTTGCCGACGATCATCATCATGTCGGCGAATTCGTCGATGAAGATGACGATGAACGGCATCGTGTCGAGCGGCTGCGGCGCCTCACCGAGCTCGGCGTTGGGCTTGAACAGCGGATCCATCATCGGCTGGCCGGCGTCGATGGCGTCCTTGACCTTCTTGTTGAAGCCGGCCAGGTTGCGCACGCCCACGGCCGCCATCAGCTTGTAGCGGCGCTCCATCTCGGCCACGCACCAGCGCAGGCCGTTGGCGGCCTCCTTCATGTCGGTGACGACAGGAGCCAGAAGGTGCGGGATGCCCTGGTAGACCGACAGCTCGAGCATCTTCGGGTCGATCATCAGCATCCGCAGTTCCTTGGCGGAGGCCTTGTAGAGCAGCGACAGCACCATCGCGTTGACCGCGACCGACTTGCCCGAGCCGGTGGTGCCGGCGACCAGCAGGTGCGGCATGCGCGCCAGGTCGGCGACGGTCGGCCGGCCGGCAATGTCCTTGCCCAGCGCCAGCGTCAGCGGGCTGGTCGACTTGTCGTATTCCTTCGAGCGCAACAGCTCGGACAGGAAGATCATCTCGCGCGAGGTGTTCGGCGTTTCCAGGCCGACCACCGACTTGCCCGGGATCACGTCGACCACGCGCACCGACTTCACCGACAGGCCGCGGGCGATGTCCTTGTCGAGCGAACTGATCTGGCTGACCTTCACGCCTGGCGCCGGCTCCAGCTCGAAGCGGGTGATCACCGGGCCCGGATAGGCGCCGACCACCTGTGCATCGATGCGGAAATCCTTGAGCTTGAATTCGATCTGGCGCGACAGCGTCTCCAGCGTTTCCTCGCTGTAGCCCTTGGGCTGCGGCTTGGGATCGTCGAGCAGCGCCAGCGGCGGAATGCCGGTGCCGTCGCCGACGTGGAACAGCGGGATCTGCTGCTCGCGCTTGGCGCGCTCGCTCTTCTCCACCACCGGTGCCGGCGGCGGTTCGATCCTGACCGGCGTGCGCTTGGCGCGCAGCTCGGTATCGACCTTGCGCGCTTCTTCGCGCTCTTCGCGGAAGGCGCGCGTCTGCTGCCATTCGGTCGCCTGCTGGCTGCCGCGACGGAACAGCTTGCTCAACGTCGGTCCCAGCGCGAGTACCCACTGGCCGATGCGGTCCATCACCGCGAACCACGACAATCCGGTAGCGAGCGTCACGGACACCAGCAGCAACGCCAGCAGGAAGAGATTGCCGCCGACCGGACCGAAGCCGTTGTAGAGCGATTTGCCGACCAGCCGGCCGAGGATGCCGCCGCTGCCGGCGGAAAAGGCTTCGGCGGGGGCCACGCGCAGGTGCAGCAGGCCCGTGGCCGCGACCAGGAAACCGACGATACCGACCAGACGCAATGCCGGACCGAGGTCGGCATCGCCATCGCCATCGGCATCCATCCCGAACAGGGCGATCCACGCCACCGCGCCGAGCATCAGCGGCAGCAGGAAGGCTACGTAACCGCACAGATACAGCAGCACGTCCGCGGTCCAGGCACCGACGCGACCACCGACGTTGTGCAACGGCGCGGTGATGCTGCCCGAGTGCGACCAGCCCGGATCCTGCGGCGAGAACGTGACGAGGCTGGCGAGCAGGTACAGCAGCAGCGGCGCGATCATGATCAGCGCGATATCGCGCATGAGACGTTGCCGCCGCGGCGAGGGCGGCAGCTTTTCGGCCGTGACTTTCTTGCGGCTGGCTGTGGACGCTTGCGCCACCGTGATGTTCTGCCTTAGCTAGCTACTGTTAGTCGTTGAATATACGCCAGAAGCGGCAAAAACGGGGAGACCTGGACCGCAAACCGGTCGGGCGCCGAACGAAAACGGGGAGCGCCGGTTTCCCGACCCTCCCCGTCAGTGGACATGTCCGCTGCCGCTTTAGAGCTTCATGCCCTGCAGCGCCGGGTGCACCAGCTTGCCACCCTCGACATTGATGCCGCGGACCAGCGCCTGGTTCTGGCGCCAGGCGTCGCCCGAAGCCAGCTTGTTGACCCACGGCAGGATCGCCGCGCAGATCGCCTGCGAGCTGGTCTGCGGCACGGCGCCGGGCATGTTGGTCACGCAGAAGTGGGTCACGCCCTCTTCGACGTAGGTCGGCTCCTTCCAGGTGGTCGGACGCGAGGTCTCGAAGCAGCCGCCCTGGTCGATCGAGATGTCGACGACGACGCTGCCGTCCTGCATGCCCTTGAGCATGTCGCGGGTCAGCACGTGCGGGGCGCGGGCACCGGTGACCAGCACTGCACCGACCACCAGGTCGGCCGAGGCCACTTCGCGCGCGACGACGTCGGCGTACGGGTACAGGGTGGTGACGTTGTTGCCCAGGCGCATCATCTGCTCCATGCGGTCCTGGCGCATTTCGAACACCACCACGTTCGAGCCTCCGGCCGCGGCCAGCGCCGCCGAGGCGCTACCGGCCTGGCCGGCACCGAACACGACGACCTTGCCGCGCTCGGTCGACGGCAGGCCGCCGAGCAGCTTGCCCTTGCCGCCTTCGGGCTGGTGCAGCAGGTGGGTACCAACCTGCACGGCGATCTTGCCGGCGATGACCGACATCGGCGCCAGCAGCGGCAGGTCGCCGTTGGGCAGCTCGACCGTCTCGAAGGCGATGCCGGTCAGGCCGATGTCGAGCAGGTGCCTGGTCAGCTCTGGCTCCGCCGCCAGGTGCAGGTAGCAGAACAGCAGGTGATCCTTGCGCAGGTGCTTGAGGTCGCCGGCAATCGGCTCCTTCACCTTCACGATCAGCTGGCCCTTCTCGTAGAGCTCGGCGGCATCGGCAGCGATCTTCACGCCCAGCTGGGTGTACTGCTCGTCCTTGAAGCCCGACTTGACGCCGGCGTCCTTCTCAAGCCAGACCTCATGACCACGCTTGACCAGGTCGCCGGCGGCAGCCGGAACGAGCGCAACGCGCCCTTCGAGGGTCTTGGTTTCCTTGGGAACGCCGATCCGCATGTCTCTACCTTCAAGTGTTTATGCAAATGTTGATCACCCGCGCGGGCATGCACGGGCAATGCGAGGGAATGACGCAAAAAAGCGCCGCATCCGCGGCGCATACCGCTATTGTCCTTCACAAGCCAGACGAGGCTCACGGCGCAGTGCAACATTGCGTCCATGGAGCGCGCCTTGTTTTGCCGGGATGCCGCCTCCAAGCTATGGCTTCGACGACCCGACACACGCCGGCGTATGGCTGCAACCTCGCCAACGCCTCTTAATCCATTAGCCCGCGATTATACCAATGACCCCATCGAAGCACTCCCACGTCATCATCCTCGGCTCCGGCCCGGCCGGCTGGACCGCGGCTGTCTACGCTGCGCGCGCCAATCTCAAGCCGCTGGTGATCACCGGCCTGCAGATGGGCGGCCAGCT
>DATDBK010000242.1:0-14016 GCA_036524935.1 Lysobacter sp. | reverse complement strand
CGAGACGCTGCGGTTGCCGTGCTTGGCGACCTTGGCCCCGGCCGCGGCGACGACGAACATGCTGGCGGTGGAGATGTTGAAGGTGTGCGCGCCGTCGCCGCCGGTGCCGACGATGTCGACCAGGCCGGTGCGGTCGGCGACTTCGACCGGTCGCGCGAATTCGCGCAGGACCGTGGCGGCGCCGGCGATCTCACCCACCGTTTCCTTCTTGACCCGCAGGCCGGTCAGGATCGCCGCCGTCATCGTCGGCGACACTTCGCCACGCATGATCATGCGCATCAGCTCGACCATCTCGTCGTGGAAGATCTCGCGATGCTCGATCGTGCGTTGCAGGGCTTCTTGCGGGGTGATGGGCATTGGGGGAAGTGCCGGAACGGGATTTGAGTAGCGGGGGCCTGAGCAGCGGGGGCCTGAGCAGCGGGAATGTCAGGCGGCAACAGTGGAACGGTAACAGGCGCCGGGGCGGGGCGCCGCCGCCCCATGTTTCCGGTCAACGTTCCAGGAAATTCCTCAAAAGCGCGTGGCCGTGCTCGGTGAGGATCGATTCGGGGTGGAACTGCACGCCCTCGACCGGATGCTCGCGGTGGCGCAGGCCCATGATCTCGTCGAATTCCGCCGGTGCGGAAGCGTCATCGGACGTTTCGCTCCAGGCGGTGATCTCGAGGCAATCGGGCAGCGTCTCGCGCGACACCACCAGCGAGTGGTAGCGGGTGGCTTCGTAGCCGTCGGGCAGGCCGGCGAAGACGCCCTTGCCCTCATGGCGGATTCGCGAAGTCTTGCCGTGCATGATCCGCTTGGCCCGGATGACGTCGCCGCCATAGGCCTGGCCAAGGCTCTGGTGGCCCAGGCAGACGCCGAAAATCGGGATGCGTGGGCCCAGCTGGCGGATCACGTCCACCGACACGCCGGCCTCGTTGGGCGTGCACGGCCCCGGCGACACCACGATCCGCTCCGGCTGCAGCGCCTCGATCTGGGCGACGTTGAGCTCGTCGTTGCGGACCACCTTCACTTCCGCCCCGAGCGTCTGCAGGTACTGCACGAGGTTGTAGGTGAAGCTGTCGTAGTTGTCGATCATCAGCAGCATGACGCGCTTTCCGCCCTTTATTCCAAGCGTTTTCAGGAAAGTAGCGTCGCGGCTCCCGCTTCGATACCCCAGGTCGGGCGCGGTAATTTCGGCGCCCGGCCCTGAATGATAGCGGCAGTGGCGCCAGCAGGCTGTCTGCAGGGTAGCTACAGCGCCGCCGCCCAGACCAGGTGCGCCACCTCGGGGCGGGCAATGTCGCTGTGCGCGCCGGAGGGCGGGCCGCCTTCGCGGATCACGGTGCTGCACTCGACGTTGTAGATCCGGCCGGGCTGGAAACCGTAGCTCGCGTCGTGCCCCCGCACCTGCAGGTCGACGATGTCGAGGCCGTCGCCACGCAGGCCAAAGGTGCCGATGCCGCCGTACTTGGGCAGTTCGCCGGGGGCGAAGGCGACCTGGCGGGCGACACCCGCCGCCGCCGGATACAGGCTGCCGACCGCCATGTCGCGGCTGGACTGGGTGGTGACGATCGGCCCGGCGACCGCGTGTTCGCTGATCAGTTGCCGGAAATAACCCTGCTTTCCCGCGGCCGAAGGGATGCTGGCGCAGTACGACCACAGCGACAGCGCCCCCTGCACCAGCACCAGCGAATGCACCGGCCGCGGCAGGCGACGGCCGGCCGGACCACCGACGCTCGCCGAGGCGGCGATGCAGCCGAAGCTGTGCCCCATCAGGTGGATCCGTACATCGCGGCCGTCGCTGGCGTGCATCAGCGCAGTCAGGAAGGCGAAGCCACCGTTCTCGCCGAACGCGCGTGCGCGGTCCTTCATCTTCCAGAACGACAGTTGCACCAGCGGTGAGAGCAAGGCGTTGCGCAGGCCGCCGCCGCCGAAGCTGGCCGCCTCGTCGAGGGCGTCGGCATAGGCGGCATCGGCGTCGAAACGCTCGCGGTCGGCGCCCGGATCGCCACCGACGCCCTCGGCGCCCATGCCCGATTCGCGATCGAGCACGGCGTAGGCATCGCGTACGTCGTCGTGCAGCGCGGCCGGGGCGAACTGCGACTGCGCCGCTTCGAGGATCGTGCGCAGCGCCGCGCGCGCCGCCGGCGTGTCCGCTATCTGCTCGGCGCAGCGGTCGATCTGCGTCGCGATGTCGTCGACGGCGCCGGGCGCGAACGACGCGCCATCGTCGAACGACTCGTCACCGAACGGCAGGCTCGGCCAGTGCAGCCCGACCAGCAGCGGCTTGAAGCCCGGACGATTCTGCTCCGCCCGCTGCCTGTCGCCGGCAAGGGCGAGCATGGCCCCCATCCACGCCCCGTATTGCTTGCGCGCGGCCGGGATGTCGCCCTTCCAGCCGTGGATGAAGAGAAACACGTCGCTGGGCTGCTCGTCGCGCAGTGCCTTCAGCACGTGCTCGCTCATGCGTCCGTCGGCATCGTCGTCGCGCTCGCGGCCTTTGGCGTCGAACGTGACCAGATAGTAGGGAATCGTCGTGCCGGGAACGGTCTCGATCGTCATGTCCGCCACTCCATCGCAGTGCGGTCTAGGGAATGCGCACGGCCGGGTCACCGATGACCACGTAGCTGCGCGCGTCGTTGTTGGCGGTCCACAGGCCTGCCAGGCTGCGGTCGTCGGGGCGGGCACCGAACCGGAGGTCCTCCAGTTCGCCATTGAGGCTGACGGCGAGATCGGCGTGCTTCATCGAGAACGCGTCCATGGCCGCGCCGACGCGCGCACCCTTCATCAGTTCGCCCAGGCAGCTTTCGAAAGTGTGGGTCTGCGCGCCCAGCCCGGGCCAGGTGAACGAGTACGTCCAGGCGCGCTCGACGTGCCCGACCACGGCCAGCGCCCCGCCCTGCGGCCGTCCCAGCAGGCGCCGCGGCAGGCTCGCCAGGAACGGCGCCGCGGCGATCTCGCCCCGGACTCCGTCGGCATGCGCGTAGTCGTCCAACTGCGGCGTGCCGGCGCCGTAGCAGGCGAAGTGGAACGCGATGGTCGATGACAGCGATGCGCCGTCGGCGACGTCATCGGCCGAGAAGTAATGCTCGCCGGGGATTGCCCCCCGGTGCACGCGCGGCCCCGGCCAGTCCTGGCACAGCAACGCGCCCTGGTGCCGGACCTGCAACGGATCGTCCTTCGGGAACCCCATGCCATGGCTGGCGGTGACCAGCAGCGCAGGTGGATCGCCGCCGTTGATCTGCGTGGCCAGCGCGGCCTTGGTCGCTCCGGCGCCCATCAGCGTCTGCACCTGCCATGGGCGCTGCGCCGTGGGAGCGGCCTGCAGTGTCGCCGCCAGCGGCGTCATCAACAGGTCGCAGCTCATTTGGGTGGCGCGGTCGTCCTCATTGCGCACGGCGAAGAAACAGGCGCGGCGCGCGGTTGGCTGGAGTTGTTCGGAGGCGATGACACTCTGCGCGTAATGGCCATACTCCTGCGCGCTGTCGAAGGCGATGCGGCCGACCGCGTAGTTCACGCCCAGCTCGTACTGGAAACGGAACGGAATCGACTCGGGGCCGCCGACGATCATCAGGTAGTAAGGCACGCGGTTGACCTGCGCCTGCCCCAGCTCGGCGCCATTGCGCCCCAGCCAGGCGCGCGCCTTCTCGCCGGGGCGCCAGGCGCTGGCCTCACTGAACTGCTTGAACAGATCCGCGCATTGCGCGCGGCGCAGGTCGAGCAGCGGCTTCAACGCCTGGATCACTTCGGTTGGCGTGTCGTGCGCGAACACCACGCCCCAGCCGACCTGCGACAGGTCCTGCGGATCGATGCCCATCGGCGCACCGAAGGTCAGCTCGGCGGCCTCGTGCCTGACTCGCAGGTCGCTGCTGACGATCGCGTCGACCGGCTCGCCGCGCGCGATCCGCGCGATCTGCTCCAGGCTCAGCGCCGACAGGTACGAACCGGTGCTGCCATCGATGCCGTTGAGCACCGGTGCGTCATCGTGGTCGATCACTGCGTTCATGCGGCGGCTCCAGTACTGATTGCGTACGCACTCATGGCGGACGTCTTCATGGCGTACGCGTCCGTGCCGGCGCGGGCTTGCGCGGCGCGGCCGGACGGGGCGCGTCGGCGCGACCGATCAGCGCACGCGCGGCGGCGTTGACGCTGGCAGGCGAGTAGTCCCACGCCAGCAGTTCTTCGCCCGCTGTCACCAGGAACGATCCGTTCGCGTCCAGGGCAAAGGCGTTGATCGGCAAGCCCGAACGCGGCTTGATGTCGATCGTGGCATCGCTGATCGAACCGCTGGTCCACTCGACGACATTGCCATCGCGGTCGGCCGATACCAGCACCGCCGCCTTGCCGGTCCCGGGCGAGGAGAACGCGAGCGCGGTGACGGCGCGCTCGTGGTGCGGCACCGGCTTGTCGACACGGGTCAGGGCGGGTACGTGCCATTCGGCCAGCCAGCCGTCCTCGCCGCCGGTCACCAGTACCGTGCCTTCGGGATGGAAGGCCAACGCCAGTACGTTCTTGCCGGCGTCGACCCAGCGTCCGTCGGTGGTGAAGGTCGGGTTGTCGCGCGCCTTCAGCCATAGTCGCACCAGCCCGGCCTGCGAGCCGACCGCGAGGCGATCCGAGCGTGCCCCGAAGGCGAGGCTGGCGATCGGATCGACGTTCCTGACCTGTGAGGGATCCGTCACCGGCCGCGTCAGCACCTGCGTCGATTGCATCCGCCAGCTGTCACCGCCGCCGCGGCGCCAAAGGCTCAGGTTTGCGCCGACGCTGGTCGCCAGGAACTGGTCGTCGTTGCTGAGTGCCGGTGTCGCCGGCACGCAGTCCTCATCGCCCTCGCCTTCACCGGTGCCGCTGGACAACACCGCCCGCTGCGGCGCCTCGTTCGCGCGCAGTGCCCAGCGAAGGACCTTGCCATCGCAGTCGGTGGTGATCAGGTGTCCGCCACCACGCTCGAGCGCGAATGCGGCCACGCGGGTGGTGGCCAGGCTCCACTGCGGTACCTGTTCGAACCGGTTGCCGGCCTTCCGCCAGAAATGGATGGCCTTGTCGCGTCCGGCCGCGGCGATGACGGACGAGGCACGATCCATCGACACCTGGCGCCACGACGACGGTTGCATGCCGGCGAAAGGCAGCGCCTGCGACAGCACCGAACCGTTGCCGCGATCGAGGTCGACCAGCCAGATCGATCGCGTTCCGCCGACGGCGACCACACTGTTGCTGCCGGGCTGCCAGGCGACGCTGTACAGGCGCTCGCCGACCTGGCCGTAGCGCTTGGCGACGGCTCGACTGGCGATGTCGGCCAGGCCAAGGGCGTCCTGCGGCAGTTGCCAGCGGATCACGTAGCCGTCCAGGCCGACACTGACGAACTCGAGCGACCCGGGCGCAAACGCGATGCCGCGCACCTGCGCGTCGAGCTGGCCGCGGCCGTGGAACGCGACCGTCAGGCGAGTACCGCTGCGGGCCGGATCCGCCGCGGTGAGGTCCCAGACGTGGATGAAGCCTTCCGAATCGCCGGCCACGAAGTAACGTCCCGACGGATCGGCGGCGGCGCTGAAGATGCCGACCTTGCGCGCCAGATGGTCGTGGATGCTGAACTCCCGCCACAGCGGCGGGCGGCCGGTCTGGCCGGGCGCGATCGTCCAGATCCGCACGTTGCCTTCCAGGTCGGTCGACGCCAGCCGCTCTTCACCGCCATTCTGCGAGGGGGCCATGAACAGGATTTTCTGGATCGGCGCGGCGGACCTTCCGAACGTGGTCAGCAGCTTCGGTGCCACCGGGTCGGCGACATCCCACAACTCGACCACCTTGTCCCAGCCCGCGACCGCCAGCATGCGGCCGTCGCCACTGAATGCCGCGGTGGTCATCTGCCGGCGATCACTGCGCGGCGAGCGGTCGAGCAGGCCGATCCGGCGCAGTGCGCCGTCTTGCAGGCGCCACAACACGACGCGTCCGTCGATGTAGGTGGACGCCACCAGCTTCGTGGGTTCGTACAGCACCACCTGGTAGGTCTCGGCGCCCTGGTCCGAGGTCATGTAGGCCGGGCCTGTCGTCGCCGGCTCCTGCACCGAGATGCGCCCGTCCCACGATCCGGCGAGCAGTTCGCGACCATCGGAGGTGAACACCAGCGACCAGACCACGTGCCCGTGCTGGGCCAACCCACGCACGAGTGCCGAAGGCACGCCGCCAAGTCGTTCGCGCATGGTGCGGGAGATCCGCGCAGGCAATTGCCTGCCGCCATCGGGTATCCGTTCGGCCTGCTCCTGCAGCGAGACCAGTTTGTCGAGCGCCTGCACCGCCGGATAGTCATCGGTGCCGCGGACCTGGCGGGAGATTTCCGAACGCAGCTCGCGCACCGCCAGTTCCGCCTTCTCCTGCCGCAGGTTGTAGATCCAGTAGCCCAGCAGCGCCACCAGCAACGCCACCGCGGTGCCGCCGAGCGCCCAGTTGCGCCGGCGCTCACCGCTGACGCGGCTCTGCTCCTGCTCCGACGCCTGCAGGAACTCCTGCTCGGCGCTGTTGAGGAAGTCCGGGTGCTGCCGTGCGAAGTTGCGCGCCTCGACCAGTTCCGCGCCGGAGATCAGCCAGTTGCGATCGCTGCGCGCGTCGGCCTGCTGCCAGCGTTTGGCGCGCACCTGGAAGGGCTTGAGGTGGGTGTTTTCCCAGGCCTCGTTGGCGGCGCGGATCGGTGCGAGCAAGCGATCGTGGGACAGCTCCACCCATTCGCGGTCGTTGCGCACGTCGGAGCGCAACAGGTGGGCATGGATCAGTTTGCCGACGGCGACATCGATGTCGCCAAGCGCGGTCGCGTCGCGCAACGCCTGGGTGCGGACACCGCCGGCGGTGATCAGCTGGCTGCCGATCCATTCGCGCAGGCGGCGCTCGGAGACATGGGCCTCCTCGGCCGCCATGTCGACTTCGCGATCGAAGTAGGCACGCAGCGCCAGGTCGACCTCGCTGGCATCGCGCGAGGAAATGACGTCACCGGCTTCGATGCTGCGCTGCTCGCCCACGACGATGCGTTGCCACAGGTCCCGGCACACCACCTGCAGCTGCACTGGCTCGACGAAGCGGCCCTGGCGCGGCGTCTCGACGCCGGCGGCATCGCGCACGACCACCGTGCACAAATCATCGACCAGGCGTTTTGCCGCGTCGGACGACATGCGATCGCCGGCCGGCGCCGAGATCGCCTCGCGCGCCGCGTCCAGCGCCAGTGCGTCCAGGCGGTAGCGATAGGCCAGCGCGGTCGGGATCAGATCGAGATACGGCTCGAGTTCGGCGACGCGGTCCTCGCGCATCGCGAACAGCGCCCAGATCGGCACCTGCGTGCCATCGTCCGCATCGAGGCCGGCGAGCAGGCCGCCGAGCTCATCGAGGAAATCACGCTTGTCTTCCTCGTCGAGCGGATTGACGGTCAGCAACTCCTCGAACTGGTCGATGATCAGCAGCCAGTAGCGTGGCGCGTCGCCGCCGGGGGTCGGCCCGAGGCGCTGCTGGAAGTAGCTTGCGAGCGAGTAACCGGCGAGGGCCTCGTCGGACAGTTGCTCCGCTTGCGGCCAGTGGCGCTCCAGCGCGCGCAGCATCGCCAGCCGGTAGCGATTGGTGGTGGCTGCCGCGCCCCAGTCGCTGCTGAAGTAGCCCAGGCGGATGATCGGCAGCGGCTGCAGCTCATAGAGCTCACGCAGCGCCGGTGCCAGCGCCGCCTGGATCAGCGACGTCTTGCCGGCCCCCGACGGCGACAGCAGCAGCACCACGCGCTTGCTGACGATCAGGTCGACCAGCTCGTCGGTCTCGCGCTCGCGGCCGTACAGCTTCTGCCCGTCCGACAATGGCACCGGGCCGACATACGGGTTTTCGCCGCGCGTGCCTGCGTTCTCGCTCACGCCGGGGGGGTCGGGTTTGTCGGCACTCGTCGTCATGGCCTAGTCGGTCTCGTCGTCGAAGCGCTCGCTCAGCTTCACCATGAACTCTTCCGGTGAACCCCAGAACAGGTTGATGCGTGCGTTCTCGCGGAAATAGTTGCGCAGGTACTGGTAGGTCTTGGCCGGATCGGCCGATTGCGCTTCGTCCGGGCTCATCTGGATGGCCACGCGCGTGCGCATCCGCGACAGGTCAATGCCGGGCTGGCGCACGATACTGCTGAACAGCACCCGGAAATCCCAGGCGTCCATCTGGAAGCCGAGCAGCATCAGCCCCGAGCTGGCCAGCGCGCGGCTGACCTCCAGCGGGATGCTGCGGTTGCGCGCTTCGTTGCGTGTCACCGCGGTGAGGAAGTCGAAGTAGTCGTCCTCGGTCATCACCAGGCTTTCGGGGTACTGGAAATTGCCGAAGACATGGAAGATCAGCGGCTCTTCCGGACTCGGCTTGTATTTGGGCTCCGGCACCGGCCCCTGCGGCAGCGAGCGGTCACCGGCGCTGCGCCACGTGCACAACTGGATATGCGGCTTGCGCCCGGCCTCGACCAGCGCATCGTGGAGCATGTTGTCGCGGTTGGCATTGACGTAGATCGCCACCGGCAGCCGCGCCAGCAACTTGTGCACTTCACTGGCATTGGCGGCGCGCTCGGCGGCGCCGATGTGCGAGATCAGTTCGTCGACGAGGCCCTCGCGCACCGGCCCCTCGCGCAGGTCGGGCGGAATCCGGTCGGGAAACTCGCGGCGCAGGTAGCGCGCGAGATAGCCGCGCATCTGCCGCAGCACGTACGCCTGGCTGTGCTGGTATGCCAGGTACTGCGCCACCTGCGCGAGGTCGTCGCGATTGCGTGGCGCCAGCGGAAACTCGTAACGCTCGGCCCACTCACGCGCCATCGCCCGGGTCGAGCCGAACACGCTCTCCACCAGACCAGGTCCCAGCACGGGCACGCAGCGGCCGTCCTTGAGGTCGCCGACCATCGCGTCCCAGCGGTCGAACGACTCGGCATCGACATTGCGTGCCGGCCACAGCGCGCCGCTGCGCGAATGCGTGTACAGCGCCGGCATCCACCAGTCGCGCTGGTCGGAGATGTCAGAGCGCGCGGCGGCAACGGCCCGGTCGATCTGGCCATCCTCGGCCAGCTCGCGGAACAGCCGCGGAATGAAGCGCGCGATGGAGGCCAGCGTGACGTCGCCGCGCATCGCCAGCACGTTTGGCACGCCGGCCTGCGCCAGCCGTGGCGCCAGAGCACCCAACCCTTCGCCATTGCGGCTGCCGGCGCTCTGGCACGACGCCAGGATCACCAGCCGCGGGCGCTCGTGCGACGCGGCGATGCGCTCGACCAGCTGCTCGCCCTTGACCATCTCGCCCAGCCCGTCCTCGTCCTCGAGCAGCAGGCGCGGTTCGCCGTCGGTGGTCAGGGTGCCGTGGCAGGCCAGGTAGACGACATCGGAGTAGCTCTCGCGCATGTCGGTGACGATGTTGTAGACGGTCGCCGGCTTGCTCAGGCGGCGAATCGCGATGCGACGAACGCCTGGCACCAGCTGCGAGCGGATCGCCTGCGCGGCGGCCTCGTACTCGGCGTCGGCGTCCAGCGCGGGCTGGTTCCACTTCGTCGCCAGGTCGCTCGGGTTGGCGACCACCACCAGCACCTGCACGCTGTCCGGGTCCTGCAGCGGATGCAGGCGCATGTCGCCGGTGCTGAGGAAGCGCGAGAACCAGATCGTCGGGCTGGCCAGGAGCGGCTTGCCGGTACCTGGCTCGTGCATCAGCTCCCAATGCACTGCATGCAGCTCCGGTGCACTGGCCTGCACGTGCAGGCGGATGCGCAGGCCGTCGCGCGCGGCAGATGCCAGCCGGGCGCGGGCGAACGCCTCGAAGATCGGCTCGCCCGGGTTGCCGAACAGCATCGTCGCCAGTGCCGCGCCGTAGGCATCCGGGTCGTGGGCCAGTTCGCGCAGTTTCGGCAGGTCGATCGTGACGCGGACCGGGTCGAGGATGTCGTTCTCGCGATCCTGCTCGGTGTCGATGTACTTGCCGCCAACGAAATAGACCCCGCGATCCAGCCACTGGATCCTCAGTTCGAGTTCGCTGAAAAGAACTGCCATCGTGCGCGCCTCGTCCGTGGCTCAGGGATGGATCCAGAAGGCGTTCTCGGCAAACGTCTCCCGGCTCCACCATCCAGGTTGCGCGTTGCCATAGCGGAAGTTCGTGACGCCCGCCTGGCTCTGCAGTGGCGAGGTCACTTCGCCGGCGCCGTCGCGCCGGGCGACGTGCTCGTCACGCTCGGGCACGACCATGACGATGTGCCCGGAGCGGCCATCGTCACGGCGCCGGGCGACGACCAGCGCCAGCGCACCCTGGTTGGCGGCCAGCTGCAGTTTCGTCAGCGTGCCGGTGCGGCGCCAGCCGAACATTTCACCGAAGTCGCGCAGCCAGCGGAACAGGTCATTGGCACGCATCTCGCGAAGGGTGTCGCCAATCAGCGCTTCGACCGCCTCGCCCCGCTGCAGCGCCAGCAACGCCGGTGTCGACCACCACACGCGCGGCAGGTAGGCGCCGGCGAGATGGCAGAAGTCGTGGCAGTAGATGTTGCAGAACGTCAGCCCGTCACGCGGCTGGTAGCGACCGTGCGTGGCCTTGTCGACGCCGAGCCAGTCGATGATCGCGGCCAGTTCCGCCCGCAGCGTGTCCACGTCGGCGCCCCGGCGACGCGGCTGCCCGTCCTCGTTGAGCGAGTGCGCCCCGGCCGGTCCGGTTCGGCGCGTGACCTGTCCTCGCCGGCGCGGCATGGTCGCTTGCGGAAGCGTGGCGCCGGCTGAGGTAGGCGCGGCGTCGGCAGCGGCGACGTCAGCCGCGGCAACTGCGGTGTCGCCGCCATCGCTTTCCGCACGCAGGTAACGCGTCGCGGCGAACCCGCGCATCAATGCACCGGACAGGCTGGTCTCGACCGCCATGTAGCCATTGACCGCGATGCCATTGATGCAACGCACGCGATGGCCGTCGGGCAGTTCACCGATGACGTTGGCGCGCAGCGGCCTCGACTTGCGCGGCTGGCTGCGAAGGAACAGCGTCGACACGCGCGTGTCGACGCGCATCGCCCGCCCGGTGGCGGCGACCGGGCTCGGCGGCGGCACGATCGCCTCGCCTCGCCGCGGCGGGTCGATCAGTGGCGCTTCGCCGGCAACGGCAACCGTCTCGGAGAGGCGCAGGAAATCCAGCACCGCTTCGCCATAGAACTTGCCGCCCGGCGGACGGTAGCCCTGCCGCGTTCCGCGCTGCGGGTCGTAACCGCCGGTGTTGTAGGCGATGGCGACGGCGACCTGCTCGAGGATGCTCAGCGCCGTGCGATCGCCCAGTCCGATCCTGCGCTGCTTGGACCTGAGTTCGCGCAGGGCGTGCGCCAGCGTCGAGTCGAACTGCGCGTAGCGCTGCTGCAGGAAGTACGGTGCATCCTCGCGGAAGAACTGCAGGTCGCGCTGGAACAGGCCGAATCCGCGGCAGAACTTGTGCGACTGGCGGGCTGCGCCGCGATAACCGGGAATGTGCTCGGCCATGTCGACCAGCACCTGATGCGCCATCGCGAACATCGCCGCGCCGCCTTCCACTGCCAGCAGCTGCGCCTTGTCGCGCGGAAATGCCCTGCGCCCGCGCCCGTCGGGTCGCGCGTCGATGGTGTCGCCGACGCACAGGCGCAGCACATCGGCTTCGCCCAGGCCCTGACGGCGCAGTTGCGGCCAGATCTCGCCGGTCTCCTGGCAGGCCAGGGCCACCATGAAGTCGAGGCTGAAAGGCGTGCCCGCCACCGCGCTGTCTATGCGCGGGGCAAAGCGCGACTTGAACCATCGAATGTCTGCACGATCGGGCACGACGGCAGTCCTTTGCTGGGGGATCGCAAAGCGGGCACGCGTCTTCGACCACGCCGCACGGCGCGCGGGTCGGGAATCTCTTGTTGCTCAGTCATTTCAACGCAGCCACCCCGGCACAGCGGCCAGCGCAGGCGGTCAGGCGTCGCGCACGCTAGACAGGAATGGCCCGCACGAGTGGCAACAGCACCAGTACGCGCAGTCCCGGCGCGTGGTCGAGCAACAGCACGCGGCCGCCATGGCGATGCACGATCGCCCGCACCAGGCTCAGGCCAAGGCCACTACCGGGGGAGCCGCGGTGCGCTTCCAGGCGCTGGAAGCGGTCGAACACGCGTTCGCGTTCCGCTTCCGGGATGCCGGGTCCGCGATCGTCCATCTGCAGCAGCGCGCCCTGCGGCGTCAGTTGCAACGACACGTCGACTTCGCTTCCGCCCGGCGCGTACTTGAGCGCGTTGTCGAGCAGGTTCACCAGCATCTGGAACAGCTGGTCGCGGTCACCACGCACCTGCACGGGCTGCAGGCTCGCCTGCAGGCGAATGTCGCGTTCGGCCGCGATCGGTGTGTACAGCTCGACCGCATCGGCTACCAGAGCCGCCAGTTCCAGCGGCGGCGCGTCGCCGGCCGGCGCCTGCGCCTCGATGCGCGCCAGCCACAGCAGTGACGCAAATGTGCGCAGCAGCTGATCGGTTTCTTCGACGGCGGCATCCAGCGCCGCATCGCGCCCGGATTCTCCGGACTGGCGGCGCAGGTCTTCAAGGCGATTGCGCAGGCGCGTCAACGGCGTGCGCAGGTCGTGGGCGATGTGATCGGTGGCATGACGCACCCCGCCCAGCAGGTCCTCGATGCGGTCGAGCATTCCATTGAAGCGACGGGCCAGACGGTCGAACGCATCGTCGCTGCCATCCAGCGGCACGCGCAGTGCCAGCTCGCCGCCGCCGACGCGCTCGGCGGTCGAGTCGAGGCTGCGCAGCCGGCGAGACACCCATCGCGAGGTCAGCCAGCCGACCAGCGCACCCAGCGTTGCCGCGACCAGCAGCGCCGCCAATGCGGTACGCAGCATCAGCGCCAGGAACCGGTCCTGGGAATGCAGGCGCTGGCCGACCAGCAACGTGCTGCCGTCGGAGAGTGGCTGCAGGTGGGCGATCACGCGGCGGTGTCCGTCGTAGTCGCCGGCATCGGCTGCATCGAAGGTGGTCCAGCGGGCCGCGCGGGCGGCGCTGGGATCGCGCACCGGCATGCCGGGCGTCGCGGCGATGGCGGTTCCGCGACGGTCTCGCAATGCATAGACCGCGTCAGGGTCTTCGGGTGCGGCGATGCGTGCATGCAACTCGTCGGCCAGGGCGGCGCCACCGCTGTCGCGATAGACCTCGGCCAGGCCGGACGCGTCGGTGCGCACAAGCTCGCGGGCGTCCTGCAACAGCAGTGTCGACACGGCGTAGTAGACGCCCGCACCCAGCAGCACGAAGGCAAGCAGGAACGACGTCATCACCGCCAGCGCCAGCCGCGTGCTGGTGGAGCGCAGCCACCGCATCATTGGCCGAGCCGGTAGCCGGCGCCGCGCACGGTGTGCAACAGCGGGTACTCGAAGCCGTGGTCGATCTTCTGCCGCAGCCGGCTGATGTGCACGTCGATGACGTTGGTCTGCGGATCGAAGTGGTAGTCCCAGACCGCTTCCAGCAGCATCGTCCGGGTGACGACGCGCCCGGCCTGGCGCATCAGGTACTCGAGCAGGTGGAACTCGCGCGGCTGCAGTTCGATGTGCTTGTCGCCGCGTTGCGCGCCACGGCCGAGCAGGTCGAGTTCGAGGTCGCCGACGCGCAGGCGGGTCGGCTCGCGCTCCTGGCCATCGCGACCACGGCGCACGATGCTGTCCAGGCGTGCGCTCAGCTCCGAATAGGCGAAGGGCTTGACCAGGTAGTCATCGGCGCCGGCGCGCAGACCTTCGACGCGGTGCTCGACCTCGCCCAGTGCGGTCAGCAGCAGCAGGGGCGTGGCATTGCCGGCGCCGCGCAGCGTTTGCAGCAGCACCAGCCCGTCGACCAGCGGCAGCATGCGATCGAGCACCACCGCATCGAACTTTTCGGTGGTGGCCAGGAACAATCCCTGCCTGCCATCGGCGGCGTGGTCGACCGCGTGCCCGTCCTCGCGCAACCCCTTGACGATGAAGGCGGCGGTGTGGGGATCGTCTTCGACCAGCAGGACTCGCATGCGCTCGCTCCGGCAATGCAAAAAAGGATACCCCGCCGAAGCGCCTCGACGGGGTATC
>DATDBK010000241.1:0-9830 GCA_036524935.1 Lysobacter sp. | reverse complement strand
GAGGTCGATGTCGAGCACCGGCGACAGCACCACGTCGAGTTTGCCGCGCTCGGCGGCGTCGAGCAGGCCGCGCAGGCGGGCATTGTCGGCCGCCAGCGTCTGCAGCCGTGCCATCCGCGCCTGGTTCAGCATCAGGTCGTTGCGCAGGCGGCGGTTCTCGGCAGTCAGCTGGCTGAGCGTGCCGGCGTCGTCGCTGATGCGTTCGACCATCTGCCCGGGCCAGCCGGCGACCATCCACAGCGGCTGCACCAGCAGCGTCGCCTGGCGACGCACCTGACTCAGCCAGCCACCGCGGTGGTCGAGCATGATCAGGATCACCGCCAGGGCCAGATAGGCCAGCAACTTCAACGTACCGGCGACATCACCCGTGCGGGCAGCGGTGGGAGGACCGGCGTAGGAAGGCACGAGGGTGTCGAGATTTTCGAGGGCGGGAATGGAAAGCGGGAATGGGGAGTATGAAGCGGGAACGACACGCGGACACAGGTCACTTGCGCAAGGGTCGGGTTCGATACGGGTTCGACGTCACGAGTCTGACGTCTGCGCGGCCCGTCGCTTCGCAGCTGCCGGGCGCCCTTCGTTCGCTGTTTCCCCTTCCCCGTTCCCGCTTTTCGGCCCTTACTCCGGCGCGAAGAACTCATTGCCATGCATGTCGACCAGCTCCAGCGCACGGCCGCCACCGCGGGCGACGCAGGTCAGCGGATCGTCGGCGACCTGCACGTGCAGGCCCGTCTCCTCGCTGATCAGGCGGTCCAGGTCGCGCAGCAGGGCGCCGCCACCGGTCAGCACGATGCCGCGCTCGGCGACGTCGGCGCACAGTTCCGGCGGGGTCTGCTCCAGCGCCAGCTTGATCGCCGAGACGATGCCGGCCAGCGGCTCGCGCAGGGCCTCGAGGACCTCGTTGGAGTTGATCGTGATCATCTTCGGCACGCCCTCGGCGAGGTTGCGGCCGGAGACCTCGATCGAGGCCGCCTTGGTCTGCGGGTAGGCGCAGCCGATCTCGATCTTGATGCGCTCGGAGGTGGCTTCGCCGATCAGCGTGCCGTAGGTGCGGCGCACGTAGCTGATGATCGACTCGTCGAAACGGTCGCCGCCGATGCGGACCGAAGCCGAGTAGACGATGCCGTTCAGGGCGATGACTGCGACCTCGGTGGTGCCGCCGCCGATGTCGACGACCATCGAGCCGCGTGCCTCGGTGACCGGCATGCCGGCGCCGATCGCGGCCGCCATGGGCTCTTCGATGAGGTAAACCTCACGCGCACCGGCCTCCTCGGCCGATTCCTTGATGGCGCGGCGCTCGACCTGGGTCGAGCCGCAGGGCACGCACACCAGCACGCGCGGGCTCGGGCGCAGGAAGCGCGACTTGTGCACCTTGCGGATGAAATGCTTGAGCATTTCCTCGGTGTAGGTGAAGTCGGCGATGACGCCGTCCTTCATCGGGCGGATCGTGGTGATGTGCCCCGGGGTGCGCCCGAGCATCATCTTGGCCTCGCTGCCGACCGCCGCGACCGTGCGGTTGCCGCCGATCAGGCGGTCCTGGCGGACTGCTACCACCGATGGTTCGTTCAGGACGATGCCCTGGCCGCGGACGTAGATGAGAGTGTTGGCCGTGCCCAGGTCGATGGACAGGTCGTTGGAAAACATGCCGCGAAACTTCTTGAACATCGAGGGATAGGCCGTCAAATGGGGGCGCGAGGGGTTCGCTAGCCTAGCAACCGCCCCCCTTGCGAGCAAGGAAAAAACCTGCAATTCCCGGCACTTCGTGCCGCCGGTGGTCACCCCGGGGGTCGCGGTCACGGAAGCGGACGCAATGGGGAGCCGGGACAGGGTCAAACGCGCCAAACGCAGGCGGCCGACCGGGCTGCTGGCCGTTCGGGCGCCCAGCGGCTACCCTAGCGCCCGCGCGGCGCTCCGGCCGCTTTTTTTCTTTGGGGTACGACCGATGTCTGCGCTGATCTGCGGCTCTCTGGCCTACGACACGATCATGGTGTTTCCGGACCAGTTCAAGAACCACATCCTGCCGGACAAGGTTCACATCCTGAACGTCTCGTTCCTGGTGCCGCGCATGCGCCGCGAGTTCGGCGGCTGCGCCGGCAACATCGCCTACAACCTCAAGCTGCTCGGCGGCGATCCGATCCCGATGGCCACCGTCGGCCAGGACTTCGCGCCGTACCGCGAGCACTTCGAGCAGCAGGGCATCAACCTGTCGCAGGTGAAGGAGATCGAGGAGCTTTTCACGCCGCAGGCCTTCATCACCACCGACCACGACAACAACCAGATCACCGCGTTCCATCCCGGCGCGATGATGCGCAGCTACGAGAACCACGTGCGCGACGTGAAGGGCGTGACGTTCGGCATCGTCAGTCCCGACGGCCGCGAAGGCATGCTGCAGAACGCGACCGAGTTCGCCGAGCTGGGCATCCCCTTCATCTTCGATCCGGGCCAGGCGATGCCGCTGTTCAACGGCGAAGAGCTGCGCCACTTCATCGAGCAGTCCGATTACGTCACCGTCAACGACTACGAGTCGAACCTGCTGCAGGAACGCACCGGTTGGAGCGAGAACGACATCGTCAAGCGCGTGAAGGCATACATCACCACGCGTGGCCCGCACGGTTCGCAGATCCACACGCCCGAGAAGACCTACGACATCCCGCCGGCGCACGAGCGCCGCGTGACCGATCCGACCGGCTGCGGCGATGCATTCCGCGCCGGCCTGATCTTCGGCATCGAGAAGGGCTACGACTGGCTCACCATCGGCCGCATGGGCAACCTGATGGGCGCGCTCAAGGTCGAACACCCGGGCACGCAGAACCAGCGCTTCGACTACGACGAGTTCAACGAACAGTTCAAGCAGCAGTTCGGCTACGCGCTGTAATCCTGCTTCGGCAGCACCATCACATCATGTGCGCCAGCCACAGCAGTTCGGGCGCCGCGAGGCGCTCGAACTCCTTGTAGGGCATGCGCACGACTTCTGTGTGGTTGCCCGCGTTGAATGCGATCTCGTCCTGGTGCGCCAGGCGCGAGTCGACGTACACCGGCATGCCGTAAAGATGCCCGAACGGCGGCATCGCGCCGGGCTCGCAATCGGGAAACGCGCCGCGGAACTCCGATTCCTCGGCCAGTTCCACGACCGCGCCACCGAGCGCGAGTCCCAGCCGATACAGGTCGGCACGATACGTGGACGGCATCACCACCATGGCCATGCGTTCGTCGGCCTTGATCATCACCGTCTTGGCGAAATGCACCGGCTCGATGTGGGCGATCGACGCGGTGTCGTGCGCGGTGATCGTGCGCGGGTGGTTGAGCGTGGTGTAGGGCGCGTGCCCCTGGTCGAGCAGGTTGTGCAGGCGTGGAGAGAGCATGGCGACCTCCGCCTGGCTCGGCTGCGCTCCAGTCACGGCCGGCCGCTGGGTGGGATCGGCGCGCACGTCCGCGCGCCGCGCTGGCAGGGCGCCATTCGTCCCGCCTGACCCGAACCTTACTCCTGGCTTGCAAAGAAGGCGTTTGCGCCAAGTGAATCCGGCGTGGGAGCCGGTGACCTGGCAACCGTCAGGTCAGTTCCATTTCGGCAGCCTGGACGGATCCAGGCCACCGACCTCGAACACCGCCGTGCGCGTGCCGCCGGCCTTCACCGGGAACTCGATCGCGATCGTTTTCGCCGCCTTGACCGTCTTCCACAGCGCGCGCTCGTCCTCGATGAACATCGCGATCGCCTGGTCGGTCTCCGGCCGGCTCGCCGCCACCGGCCTGGGCGCGGCGTCGTCCACCTTCAGCTTGACCTTGCAGCCGCCGTAACAATCGAAGTCGCCGGCTTCCAGCACCAGGTAACTGCTGCGACCCCAGTCGGGATGGTCGCGGAAGATCAGCTGCACCGGCCGGGCGCCGCTGCCATCGGTGTCGACGTGGTCCTTGGCATAGATGGACGCCGACAGCTGCTCGCCGCCTTTCACCGGCTGCGTCTGGTACGTCCAGAGCCCTGCCATGCGCCGCTGCTCGCGTGACGCGGTGGCCTTGTCGCGAACCTCCTTGTGCCGCTCCTCGATGCGCGCGGCGGCGGCGCTGCCGGGATACTTCGACATCAGCACGTCGCCGTGCGCGCGCGCCAGTTCCCAGTTCTGCTTCGCATACTCCGCCTCGAAGGCCGTCGCCATGGCATCGGCCTCCTGTTCGCGTGCGTCCGCCTGCTGCGCCTCGGCCACTTTGGGATCCTGCGCCGGCTGGCATGCAGCCAGCGCCAGCGTCGCGGCGAGGATGGTCGCACCGGCCAGCGTACTCATTGCGCGTTCGATCATGGTGCGTGCCCTCGTTCGATCAGCATCTCGATCGCCTGCGCGACCAGTACGGGTTGTTCGACCAGCGACATGTGGCCGCAGCCGTCGAGCAGCACGCGACTGGCGTGCGGGATCTGCCTGGCGTACAGGGCCATCGCGCTGTAATCGATCACCGCATCCTGCCGGCACCACAGCAGCAACGCTGGCTGGTGGATGTCAGCCGCGGCCTCGCCGGGGAGGAAGCGCTCGTCGCTGCGGCCGATGCGCGCGAGCACCTGCTGCTCGAACGCGGCATCGCCGCGGCGCCGGTTGATGTAGATGCCCGCGGCCGGCCATGGAATCGACGGGCGCACGTCCTTGTCCTGGAACACGGTGTCGAGATAGCGCTGCAGCGATGCCTCGTCCTGGACTGCGAACGGATTCTTTCCGGCCAGCACCTGCGCGCCGAAGCGGTTGTCGGCGAAGCGCACGCCGGCCGCATCGATCAGGCCGACCCGGGCGACGTCGCGCGGGTAGCCTGCGGCGGCCAGCGCGGCGATGCCGCCGCCCATCGAATGCCCGACCAGGACCACGCCGCGGGGGTCCGCGGCGATCTGCTTGATGAAGTGATCGACGCGCAGAGTCTGCGCGACGAAACCGTAATCGGCACCAGCGATGCGCTGGCTGTCGCCCCAGCCCGGCAGGTCCGGAATCAGCAGCCGGTAGCGGCCGCGCAGGAATCGCGCGACCGGATACCAGTTTTCCTTGCTGCCGGTGAACCCGTGCAGCAGCACCACCGTCGGCGCGTCCTTGGGTGCGTCGTCGCTGTAGGCGTAGACCCAGCGGTGGTCGTCAATCTGCGCGCTCTCCCGCGACAGGCCCGCGGCGATGCGCTGACGCGCGAAGTCGGCGCGGACGACGGTGTAAGGATCGCGCCACAGGGCAATCGCGACCACCGCGGAGATCAGCACCAGCGACACGAGTACGGCGAGCGTCAGGGTGCGCGGCTTGCGTTTGGACACGTCGGATCCTCGAAGCGGCAACGACAAGGGCCACACCTCGTTCCAACCCTCCCCTGCACTGCACTGCACTGCACTGCAGGGGAGGATGTGGGCCGTTACTGCTTCGCGGCGGCCTGCTGCGCCTTGGCGATGGCCTTCTCCACCGATTCGGTGGTGATCGGGTGATAGCCCGGACGCGCCTTGGCGAACGTGTCCTGCGCCAGCTTCAGGCCTGCGGGCGTCTTCACCAGCTCGTCGTAGGTCGGCATGATCAGCTTGCGACGGCCGATCCGCTCCAGGAACGCGGCGATCGCGTCATTGGCCTGGGTGTAGCCGCTGCGCACCGCCAGCGGATACCAGCGCTGTGCGATCTCGCCGTTCGGCGTGCCGGTGAAGTGATACGCGGCATCGAGCGCGGCCAGCTGTTCGGGCTTGAGGGTTTCGGGCATGCCGTCGAGGAAGTGCACCCACTCCTGCGTGCTCCATTTCGCGGTCGCGTCCTTCGCAGGCATCGTGCCGGCATCGAGCCAGGCCTTGCGCGCGGCATCGACCGCGTCGAAGCGCGGCGACACCGTCTTGGGCGCGTCGGCCGGCACGCCGGGCTGGTAGATCCACTCGTCCAGCTCGGCCTCGCTGACCTTGCCCGGGTATTTGCCCAGCAGGTGGGTCTTGGCGTACTCGATGAAGGTGGTGGTCGGGATGCTCTGGAAGGCGAAGTGGTCGAAATAGCCCTTCAGGAACGGATCGAACGCATCGCGGCCGTAACGCTCCTCGAGGAACTGCAGGAACCAGGCGCCCTTGGTGTACACGGTCGAGCTGCTGGAATCATCGGGATTGCTGACAGTGCCCGGGCGCTGCGCCAGCACCTGCAGCTTCGGATCGATTTCCCTGTACTCGGCGGCGAGCTCGTTGCGCGAGATCACCTTCTCCATGTCGGCCGCTTCCTTGCCGTACAGGTCCTCGACGATGCGGTTCTCGACGTAGCTGGTGAAGCCTTCGTTGAGCCAGCTGTCCTTCGGCGTGGAGAACGTCACCAGGTTGCCCGACCAGCTGTGCGCCAGCTCGTGCGCGACCAGCGACACCAGCGACTTGTCGCCGACGATCACGGTCGGCGTGGCGAAGGTCATGCGCGGGTTTTCCATGCCGCCGTACGGGAACGACGGCGGCAGCACGAGGATGTCGTAACGCTCCCAGCGGTACGGGCCGTACAGGCGCTCGGCCGTCTGCATCATCTTCTCGGTGTCGTCAAACTCCTTGGCCGCCTTCTTCACCATCGCCGGCTCCGCCCAGACGCCGGCGCGACCGCTGATCGGCTGGAACACCAGGTCGCCGGCGGCGATGGCGAGCAGGTACGACGGGATCTTCTGCGGCATGGCGAAGGTGTAATCGCCATCGCGCACGGCCTTGGGATCGTTGTCGGCGCTCATCAGCACCATTGCGTCCTTGGGCGCGGTCACGTGCGCGGTGTAGGTGAAGCGCACCTGCGGCGTGTCCTGCAGCGGCACCCACGAGCGCGCGTGGATCTGCTGCGACTGGCTGAACATGAAGGGCGTCTTCTTGCCCTCGGTCATCGCCGGCGTCAGCCACTGCAGGCCGGAGGCGTCGGGCGAGGTGTGGTAGGTCACGCGGATGCGCTTGTTGCGCTGCGGCGACTCGATCACGAGCTTGTTGCCGAGGATCTTGTCCTTGTCGCCGACCTTCCAGGTCAGGTCGTCCCACTTGCCGTCGGCGCGCTCGCCGACGATCTTCTCGATGGTGATGTCGCGCGTGTCGAGGACCAGCTGCGTCGCCTTCGGATCGGTCCAGTCCAGCGTGTAGGTCGCGCTGCCGCCGAGTTCCTTCTTGTCGAAGTCGACCTTCAGCATGAGGGCGAGGTCGTTGATGCGGACCTTGGACGGCTCGGAGTACGAGAACTCATCGACGACGGCGCTGGTCTTCTGGTCGGCAGCGGCCACTGCGGCGGCCTCCTTGGAAGCGGTGTCGGCCGGCGGCGCGGCATCGCGCGAGCAACCGCCAGCAAGGGCGGCGGCGAGGCAGAGGGAAAGGATCGAATAACGCATGTGGGCCCACAACGGACAGGGTGAGCGGCCGAGTTTAGCGCCTCGCCCGGACGGTGGCACGGGGGCTGGTAGCGGCGCAATCCGGGACCCGTCAGGAGAGGCAAAAGCGCCCCTCTTCCGCCCCTGCGGGGCACCTTCTCCCACGAGGGGAGAAGGAACCACCCGTTGCCGCCGCCATGCGCGGCGGCCGGGGGCCGGAGGCGGGACAGGCCGCGAAGGCGGCCAGGGAGAGGGGTCAGACCTTGTAGCCGGTGTGGATCGCCACGATGCCGCCGGAGAGATTGCGGTAGTCGCATCGGGCGAAGCCGGCGTTGACCATCATCGCCTTCAGCTCGTCCTGCGGCGGGTGCTTGCGGATGCTCTCGGCCAGGTACTGGTAGCTGTCGGAGTCGTTCGCGAACAGCTTGCCCAGTTGCGGCAGCACCTTGAACGAATGGAAGTCGTAGATCGGCTTGAACCAGTCGGCTTTCACTTCCGAGAACTCCAGCACGCGCGCCTGGCCGCCGACTTTCAGCACGCGATGCATCTCGCGCAGCGCCGCGTCCTTGTCGGTGACGTTGCGCAGACCGAAGGCAATCGTCACCAGGTCGAAGCTGCCGTCCGGGAACGGCAGCTTCTCGGCATTCATCTGCACGTATTCGAAGCCGGCGACCTTGCCCATGTCGGTCATGCGGTCGCGGCCGACGCGCAGCATCTCGCCGTTGATATCGCCCAGCACGATGCTGCCGGTGTCGCCGACGCGATCGCGCAGCAGCAGGGCGATGTCGCCGGTGCCGCCGGCCAGGTCGAGCACGCGGTCGCCGCGCTTGACCTGGGCGGTGCCGACGAAATAGCGCTTCCACACGCGGTGCACGCCCAACGACATAAGGTCGTTCATCAGGTCGTACTTGCTGGCGACCGAGGAGAAGACCTGGCCGACCAGCTTCTGCTTCTCGCCGGTGGGTACGTCGCGGAAGCCGAAGTGCGTGGTGCCGGGCTTGTCGCCGGGCTTGTCGGAGCCTGGCTTGTCGGAGCTTGACTGGTTCATCCGGCGATTATCGCATCAAGTGCAATTCCCGGGCCCGCCCCCAGGCCTGCCCGGGTCCCGAGGAGCCACGCTGCCATGAGCCAGGTTGCTCCCCGTGAATGGTTGCCGCACGAGCGGCCACTGTTTCCGGGCTCGCCCTCGACGCCGCACCACCCCACCTGGCTGCGCTGGGCGTTCGGGCTGACCGGCGCGCTGGTGGCGATCACCGGCAGCCTCGGCAATGCCATGGTCACCACCAACCTGCTCCAGTTGCAGGGGTCGCTCGGGGTGACGGCCACGGAGATCGCCTGGCTGCCGGCGGCCTACGTGATGACCAACGTCTCGGCCAACCTCATCCTGATCAAGTTCCGACAGCAGTTCGGCCTGCGCCTGTTCACCGAGATCAGCCTGGTGCTGTATGCGCTGGTCACGTTCGGGCACCTGTTCGTGCACGGGCCGGGCTCGGCCATCGCGGTGCGCGCAGCGCACGGCATCGTCGGCGCCGCGCTGACCACGCTGGGCGTGTTCTACATGATCCAGGCGCTGCCGGCGCAGCACCGCCTGCGCGCGCTGGCCATCGGCATCGGTGTGAGCCAGATCGGCGCGCCCATCGCGAGGGTGATCTCCCCCGACCTGCTCGAATTTGGCGAGTGGCGCGGCCTGTATCTGTTCGAGCTGGGCCTGGCCCTGCTGTCGCTGGGCGCGGTGCTGTTGCTGCGACTGCCGCCGGGCGATCGCTACAAGGTGTTCGAACGGCTTGATGCACTGTCCATCACCCTGCTGTCGGTCGGCATGGCCCTGCTCTGCGCGGTGCTGTCGCTGGGACGGATCGTCTGGTGGCGCGAGGCGTCATGGATCGGCTGGTGCCTGGCCGGCTCGATCGTGCTGGTGGTCGCCGGCGTCGCGGTCGAGCACTTCCGCGCCAACCCGCTGATCAACACGCGCTGGCTCAGCAGCGGGCTGATGCTGCGCCTTGGCATCGCGATCATCCTGCTGCGCATGGCGCTGTCGGAGCAGAGCGTCGGTGCGGTGGGATTCCTGCAGGCGATGGGCCTGACCAACGAGCAGATGCGCGGCCTGTTCGCGGTGGTGCTGCTGGGCTGCATCATCGGCATCGCCACCAGCGCGATGACGGTCAGGCCGGTGCTGACGCGCGTGCCGGCGCTGATTGCGTTGACGTGCATCCTCATCGGCGCGCTGATGGATGCGTATTCCAACAATCTCACACGGCCGCCGCAGTTGATGGTCAGCCAGTTCCTGATCGGCTTCGGCAGCACGTTCTTCCTTGCGCCTGCGCTGATCGCCGGCGTCGGCAGCGTGATCGCGCAGCCGCGCAACCTGATCAGCTTCTTCGTGATGTTCTCCATCACCCAGAACGTCGGAGCGCTGTTCGGCTCGGCATTCCTGGGCACCTTCCAGGTGATCCGCGAGAAGCACCACTCCAGCCAGCTGGTCGAGCCCCTGACCCTGCTCGACCCGCTGGTGGCCGCGCGCATCCAGTCCGGCGCCAGCGTCT
>DATDBK010000240.1:0-22605 GCA_036524935.1 Lysobacter sp. | reverse complement strand
TGTGTGACGCATGTTAGATTGCGCGGGCGTGAATTCCCTCAGACTGCGATTCCAAAACCGAGAGCATGCCGACCTGGCGCTGAGCCCGGGCGTGCATGCCATTGGCTATGACAGCCAGGGCGCGCTGCGCCCCGGCTCCGTCGATGCGGCGCTGGTGCAGTTCTGCGTGGATCGCCGCGGGGTCTGGCTGCAGGTACGCGACGGCGCGCGTGGTCTTCACGTCAACGGCCGCCCGGTGCGGCGGATGGCGATGCTGCGCGTCGGCGATGCGATCTTCGTCGACGGCATCGAGCTGCTGCTGCTCGCTGCGGACCCGTTGCCCGCGCCCGTCGACTACGGCTTCTCCGGTGGTGCCGACACGCGGATGCTCCTGCGCGGGGTCGGTGGACCGCACCATGGCCGCAGCTTCACCCTTGACCGGGCGCGAACCGTGGGCCGTGCCGGCGAATCCGACATCCGCATCAACGAAGCGTCGTTCGCCGATCGTCATGCCCGTCTTGAGGCCCACGCCGATGGCGTGGTGCTGCGCGACCTGGGCTCGGTCGAAGGCAGCATCGTCAATGGACGGCCAGTACGCCATGCGCTGCTGCAGGCCGGCGACCAGGTCGTGTTTGGCAGCCAGCACCGCTTCGTCGTCGAGGCGCCGGTGCAACGCATCGCCGGGGTCGAAGCCACTACGCCGGCGCCGGTTCGCGCCGCGCCCGTCGACGAACCGCGCCCGCCATCGACCTTGCCGCAATCGGTCCGGCGCATGCCCTGGCTGCTGCTTGCGGCACTGCTGCTGGCCGCCGCGCTCAGCCTGCTGTTGCTGTACGGCGCGCGTTGACCGCCCGCAGCTTCTTCCACGCACGCCAGCCCAGCAACACCGCGAGGATGCCGGCGTACATCGCCGGCTCGCGGATGTCGGATTTCACCAGCCACCAGAAGTGCAGCACCGCGAGCACGGCGATGGCATAGACCAGCTGGTGGAGACGGGCCCAGTTGCGGCCGAGCCGGCGGATGGCGGCCTGGGTCGAGGTGATCGCCAGCGGCAGCAGCAACAGCCACGCGGCGAAACCAACGGTGATGTAGGGGCGCTTGACGATCTCCTCGAAGATCTGCGCCCAGTAGCCACGCAGGTCCAGCACCAGGTAGGCGGTCAGGTGCAGCGTCGCGTAGGCGAACGCATACAGCCCCAGCATCCGCCGGAACCGGAGCAGCGCAGGCTGGTTGGTCAGTTGCCGAAGTGGCGTGATCGCCAGCGTGATCAGCAGCAGCCGCAATGCCCACAGGCCCAGGCGATGCTCGATCGCCGCCACCGGGTCGGCGCCGAGGCCGCCGCTGCCGGTGAGGAATTCGGCGCGGATCTGCCATACCAGGATCGCCGCCGGCGTCAGCGCCAGCAGGTGCACCAGGGTCTTGCTGGCGAACAGGGCGTGGGGGCCCGGTCGCCACACATTCATGCCGGCCACGCGGTCAGAACCACTTCTTCAGGTCGAGCCCGGTGTACATCCCGGCCACCTGGTCGGCGTAACCGTTGAACATCCGCGTCGGGATGCGTTCGGCAAACAGCTTGCTGGTGGTGCCGGCGATGCGACGCTCGCTCTTCTGGCTCCAGCGTGGATGGTCGACGCTCGGATTGACGTTCGAGAAGAAGCCGTACTCACTCGGTTGCAGTTCATGCCAGGCGGTTTCGGGCATCTTCTCGACGAAATCGATGGCGACGATCGACTTGATGGATTTGAAGCCGTACTTCCACGGTACGACCAGTCGCAGTGGTGCGCCGTTCTGCTGCAGCAGGGGCTTGCCGTAGATGCCGGTGGCGAGCAGGGTCAGCGGATTCATGGCCTCGTCGATGCGCAGTCCTTCGCGGTACGGCCAGTCGATCGAGCGGTAGGCCACGCCCGGCATCTGCTTCGGATCTGCCAGCGTGGTGAAGGCCACGAACTTTGCCTGGGCGGTCGGCTGGAAACGCTTGAGCACCGTGGCCAGTGGCACGCCCAGCCACGGGATCACCATCGACCAGCCTTCGACGCAGCGCAGGCGGTAGACGCGCTCCTCGGGCGTGAGTCCCTTCATCAGGTCATCAAGCGAGACTGTGCCGGGTTTGGCGCAATGGCCGCCGACGGCGACCGACCACGGGCGTGTGCGCAGCGTGCGCTTTGCCTGCGACGGGTCGGCCTTGTCGGTGCCGAACTCGTAGAAGTTGTTGTAGGTGGTGATGTCCTCGAACCGGGTCAGCGGCTCGTCAGTGCGAAAACCCGAGCGCGCCTGCGCCGGCGTTATCGCCACCTTGGGCGGCGGCGGGGGCTCGGCCTCGGAGCAGCCGGGCAGGGCCAGCGCCGGCACGGCCGCGAAGGCGGCCAGGAATTGCCGGCGCCCGCGATAGACCGCTTCGTCGGTGATTTGCGATGAGGGGATGTTCAGGGCGTCACGCAGCGACATGTCCGGCTCCGGATCGGTGCAAGCGATGCGCCAAGGGGGGAGCGCACCGTCACTGACTATAGAGGGCGCAAGTGGGTGAAAAGTTGCGCGGGTAACCATGAATCCGTTACCTGTTGCAGTGCGGCATACTTGGCCACGCCGCCCGCATTCAGACCTTTTCCATCCCATCACAGCCTGACTGGAGCCTTCATGTCCCGCGCCTTCAACTTCGCCGCCGGCCCCGCGACACTGCCCGAGCCCGTGCTGCGGCAGGCCCAGGAGGAGTTGCTGGACTGGCATGGCGTGGGCGCCTCGATCGTCGAGATCAGCCACCGCGGCCCCGAGTTCATGAAGGTGGCTGCCGAGGCCGAGGCCGACCTGCGCGCGCTGGTGGCGATCCCGGACAATTACGAAGTGCTGTTCCTGCAGGGCGGAGCGACCACCCAGCAGGCGCTGATGGCACTGAACTTCGCCTCACCAGGTCAACGCGTCGATTACGTGGTGACTGGCCATTGGGGCAAGATCGCGCAAAAGCAGGTGCGGCCGTACTGCGTCGTCCACGTCGCTGCCGATGGCGAGGCCGGTGGTTTCCACGACATCCCGCCGCGCTCGAGCTGGACACTGTCGCCCGACGCCGCCTATGTCCACTACACGGCCAACGAAACCATCCACGGTGTCGAGTTCCGCGAGATTCCCGACGTCGGCGATGTTCCGCTGTTTGCCGATTTCAGTTCCTCGATCGCCTCCGAGCCGCTGGATATCTCCAGGTTCGGGCTGATCTACGGCGGGGCGCAGAAGAACCTCGGCCCGGTCGGAGTCGCCGTGGTGATCGTCCGCCGCGACCTGCTGGAACGGGTCGGCCAGCCGCGGGCCGAGATCCTCGATTACCGCGCCCACCTCAAGGGCGATTCGATGCTCAACACGCCGCCAACCTGGAACTGGTACCTGGCCGGGCTGGTGTTCAAATGGATGCTGGCCGAAGGCGGCGTCGAGGAGTTCGCCCGCCGCAATGCGCGCAAGGCCGGACTGCTCTATGACGTGATCGACCACTCCGGCGGCTTCTATCGCAATGAAGTCGCGACGGCGGCGCGTTCGCGCATGAACGTTCCATTCTTCCTGCACGACCCGTCGCTCGACGCGGCATTCCTCGAACAGGCCGCGCAGAACGGACTGATCTCGCTCAAGGGGCATCGCGTGCTCGGCGGCATGCGCGCATCGATCTACAACGCAATGCCCGAAGAAGGCGTGCAGGCGCTCGTGGCGTTCATGCGCGATTTCCAGCAGCGCAACGGCTAGACGACGACACAGAATCAAGGCGACTGACAGCAATGAGCAGCAACAAGAAGACACCGGCGAAGCCGGCAGCCAAGAAGGCACCGGCGAAGAAGGCACCGGCGAAGAAGGCAGCGGTCGCGAAGCCGGCCAAGCGCAAGGCGACGACCGGGAAGGCTGATCCGGCCCTCCCCGTGATCACCGCCGTCGACCAGGCCGCGCCGGCATCGCCCGACCTGCTCGCCCTGCGCGAGCGCATCGACGGCATCGATCGCCACATCCAGCAGCTGATCGCCGAGCGTGCGCAGTTCGCCAACAAGGTCGGCAAGGCCAAGGGCAAGCTGGCCGCGGCGGTGGATTACTACCGACCAGAGCGCGAGGCGCAGGTGCTGCGCCGCGTGGTCGACCGCAACGACGGCCCGCTCAACGACGAAGTGCTGGTGCGCCTGTTCCGCGAAATCATGTCGGCCTGCCTGGCCCAGCAGGAGCCGCTGAAGATCGGCTACCTCGGGCCGGAAGGCACGCATTCGCAGCAGGCGGTGTACAAGCACTTCGGCCACTCGATCCATGGCCTGCCGCTGGGCAGCATCGAGGAGGTGTTCCAGGAAGTGGAAGCCGGGCATGCCGACTTCGGCGTGGTGCCCGTGGAGAATTCCACCCAGGGCACGATCCAGTCGACGCTGGACATGTTCCTGACCTCGAAGCTGAAGATCTGCGGCGAAGTCGAACTGCGCGTGCACCAGCACCTGCTTTCGCGCAGCGGCCGGATCGAGGACATCGAGCGGGTCTATTCACACCCGCAGTCATTCGCCCAGTGCAAGGCCTGGCTGCGCCAGTACCTGCCCAAGGCGGAGAAGATCCCGGTGGGCAGCAACGCCGAGGCGGCGCGACGCGCACGCAGTGCCGACGACGCCGCGGCGATCGCCGGCATCAGTGCCGCCAATGTCTACGGGCTGAAGTCGATCGCCGGGCCGATCGAGGACCGGCCTGACAACACCACGCGCTTCCTCGTGCTCGGTCGCGAGCTGTTCACCACCTCGGGCAACGACCGCACCTCGCTGCTGGTGTTCATCAAGGACCAGCCCGGCGCACTGCACCACGTGCTGGCGCCGTTCGCCAGGCACGGCCTGAGCATGAACCGGATCGAATCCCGCCCCGGCCACACCGGCCTGTGGCAGTACGCGTTCTTCATCGACGTCGGCGGCCACGTCCACGACGAAGCGATGCGTCGCGCGCTCGATGAGCTGGACGAGTACGCGCAGGAGGTGAAGGTGCTCGGGTCCTACCCGGTGGCGATCGCATGAGGCAGGCGACGGGCCCCGGCGGGGCAGGGCACGCATTCGATGAGGACTGGTTCGCGGCGCGTGCCAGCGCAGGGGTGCAGGGCCTGCGCGCGTACGACCCGGGCCATGACCTGGTCGCGATGCGCAAGCGTTTTGGCGAGGCCAACCTGGTCGAGCTGGGTTCCAACGAGAATCCCTATGGTCCGTCGCCGGCTGCGCGCGACGCCATCCTCGTGCAACTGCAGGCACTGCACCGCTATCCCGATCCGCTCGGCGCCGACCTGAAGCGGGCGCTGGCGGCGAAGCATGGAGTCGGCGTCGCGCAGATCCTGCTCGGCAACGGCTCGCATGAACTGTTGATGCAGCTGGGGCAGGTGTTTGCCGGCAGCGGTGATGAAGTGATCTGTTCGCGGTATGGGTTCGCCGTGTTCGCGCTGGCCACGCAGGCGGCCGGCGCCACGCTGCGGGTGGTGGACGCGCTGCCGCGAGACGACGAGGCGATGCCGCTCGGTCACGACCTCGACGCGCTGGCAAAGGCCATCTCGGCGAAGACCAGGCTGGTCTATCTGGCCAATCCCAACAACCCGACCGGCACCTGGTTCGGCCGGCAGGCATTCGCCGCTTTCATGGCGCAGGTGCCCGACGAGGTCATCGTGGTGATGGACGAGGCGTATGCCGAGATGGCCGACGCCGACGCTGATGCGGCCACGGCATTGCCGCTGCTCCAGGCCCACCCGAACCTGTTGCTGACGCGTACCTTCAGCAAGGCCTACGGATTGGCCGGCCTGCGCGTGGGCTACCTGATCGGCGCGCCGGGGCTGGTCGCGGTGATGGAGCGCCTGCGCGAAAGCTTCAACGTCAACGGTCCGGCGCTGGCCGCCTGCGAAGCCGCGCTCGGCGACGAGGCGCACCTGCAATGGGCCTGCGCGCGCAACGCCGGGGAGCGCGCCGCACTGGCCGACCAGGTGCGACAGCGAGGCCTGTGCGTCTATCCGTCGCAGACCAACTTCGTGCTGGTGGAGTTCGGCCCGGAGACCGCACAGATCGAAGCGCAACTGATCGCCCGCGGCGTGGTGCTGCGCCCGATGGGCGGCTATGGACTGCCGGACTGCCTGCGGATAACCGTCGGCACCGTCGATGAGAACCGCCGCCTGCTGGCGGCACTGGACGCGGTGCTGGCATGAGCACGAACCCCGGAAATACACGGCAGGACTGGATTGCGCGCAGTGGACAACCCTTGCATGGCAACGTCCGCGTCCCCGGCGACAAGTCGGTGTCGCACCGCGCGATCATGCTGGGGGCGCTGGCCGAAGGCACGACCCGGATCACGGGTTTCCTCGAAGGCGAAGACACGCGTGCCACCGCACGGGTGTTCGAGCAACTGGGCGTGCGGATCGAAACGCCCAGTGCCAGCGAACGCATCGTGCACGGCGTTGGCCTGCACGGGCTGCGTGGCAGCGGCGCCCCCCTTGACTGCGGAAACGCCGGCACCGGCATGCGCTTGCTCACCGGCGTCCTCGCCGGGCAGTCGTTCGACAGCGTGCTCGTGGGCGATGCCTCGCTGTCGAAGCGGCCGATGCGCCGCGTGATCGATCCGCTCGCGCAAATGGGCGCGATGATCGGCGCCGAAGACGGCGGGTTGCCACCGCTGCGGATCCAGGGCGGCGCGCCGCTGCAGGGAATCGACTACACGCTGCCGGTCGCCAGTGCCCAGGTGAAATCGGCGCTGCTGCTGGCCGGCCTGTACGCACGAGGCGAAACGGTCGTGCACGAGCCGCACCCGACGCGCGACTACACCGAGCGGATGCTGGCCGCGTTCGGCTGGCCGATCGAATTCGCGCCGGGGCACGCACGCCTGCAGGGAGGTCACCGGCTGCGCGCGACCGATGTCGCGGTGCCGGCCGACTTTTCCTCGGCGGCATTCTTCCTGGTGGCTGCCAGCATCATTCCCGGTTCGCAGCTGCGGCTGGAAGCCGTCGGCATGAACCCCCGTCGCACTGGCCTGCTGACCGCCCTGCGCCGCATGGGCGCGGACATCCGCGAGGAGAATGCGAGCGAACAGGGAGGTGAGCCGGTGGCCGACCTGGTCGTCCGTCACGCTCCGCTGCACGGCATCGAGATCGGTGGTGACCTGGCGCCGGACATGATCGACGAGTTCCCGGCGCTGTTCGTCGCCGCCGCGTGCGCGCAGGGCAGCACCACGATCCGTGACGCCGCCGAGTTGCGGGTCAAGGAGTCCGACCGTATCGCCACCATGGCCGAGGGCTTGCGCAATCTGGGCATCGAAGTCGAGGAGCACCCGGATGGAGCGACCATCGTGCCCGGGCCGTTCGGCGCCGGGACGGTCGACAGCCATGGCGACCACCGGATCGCGATGAGCTTTGCCGTGGCCGCGCAGCGGGCCTCGGGCGAGGTCCGGATCCTCGATACCGCCAACGTCGGCACGTCGTTTCCGGGATTCGACGCGCTGGCGACCGGGTCGGGCCTCTGGTTGGTTCAGACGCACTGACTTAGACTCAGACCTGTCTTGTCCGTGCCCTTCCGAATCAACGCTAGTGTCCCAACAGACTTTAGACACGGACATTACCGGTCGCAGTGACAGCCGGATCTCATCCGTGACCCCCCTCGCCGAGTCCCGGAATACCCCGGTCCTGCTCAGGGTCGCCCTGTGCGGCCTGGGGTTCCTGGCGTTTTTCGCCATGACCGACTTCGGCCTCTACATGCGCCCGGAACTGGGCGCCGGGGTGGCGTTGCTGGCGATGCTGTTCGCCGGGCGCGAGCCGTGGCGGGAACTGGCGGCGCTGCCTGTCGTGCGCATGCTGGCGGTCTTCATCGCCTTCCTGATCGTGCATGCGGCGTATGCGACCTGGGTGGTGCCCGTGACCAGCTATTCGGGCCAGCTCAGCATCGTCGCCAAGCTTGTGCGCCTGGGCGTCTTCTGCTGCGTCGTGGGATGGTGGATGTCGGTCTGTCCGCGCGCCATTCCCGGCCTGCTGGGATTGATGGTGCTGGGCCTGCTCGTGGCGGTTCTGTACCACATGCCCTGGCAAGCGCTGCCGGCCATCTGGGACGGCCAGGTGCGTCCCCGCTTCGGCATCCCCGAGAACCTGAGCGGACAACTTGCAGCCGTCGGCGGCTGGCTGGCGATGTGCCTGCTGATCGGCATATGGCGCGACCATCCGCGCGGTCCTCGACGCAGCCTGCTGCTCGCGGTCGGCATTGCCGCCTACGCAGGAAGTTTCTGCGTGCTGTTGTTCTCGCAGTCGCGCGGTGCCTGGCTGGCATTCCTGTCAGCGACGCCGCTGGCGATCCTCGGCTACTGGCTGACACGGCGTCCGCGCGGGCTCAGGGCGTTGCCCTGGCAGCCGATCGTGCTCGTGGTGCTCGTATCGGTTGTTCTGGTGCTCGCCGCGCGGGACATATTCGCGATCCGGTTCGCCGGCGCGGAGCGGATGCTGCCTGTGGCGGAAGAGGCGGTGGCTTCCCGCGCCGCACCTGAGGCTGCGCCTGCAACCGGAGCGACCGCGCTGCGGCTGTACGATAGCGGGCAGCCAGTGCCCGCGGCCAATCCGATCGGCGATAGCACCCGCACGACTGCCGTAACCGCTGCAGGCACCACGCTCGACACCTCGATCCCGGGCAACAAGGCGATCGGAATCCGAATGCGCCTTTACGAACTGGGCATCGCCAGGTTCAAGGAACGACCGTGGCTGGGCTGGGGCCTGGACTCGACGCCGGAACTGATCGAGTCCGCGCACCTGGACCTGGCCGGTGAACGGCACGTCCACCTGCACAACTCCTATCTCGATGCGCTGGTAGGGATGGGCCTGGTCGGATCAACGCTGCTGCTGATCCTGTTCGTGCTGGTGATGCGCGAGATGGTCCTGGCGTGGCATGCGGGAATCATCTCCACGGCCAGCTTCTGGGCGCTTGCCGGTTGTGTGGGCATCGTGCTGGTGGCCAACGCCTTCGATTCGCTGTTGTGGCGATTCGAATATGCACGCGCGCCACAGGAACTCCTGTTTGGCTGCTGCATCGCGTATGCGTTGATCCGCCGGCGTGGACTGCCCGCAGCCTGACCGCGAGGTGCGGGATCCGCGTGGCTTCGGACATGCCGTCGAGTTAGCGCTGGGCGTCGAACCTGATCGGCACGATCACCGATCCACTGACCGGCTGGCCATGGCTCATGGCGGGTCGGAAGCGCCAACGGCGCACGGCATCCAGCGCGGCGCGGTCCAGATAGCGCGATCCACTGCTGCCTTCGACGCTGACCTGTGACGGCACGCCGTCGGGCCCGATCTCCACCCGCACGCTGACCGTGCCGCTTTCGCCGCGACGCAAGGCCTGTGCCGGATAGCGCGGTGATGGCGTTTGCCCCGGCATCGGTTCGGGGCGGGTGCTGGCCGCCGCGACTGGCGCCGGCGCCAGCCCTGGCAGCGCCGGAGGGGGTGCCGGCGGGGCGGTCTCCACCAGCCGTGGCTGCTCATCGTCGCCCGCAGCCGCGCTACTCGTCGGTTTCGCCACGCTGCCGGTGCCGCCGTCCGCTGCGGGAAGGGGCGCCGGCAACGGCGCGTACCGGGGCGATGCGGCAGTGGGCAGGGACCCGCTTTCGCGCTGGTGGTCGCGGTTGCGACCGAGCGAGAGCACCAGCGCGAACAGCACCAGACCGGCAACGAATGCCAGCAGCACCCATAACAGCGAGCGCCGGGCCGGCAGCCAGCCGGACAGGAAGGCCAGCGGGGAGCGCGGGGTCGCAGGTGCGGTAAGGGACATGGGCCGTCCGTCAGGGATTCTCAGACGATTCTGACCAGCGCCGCGTTAATGATTCGGCAACCGGGCGCCATGGGATGGCCATTCCACGCGATAATCGCGACCTCGATCACCCCACGCCCCCGACATGCTCGATCCAAACCTGTTGCGCCAAAACCCCGCCGAACTCGCGCAGCGCCTGCGCCAGAGCCGGGGGTACGACCTCGATGCCGGCGCGCTTGAAGCGCTGGAGGCCGAGCGCAAGCAGATCCAGATCCGCACCCAGGAGCTGCAGAACCTGCGCAACACCCGCTCCAAGGCGATCGGCATGGCCAAGGCCAAGGGCGAGGACGTCGCACCGTTGATGGCCGAGGTGGCCGGATTCGGCGACGAGCTGAAGACCAGCGAGGCGCGCCTGGAAACGATCCGCAGCGAGATCGAGGCGATCGCGCTGGCGATCCCCAACCTGCCGCACCAATCGGTTCCGGCCGGGCAGGACGAAAGCCACAACGTCGAACAGCACCGCTGGGGCACGCCGCGTTCGTTCGATTTCGCGGTCAAGGACCATGTCGAACTGGGTGCGCGCAATGGCTGGCTCGACGGCGACACCGCCGCCAAGCTCAGCGGCGCGCGCTTCACCGTGCTGCGTGGCCAGCTCGCGCGACTGCATCGGGCGCTGGCGCAGTTCATGCTCGATCTGCATACCGGCGAACACGGCTACCAGGAAACCAGCGTGCCGTTGCTGGTCAATGCCGACAGCATGCGCGGCACCGGCCAGTTGCCCAAGTTCGAGGACGATCTGTTCGCGACGGTGGTCGGCGAAGGCGAGAACGCGCACAAGCGCTACCTGATCCCGACCTCGGAAGTGCCGCTGACCAACATCGTGCGCGACGAGATCGTCGAAGCCGATGCGATGCCGCTGCGCATGACCGCCCATTCGATGTGCTTCCGCGCTGAAGCCGGCAGCCATGGTCGCGACACTCGCGGCATGATCCGCCAGCACCAGTTCGAGAAGGTCGAGCTGGTCACGATCGCCCAGCCGGACGAGAGCTACGCGGAGCACGATCGCATGACGCGCTGCGCCGAGGTGGTGCTCGAGAAGCTCGGCCTCCCGTACCGCCGCGTGCTCCTGTGCACGGGCGACATGGGGTTCGCCGCGACCAAGACGTATGACCTCGAGGTCTGGCTGCCTTCGCAGGCAACCTACCGTGAGATCTCCTCGTGCTCCAACTGCGAGTCGTTCCAGGCGCGGCGGATGCAGGCGCGCTGGCGCAATCCGGCCACGGGCAAGCCCGAACTGGTTCACACCCTCAACGGCTCGGGCGTGGCGGTTGGCCGTGCACTGATCGCGGTGATGGAGAACTACCAGAACGAGGACGGTTCGATCAGCGTGCCCGAGGCGCTGCGTCCCTACATGGGCGGCCAGGACCGCATCGCCTGATCCGACGTAGCCCGGGTACGCAAAGCGCACCCGGGCTACGGTTCGGCACTGCACAAAAAACGGGCCCGCATGCGGGCCCGTTGCGTTTCCACCCCAAGCGGGGAGGGATGGGGTGAAACGCCTACTCAGGCGGCCCGGAACGTGGAAGGGGAATCCACGGGGGTTTTCAGGCGGCCTGTGCCAGAGGCGAACGGATCGACGCGTGGGCAGCGGCCAGTGCGTCGGTGCGGTGCTGCGGCGAGTACGCCACGCCTTCGGCACGGACGATCTCCAGCTCGGTCACGCCGAGGAAGCCGAACACGTGGCGCAGGTACGACTCCTGGAAGTCGGCCGGGCTGGTGTCACCGTAGATGCCGCCGCGACCGCTGGCGATGATCACACGCTTGGCGCCGGCCAGGCCCTCGGGACCGGCTTCGGTGTAGCGGAACGTGCGGCCGGCAACGGCGACGCGGTCAATCCAGGCCTTCAGGGTCGAGGGGATGCCGAAGTTGTAAAACGGGGCACCGACCACCACTACATCGGCATCGAGGAACTGCTGGATGACCGCCTCGGCGGCATCGGCGTCAGCCTGGTCGGCCTTGGCAAGGGCGCGGCCGGTCAGGTGCGGGATCGGGTCGGCGTCCAGGTCGCGATACTCGACCGACAGGTTGGAGTGCGACTCCTGCCAGCGACCGACAATCGCCGAGCTGAGCTCACGGGTGATCGAATTGGCGCCCAGGGCGCTGGAGTCGAGGTGAAGGAGTTTCATGACGGGCCTCTGCAACAGATTCGGCGGGATGCCGGGTTGAGACCAATCTAGGTTGTTGCTTATTTGGGATAAAGCTGGTCAACTATCACTAACTGTTCTGGAATTGGAATTATGGCCATGCAGGACCTGAACGACCTCTACTACTTCGCCATGGTGGTCGAACACGCCGGTTTCGCCGCTGCGGAGCGCGCGCTGGGCATCCCCAAGTCGCGACTGAGCCGGCGCATCAGCCAGCTCGAGACCGATCTGGGCGTCCGCCTGCTGCAGCGTTCGACGCGTCGATTTGCCGTGACCGATGTCGGCAACAGCGTCTACCGCCACGCCCAGTCGATGTTGGCCGAGGCCCAGGCCGCCCACGAAGTCGTTGACCGTCTCAGCGCCGAACCGCGAGGCGTGATTCGCGTCAGCGTGCCGGTCGGCATGGCCCAGCAGCAGATGCCACGGTTGCTGCCGGAGTTCCTCGCCCGTTTCCCGCAGGTGCGCGTGCAGTTGCTGGTCAGCAACCGGCGCGTCGACATCATCAATGAAGGCATCGACGTCGCATTGCGCGTGCGTTCCAAGCTCGACGACGACGGCAGCCTGGTGATGCGCAGCTTCGGCCAGATCCAGGAACTGCTCGTCGCCAGCCCGGACTACCTGCGGCGGATGGGCCGGCCGAAGAACCCAGACGAACTCAGCGACCACGTCACCCTGAGCATGAGCGAAGACGACGCGCGCCAGCGCTGGGAGCTGCACGGGCCCGATGGCGACGTGCGCCGCGTCGAGCTCAAGCCGCGGGTGATGGGCTTCGATTTCCCGATGCTGATGTCGCTGGCCGAGCAGGGCGTCGGCATCACGCTGCTGCCGGAGACCATCTGCGCCGAGGCCGTGCGTCGTGGCGAACTGGAAGTGGTGCTGCCGAACTGGCGACTGCCGCAAGGCATCTTCCACGCGGTCTTCGCCTCGCGCCGGGGCCTCTTGCCGGCGGTGCGGGTGTTCATCGACTTCATCGCCGAGAAGGCCCCGGGGCTGGTCGAATCCGCGCGCCTGCAGTGCAAGGAGATCAAGGGCATGCCATGCCCGGGCGACGCCGACTACCCGGTGCCGGCGGCGGAAATCCGCATCCCCACTCAAGCCTGAGACGAGCCAGGCCTCGCGCCGGCATGCGACAATGCGCGGCCCGCCAGGCGGGTCGCACGCGTCGTCAGTCAATCCGGAGAGATGGCCGAGTGGTTTAAGGCAGCGGTCTTGAAAACCGCCGTGGTAGCAGTACCACCGTGGGTTCGAATCCCACTCTCTCCGCCAGATATTTAAAAATCCCGCAAAAATGCGGGTTTTTTTTTGCGGACGCTCTGACTTTCCCCTGCTTTATCCCATGCGGCGCCGGGGCGGCCGGTTCGATTCCCAGTGGGTCGATTCGGGCCAGCAACCCGTCGTCCCGCATTGCCTAGGAGGCCCACAGGACCCGCGTGACCGCGCCCGGTCCGCGTCGCAGTTGCACCGCCGACGAGGTCCGGCCTGGCCGGTCTGCAGTCACTACCGTTGATGCAACGATAATCTTGATGCAACGATAATCGCTGGCGGCGTTGCCGCGACCGAGCGTGCCGCGCCAGGAAACGTGCAAAAGGAAGAACCGCGGCGAACAAAAAGAGATAAACCACGAAACGCCCCTCAAATGCCCTGGGCATAAGCATCGGGGCTTGATTGTGACCAGCGGGTGACAGGCCTGAAGCTGGCACCTCCGGAAGAGGTCAAGCAGGCCGAAATTGCGACCCGCCTGTTCCCAAACTTCGAGCACCACAGATCGTGTCGAATACCGAAGAACCAACGCGTCCGCCTTACTCCGCGCTCGTGCGACTGATAGGCGAGCAGGCGCGAGAGCTTTACCCTCGAGCCTCGCAACCGCGGGATTCAATTGCGAGCTACAGCTGCGATCGCAGTGGAATCACGAACTTCTCCAGCAGCTTTTCCTTCCACGGACGCCGCGTCCATTGCGCGAGGGTATAGGGAGTCGAACTGGCCAGATCGTTCTCGAACACGGCAGTCATCTCGCGGGCGAATCCCGGGTCATACACGTTGAGGCTGGCCTCGTCGTTGAGCTGGAACGAACGCGCGTCAAAATTGGTGGAGCCGACTGATACCAGGTGGGAATCGATGATCAGCAGCTTCACATGCATCATCGTTGGCTGATACTCCCAGATCTCCACGCCGCGACCGAGCAGGACTCCCCATTGCGCCTTGGAGGCGAGGCGGACCGCGTCGGAGTCGATGTGCGGACCGGGCACGAGGATGCGCACGCGCACGCCGCGGTCACGCGCCTGGATCAGGGCGCGCTGGGTCAGTTTGTCGGGGACGAAATACGCGGCCGCCAGGTCGATTGATTGCGTGGCGGCTGCAATGGACAACAGGTACATCAGATGCATGCTTTCGCTGCCGCCGGCCGGCGAGCTGACGAAAACCTGGGCATCCACGTCGCCGTACCGGTCCACCGCCGGGTAGTAGGGCGTGCCATTGAGGACGTGGCCGGTCATCTTGATCCAGTTGTCGCTGAAGGCCGCTTGCATCTGCGCCGCAGCCGGGCCCTCTATCTGGAAGTGGCTATCACGCCAATGGTCTGGATCCTGCGCATGACCCATCCACAGGTCGGCGATGCCCACGCCACCTGTGAACGCGGTGTGGCCGTCAATCACCAGGATCTTGCGGTGGGTGCGGTGATTGATGCGGTCCAGGCTGTACCAGCTCAACGGGCGGTATCGCTCGACCTGGACACCGGCCTGCTTCATCTGCTCGATGATGGCCTCGTCCATCTTGTTGCTGCCAAGCCAGTCCAGGGTCACCTTCACCTGGACGCCAGCCCTGGCGCGCTGGGCGAGCGCTTCGCTGAACTTCCTGCCTATGTCGTCAGACCAGTAGATGTAGGTTTCGAATGTGATGGTTTCGCGCGCACTCTCGATAGCCTGCAGCATCGCTGGAAAAATCTGGTCGCCATTGCGAAGGTGGGTGATCCGATTGCCGGCGACCACCGCAGGTCCCAGCATCACGCCCATCTCTCGCCGAAACTGGGGGTCGCTCACGGCGTAGCGATGCTGCACGACCCGCTGCACCCGCTTCTCCGAGCCCGTGAGATTGGTGAAGAGAACGACCGCGACCAAGGTCAGCACAACGGTCAGGACGATGGTGGCCAGCATATGTTCGCGTATCCAATGGGTCATGTCGCCGGCGCTCGCAGGAGAGGGGCAGGGCAGAACCTGCAGCGAACACACTCGCTGGGGCCGTGCTCGATTTCGTGCATGCATAGCGGAATGGGGGTGTAGACCACGTCAGCCGGGCCCAGATGTTGCCTAACGACCCGTTAAGGCCTTCACGCCTTGGTGGCACGTGCGACTCGACATCGGGGTTTTCCTGGCGAGCAAGGAGAAGGCATGACCGCTCACTGCGGACTTGCGCAGCATCTCGATGGTGCTTCCTCGGGCGAAGCGTGCATAAGCGGACTATATCCAGTCTCTCCATTTCGCCACGGCAGCTCCTACGGCAGCAATCACTACCATCCCGACCATCGCCATCGTCAATCCGGTCATTCCGGTCTTGAAGATGGGTGCTTCGAAGTTCATGCCAAGGACTCCGGCGACCACGGCCAGCACGCCGATGAGGACGGTGACGAACGTCAGGACCCGCACGACGTCGTTGGTTCGAAGCGCAGTCTGGTTGCTGAATAGTTCGAAGCTGCCAATGACGATCTCACGGGTCCCCTCGACGGCATCCAGCGCACGCTGGAAGTGGGTGTCCAGGGTAAGGAAATGTTCGTTCGACTCGCGTTCCGCGGAGGGTCGGAAATCGGGGCGGGCAAGCGCCGAAAACACGCCACGATGGGCCGAGAGCATCCGGCGCAAGCGCGAGGCCGCCTTGCGCAAGGCCCGCAGCGTCTGCAGGCAGTGGTCATGGGTGTCGTCGAGAATCGTCGTCTCCAGTCGCTCATCGGCCGCCTCGAAGTCCGACACAGCATCGAAGTAGGTGCCAAGGTGCCAGTCCAGCAGGGAGGCGACGAAGCTGTCGGCACTCAGTACACCCAGATCGGAGTTGCCGACCTCCCGTTCCCGCAGCTCATCGATGAACTGGATGGGATCGGCGTGGATGCTGACCACGTAGTTGCTGCCGGCGACTATCGTGAGAACGATGCCGTTGAAGGTCAGGCTGCCTTCGTGCCGGGATGCGATGACACGCACCATGAACGAATCACCCCAGGTCCGCACCTCCGGCGTGGTACCCGGCACCATCTGACGCAATGCCTCCGGCCAGCCAAGGTGTTGCGCGACTGGTTCGAGTTCGGCGTCGTCTCCCGTGAGGTCGATCCAGAGCAGCTGCTGGTCGGAGATGTTGTCGATGGAAACGGCGTCCAATGCCACGTCCCGATCGGCGGCATTCAGATCGAACAGCCGCGCATTTGCCGAGAGCGCCTTGTTACGACCTCGCAGCGACAACAGGATAGGTAATCAACCCTGGGTAGCCTCGATCGCCTTGGCGCGCTCCAGATGATGGGCGACGTGCACGCGGGTCTGCGTCAGGTGGGTCTTTGCCGGGTCGCTCTGGGCAGCGGGCAGCATTTTTTCGTCGATTGCCGTAAGCGCCTTCTGGTGCCCAGCCACCATGGCCTTGATGTAGGCCTTCTCGTAGGCGGAACTGCTCTGCTGGTCCAGTGCCTGCAGTTCCTTCGCGCCGTCCGCCTTCATGCTGGCAACGTCGGGCGTGTCAACAGGCGTGATCATCTGCAGCGTCTTAGCCTGGTTCTCGCCATGGTCCTTTTCCATCATGGCTGCGTATTCCGCGACTGCTCCCTTGACGCCCTTGGCTACGGCCTGGCGAGCCGCGTCGATCTCGTGCTGGTTGATCGCGGCCAGCAGGCTCAGCGCCTGGACGTCTCCGCTGTTGGCCTGCTCCCCGGGAGCAGCCGCCGGCGCCGGAGTCTCGGCAGCAGTGGCCGCTTGTGGCGCGGCATCGGGCGCTTCGCCGACGGTCGAGTTGCCATCGTTCTCCCTCCTGTCGCACGCAACAAGCAACGCCATCGCCGCAAAGGCGGTTATCGCGAGAGTCTTCATGGCCGGTTCCTGACAATCTGGTGCGGGAGAGCGTCCGACGGCCGACATGACGAAGCCGTGAGACTGCAAACGAGTTGTTCAGCTACGTCGCTTGTCACGATTCAGCTGCCTCACGGGCTGGTCATGGCGGCCTGCCTAGGTTGGTTCTCTACATGTTTTGTGGACGAGATCAAATGGCAACTCGCAAGGGAAAATCCAGCACCACGAGTACCCAAGGGGCGCCGCAGTTCGCGTCGGGACCGGTGGCAGATCAGGCTCGAGAAGTCGAAGAGACCGCTGCTCTGATGCCATTCAACGAGAACAAGGCATCGGAGTTCACCATAGAGGGCGCGCACAATCCCCCAGAAGGGACCGTGGTGACGCCGCCTTCGGACTTGGCGGGGGCCAGCACGGTGTCGGAGGTGCAACGCAATGCAAAAGCCGGAGCACCTCCGGCAGCCGGGTCCAATCCGACAGTGGGTCCGCTGGATCGGGTAAGAGTGGATGCCAGTGGCCAGCGCCTGACGACCAATCAGGGCGTACCTGTCGCCGACAACCAGAACTCGCTCAAGGCAGGCGTTCGCGGGCCGGCCCTGCTGAAGGACTTCATCCTGCGCGAGAAGATCACCCACTTCGACCACGAGCGCATCCCGGAACGGATCGTGCACGCGCGTGGCTCGGGTGCCCACGGCTTCTTCGAGTGCTACGAACCCATTCCCGACGTAACCCGCGCCTCGCTGTTCCAGGAGGCGGGCAAGCGCACGCCGGTCTTCGTTCGATTTTCCACCGTGGCCGGCGAGCGCGGATCGAAGGACACGGCTCGCGATGTGCGGGGGTTCGCTGTCAAGTTCTATACAGACGAAGGCAATTGGGATCTGGTTGGCAACAACATTCCCGTGTTCTTCATCCAGGATGCGATGAAGTTCCCGGACCTTGTGCATGCGGTAAAGCCCGAGCCCCACCATGGCATGCCGCAGGCGGCATCGGCCCATGACACATTCTGGGACTTCGTATCGCTGATGCCCGAGTCCACGCACATGCTGCTGTGGGTGATGTCGGACCGTGCCATTCCGCGCAGCTTCCGCATGATGCAGGGGTTCGGCGTCCACACGTTCCGATTCGTCAATGACGAGGGCGAGTCGTCTTTCGTCAAGTTTCACTGGACGCCGAAGCAGGGCACGCATTCACAGGTGTGGGATGAAGCGGTCAAGGTGTCGGGCGCCGACCCGGACTTCCATCGTCGAGACCTGTGGGAAGCGATCGAAACGGGCGACTTCCCCGAATGGGAGTTGGGCGTGCAGCTGTTCTCCGAAGAACTTGCCGACAGCTTCTCCTTCGATGTGCTCGACGCGACGAAGATCATCCCCGAGGAGCTCGTTCCGGTCAGGCCGATCGGACGTATGGTCCTGGATCGCAACCCGGACAACTTCTTCGCCGAGACCGAGCAAGTCGCGTTTTGCACGGCGCACGTCGTGCCGGGCATTGATTTCAGCAACGATCCGCTGCTTGCCGGCCGTATCCACTCGTACGTGGACACCCAGCTCAAGCGTCTGGGTGGGCCGAACTTCCACGAGATCCCGATCAATGCACCGATCAGTCCGGTCCACAACAATCAGCGCGATGGCATGCATCGCCAGGCCATTCACCGCGGCAAGGTCGCCTATGAGCCCAACTCGCTGGCCGGCGGGTGCCCGTTCCAGGCTGGCCCTGCCGGCTTCGTTTCGTTTCCCGAGCCCATCGAGGCGGACGAAGTCCGCGGCAAACCGGAGAAGTTCGCCGAGCACTTCAACCAGGCCACCTTGTTCTTCAACAGCCAGACACCGGCGGAGCAGGCTCACATCGCGGCTGCTTTCCGCTTTGAGCTATCCAAGGTCACCGTGCCTGCCATCAGGCGGCGCGTCTTGTCGATGCTGCGAAACGTTTCCGACGACCTTTCCGGGCAAGTTGCCGAAGGTCTGGGGATGACGTTGCCCGATCCGATGCCCAGGGCGATCAAGCCCCCCAAGCCTGAAATCGACCGTTCGCCCACGCTGTCGCTGACCGCGCGCCCGGGAGATGTCGGTGTACGTAGCCGCAAGGTCGCCATCCTGGTAGCGCCAGGCGTCGATGCCGCGCAGGTCGAACAGTTCCGGACCGCACTGCTGAAGGCAGGCGCCGTGGTGAGGTTGGTCGGCCCCCGAATCGGTCCACTGGTGGGCTCGCAAGGGGAATCGCTCGAGGCCGAGTCCTCCCTGGAAAACGAGCCCGCGGTTCTGTTCGATGCCGTCGTCATTCCTGGAGGCGCGGCGCATGTCGAGACATTGAAGAAGGACGGTCGTGCCGCGGAGTTTCTCAAGGACCAGTATCGACATTGCAAGCCGATCGCCCTGCTCGCCGAGGCGGCGGCACTGGCTGAGGGCGCGGGAGTGCTTCGCGACGACAGTGACACCGGGCTCTTGCTCAAAGACGAACCAGATGCGAGTACCGCTGCAGAGTTCATACAGGCCTTGGCCGCACACCGGCACTTTGTCCGCGAGAAGGATCCCCCGGTGGTGTAGTCGACAGATGGGCCAGTATTCGAGTCAGAGGCAACAATGAAAGCACTCACGTACCACGGAAAGCACGACGTCCGCGTCGAGACCGTTCCAGACCCTGTGCTCGTCGAGAACGACGACATCATCCTGCGTGTCACCGCCACGGCAATCTGCGGCTCTGATCTGCACCTGTATCGCGGAAAGGTGCCGGGCCTTGAAGATGGCGACATCCTCGGGCATGAGTTCATGGGCATCGTGGAGGATGCCGGATCCGGTGTGGCCAGGCTCCATCGCGGTGACCGGGTCGTGGTGCCGTTCACCATTTCCTGTGGTGACTGTTTCTTTTGCAGCCTTCACCTCTATTCGGCCTGCGAGACCACGAACCCGGGGCGGGTCGCCATCATCAACAAGAAGGAGATCCGCTCCGGGGCAGGGATGTTCGGATACACGCATCTGTACGGCGGGTACTCCGGCGGTCAAGCCGAGTACGTCCGCGTGCCGAAATCGAATGTCGGGCCCTTGTTGCTTCCGGAGGGGTTGTCCGACGAGCAGGTGTTGTTTCTGTCTGACATCCTTCCTACGGGTTACCAGGCCGTGCTCAACGCCGAGATAGGCCCTGGGTCCACCTTGGCCATTCTCGGCGGCGGGCCGGTTGGAATGATGGCGGCCGCTTCCGCACGGCTGCTCGGGGTGGAGCGCATCTTCATGGTGGACCGGCACCCCTACCGCCTGGAGTTTGCGGCCGCCACATACGGAGTCGAGCCGATCAACCTTGAAGAAGAAGACGACCCGGCCGCCTACATCGTGGGAGCGACAGGCAACCGCGGTGTCGACGCGACCATTGAGGCGGTCGGCTTCGAAGCCAAGGGGAGCGCCGTGGAATCCGTGCTGACCACCCTGAAGCTGGAGGGCAGCAGCGGCAGTGCGCTGCGCATGGCCATCGGCGCGACCAGGCGGGGTGGCGTTGTCAGTGTGCCCGGCGTGTACGCGGGCTTCATCCACGCCTTCCTGTTCGGCGATGCTTTCGACAAGGGCCTGGCGTTCCGGATGGGGCAGACGCATGTACAGCACCACATGCCGGTGCTGCTCGAGCACATTCAGAGAGGTGAGCTGCAGCCGGAGGTGATCATCAGTCATCGCATGGCATTGGCCGATGCCGCGGAAGGCTATCGCATCTTCGACGAGAAGAAAGACGATTGCCGAAAGGTCGTGCTGACCCCCTGATTGCGCTACGGGCTTATCGATGGCGCATGGCGACCTCGATAGCCGAATTTGATGGCAACCGCGCCGTGTGGCAGTGGTCTCTTTGACCGACGCCAGTTGTGCCGCGGTACCATCACCCGGCTCGTCATCGTGGCCAATGGCATCGAGACGCCGCGCTGGCTGGCGGTGCCGGTCGCGGCGCCATCGCCCGGTCCCCCCTGCTCCTCGCGCAGTAGCGCGGCTGCCCCGGCGCCGAGCCGCCCACGGGCCGCCGCCGAGCCACCCCAGGCCCGGACCGGCAAGCAGGAGCGTTGCGCCGCTTGACTGCGACCCCGCACCTCGCCACCCTCGTCGATGCCGCGCCACACAGCGCGGCATGCACAACTTTGGGGGAAGTGAGCATGCCTGTGAATGAAGGAGGGTTGATCCTCGTGGTCGAGGATCACCCGGCCATTGCCGAGCTTGTTGGCGAATGCCTGGACGCTGTCGGCTACGAAGTCGATTTCGCGCGCGATGGCGTCGAGGCACTGAGATTGCTGGGCGAGACCAGCTACGACCTGGTGATCCTGGATCGGTCGCTGCCGCGTCTCGACGGCATCGAGGTCTGTCGCCGCATCGGCGAGAAGCAGGGCAAGGCACCGCCGATACTGATGCTGACCGCGCGCGACACGCTCGAGGAGAAGCTCACCGGCCTCGAGGCGGGCGCCGATGATTACCTGACCAAGCCGTTTGCGGTCGAGGAACTGAGGGCGCGCGTGGCAGCACTGGTAAAGCGCAGCCGAAGGGAAGTCGCAGGTACCGTGCTGCAGGTGGCCGACCTCACCCTTGACGCGGAGACGATGCAAGTCCGCCGCGGCGGCGCAGAAGTGCATCTGACTCCGACCGGCCTGCGCCTGCTGACGATCCTGATGCGCCAGTCTCCGCGCGTTGTCAGCCGTGAAGAGCTCGTGCGCGCGATCTGGAAGGGCGAGGAACCCGAGTCCGACAGCCTGCGCAGCCATCTCTATCACGTGCGTCAGGCAATCGATGGCGCGTCCGACCGGCCGCTCCTGCACACGATGCTGACCGCCGGCTACAAGATTGCCGATATCGGGATCGTGTCGCGGGCCGCTGCCGAACTGCCCGGCGACAAGGCCTAGGTTTTCTTCGCCCGGGCGCGCGCTTTCGCCAGTGCGCGCTCGTCGATGACGGCCGTGAACAGCGCGCCGGCAAACACGATCAGCGAGGCGTAGTAGATCCAGACCAGGGCGAGCAGCAGCGCGCCCATGGAACCATAGGCCGAACCTGGATCAGAACGGTCCAGGTACCAGCCGATGGCATTGCGCCCCAGCACGAACAACACCGCCGTGACCGCGCCGCCACCCATGGCACGCTTCCAGCCCACGCGGCGGTCGGGAAGGTAGTGATACATCAGCGCGAACGACAGCGTGTAGATCACCCACGTGGCGGCATTCAGCAACGTGGGCAGCACCCATTCGAAGCGTGAGAACGCCAGCTGCAGCGCGGTGCTGACGGTCATCGACACCAGCAGCAGGAAACCCATCGCGAACACCAGCCCCAACGAGAACACCCGCTTGCGCAACCAGGCGACGATGCCCGACAGGCGCGTGGCATCGGTGCGGAAGATCCGGTTCAGTACGTCCTGAAGCTGGGCGAACACCGCCGTGGCGCCGACCATCAGCAGCGCCACGCTCCACCACCCGGCAATCGACCCGGTATCGGGCTGGGCCTGCGCATTGTCGATGATGGTCCGCGCGATCTGCCCGGCCTCGCGGCCAGCCAGCGTCCCGATCTGGTCCATCAGGGCTTCCTGTGCGCCGGGCAGCAGGGCGCTCGTCAGCCACACCAGGATCAGCAGCAGCGGCGCCAGCGAAAGCACGGCGTACAGCGCCAGCGCGGCGGCCTGCGACATCAGGTCGGTATCGATGAAGCGCTGCGCCAG
>DATDBK010000239.1:0-14825 GCA_036524935.1 Lysobacter sp. | reverse complement strand
CGCCGAAAGACGGGTCCGAAGTAAAACCACGTTCTCACTACGCCATGACGCAATGCGGTGATGACCATCACCATGGCAACGATGCCAAACGCGGCACTCAGGCATACCAATACCCACTCAGGACCGCTCATTCCACACCCCTTGTAGTGGAAGCCATCTCCAGCGAGTGGGCTGGAGCCCCTTTCGCCCAAGGTCCACTTTGGGTCGGAAGCGGACACTAGCACCGGTCCGACCGCCCCGCCCGGCACTATGGCCGCTATCGGCCAGAAGCAGACATCAGAACCGGACTACCAGCCTGAGGCAGACCCGGCCTCATCCAAATTGAGGCCATGAATGACGATGTGCGGAGTGCTATCGACCGCGCGGCGCCCTGGCTGAGCCGGGCAAGGCCGAGCTCGGCGGATTTGTCCTACATCGGAATCCTATGCGCAGACTGCGGCGCGCTGCTAGGTGACTGGTTCCTGCATGAACCCGATGCGCCGTTTTTCCCGCAGTCGCGCGAGGCCGCAGACCTACTAACGGTGGACTGGGTCGCCCCCCTGCTAGCTACGAGCTCTTGGTCCCAGTCAAGTTGGCTGAACTGGCTGCTGGATCGGGCCGTCGCACTTGGTCGTCGCCAAGACGGGGCTGAGCAGGCCGCAGGTTAGGGGCGGGATGATGCTCTGGCTGGCAGGCCCGGTTGAATCCGCCCCCGAACCGTGCAGGCTGTGGCACCGCCAGGCGCACTACTGTCGGCCAGTGGAGCGGTGACCCGGGCAAGAATCGGGAGAAGCGGCATCCCTGTCGAGATCTAGTGGCAGCGCGAGTGGGAACGCCATGACGGTAACATTGACGGTAACATTCGACAGAACTAGGCATCAACTGGCTAGAATACAGCGGTATTAAGAGTCCGTTAAACTCCCCCCACCTCCACCATCTTCAAAGCGTCAAACCCACGCCCTGCAAGGCTTCAGCCTTGTGGGGCGTTCGGTTTCCGGGCCATTTGAGCCGCACTGCGCTTTGATGCAGCCATTGTTGCGCACCTGACAACACGGGGTGTCCGGGGCCGGGGCTTCTGCCGCGGTGGTGGCCTGCCTATCGTTTCGTGTCAGCTGCTCCGCCCGCGCGCCACGATCCCCAGGAACCCAGCAATGAAAATTGTAGTAGCCGGTGGACATGGGCTCGTCGGAAGCAGGCTTGTCGAGCGTCTGAGGAACAAGGGACACGACGTGTTCGCCGCTTCCCGGAGGTCGGGCGTGAACACCGTCACCGGCGAGGGCCTGGATGCGGCGCTCGCGGATGCGCACACCCTGGTCGACGTGACCAATGCGCCATCGTTCGACGAACCCGAGGTCAGCGAATTCTTCAGGCAGTCGAGCGAGCAGATTCTCGCGGCGTGCGAGCGCGCCGGGGTGTCCCATCACATCGCGCTGTCGGTGGTCGGCACGCAACGGCTGCAGACCAGTCCGTACTTCCGCGCAAAGCAGGTGCAGGAACGCCTCATCGCCGCGTCGAGCGTCCCGCACACGCTGGTGCAGGCCACGCAGTTCTTCGAGTTCATGGCCAGCATCATTCCGCCGGGCAGCGGCAAGGACATCGTCCATCTGTCGCCGTCGCTGGTGCAGCCGGTGGCGGCGGACGACGTCGCCGACCAGTTGGCCGAGCTGGTAACGATGCCACCGCCGTCCGGCACCCTCGAGATCGCCGGCCCGGAAACCTACCGGTTGTGCGAGCTCGTGCAATGGGTCATGTACAGCTACCAGGACGACAGGCCGGTCGTGGCCGACCCCGCGGCTCGTTACTACGACGCGATCCTGGACGACCGCATGCTCACACCGGGCCCCGATGCGAGGCTCGCGCCAACCCATTTCAGGGACTGGCTCAACGCCTACCTGAGCGGCGCGACCGAGATGCCGCACGTCCACCACCCCGATCCGATGGGTCGCACGCAACGGTGAAACCACGCTTCACGGGATCTTGAGCGCCACCGGATCTTGAGCGCCACAGTGCGCGGTGGCACGATCGCGGACGTGACCGCCAGACCCTCCGATGCAGTGCACCTGCGCGACCTCGCGCGACTGCGACGTGTCCGCGACCGCATCGACCGTGAGTATGCGCAGCCGCTGGATGTGGAGGCGCTCGCCCAGGGCGTGCACATGTCGGCCGGTCACCTCAGCCGCCAGTTCAAGCTGGCCTATGGCGAATCGCCCTACTCCTACCTCATGACCCGCCGGATCGAACGGGCGATGGCGTTGCTGCGCGGCGGCGAACTCAGCGTCACCGAAGCCTGCTTCGCGGTCGGCTGCTCGTCGCTGGGAACCTTCAGCACCCGCTTCACCGAGCTGGTCGGCATGGCGCCCAGTGTCTATCGGCGCCAGCTCGCAGACGCCGCGCCGGGGATCCCGTCCTGCGTCGAGAAGCAGATCACCAGACCGGTCAGGAATCGAGAAGCGAAGGCGACCGACCCCGCCTAGGATGACCGCTCGACCCACAAGGATGACTGCAATGAACATCACCATTCACGCAAGTTTTCTCCCCCAGAACGATCCGGACGCCGCGCTGGCGTTCTACCGCGACACCCTCGGCTTCGAAGTGCGCAAGGATGTCGGCTACAACGGCCTGCGCTGGATCACGGTCGGCCCGGTCGGCCAGCCCGAAACGTCCATCGTCCTGCATCCGCCGGCCGCCACGCCCGGGGTCACCGACGAAGAGCGCCGCACCATCGCCGAGATGATGGCCAAGGGCACCTACGGCATCATCCTGCTGGCCACCCGGGACCTCGACGGTACGTTCGAGAAGCTGCAGGCCGGTGGCGCCGAGATCGTCCAGGAACCGACCGACCAGCCCTACGGAGTTCGCGACTGCGCGGTCCGGGATCCGTCGGGCAACATGATGCGGATCCAGCAAGCCGGTTGAGCCGCCATTTCGCGTAGGCCAAAAGCCCGCCAGGTGCGGGCTTTTTGCCCGCCTCCTGGACACCGGGCCGCCCGCCCGTGATGCCGGCGTAACGCGGTGCGAGCGCAGAATAGCCGCTCCCCAGACCAAGGGCGGTCACGATGTCCGACGAGATCGACGATACCGGCACTCTCCAGGCGCTGCTCGAAAGGCTGATCAATTACCGCCTGCCCCGCACCCTGGCGGTGAAGAAGCGCGTCGACGCCGGCGAACGCCTGACCGACGAGGACATCACGTTCCTCAAGAGCGCGCTCGAAGACGCGCAGCGCGGACAACAGGTGTGGGCGCGCAATCCGGACATGCACAAGATCGGCGTGCAGATCGTCGAGCTCTACGACGACATCGTCAACAAGGCCGTCGAGAACGAAAAGAAGGCGTGACCTGCCAGCCAGGCGCCGCTCCTGCCCTGTCGCGACGCTTCCCGAACACACGACCATGCACCCGGAGTTGTCGCCATGAAAGCCGACAGGAACGAGGACGCATCTGCTGAACCGGAAAGGATGCGGCGCAAGGAGTACGAGGCGGAGCTGGAGAAGCTGCATGTCGAGCTGGTCAAGCTGCAGATGTGGCTGGTCGCCAAGAAGATGAAAGTCTGCGTCGTGTTCGAGGGACGCGATACTGCGGGAAAAGGCGGCACGATCAAGGCCATCACCGAGCGGGTCAGTCCGCGCGTGTTCCGGGTCGTGGCCCTGCCGGCGCCGACCGACCGCGAGAAGAGCCAGATGTATTTCCAGCGCTACATGCGGCACCTGCCGGCGGCCGGTGAGTTCGTGATCTTCGATCGCAGCTGGTACAACCGCGCCGGCGTCGAACGGGTGATGGGGTTCACCTCCGAAGCCAAGGTACGCAAGTTCCTGCGCACCACGCCGCTGGTGGAAGCGGCAATCGCGCAGTCGGGGATCATCCTGCTCAAGTACTGGCTGGAGGTCAGCGATGAGGAGCAGACCAAGCGGTTGAAGGAACGCGCCACCGACGGCCGCAAGCTGTGGAAGCTCACGCCGATGGACCTGAAATCGTATGGCCGCTGGTACGACTACTCACGGGCACGCGATGACATGTTCGCCGCGACCGATTCGCCGCAGGCGCCGTGGTACGTGGCGCGGACCGACGACAAGCGCCGCGGGCGCCTGAACATCATCCGCCATATCCTCGACAAGGTTCCCTACGAGGAGCTGCCGCGTGAGAAGTTCAGCCTGCCCAAGCGGCAGAAGCGCGGCGACTATGTCGATCCGGACTATCCGTTCAAGCTCATCAAGGAGCGGTACTGATCACCGCCACACCAGGGAGCTCGCGGGCATGAATGGCTGGATGCGTTGGCTACCCGGACTGCAGATCGCCAGGCGCTATGAGGCGGCCTGGCTGCCGCACGACCTGATGGCGGGGCTGGTGCTGACCACGATGCTGGTGCCGGTCGGCATCGCCTACGCGGTGGCATCGGGTGTCCCCGGCATCTACGGCCTCTACGCCACGATCGTCCCGCTGCTCGCCTACGCACTGTTCGGGCCGAGCCGCATCCTCGTGCTGGGACCGGACTCCTCGCTTGCGGCAGTGATCCTCGCCGTGGTGCTGCCGCTGTCGGCAGGCGATCCGGCACGCGCGGTGGTCGTGGCGAGCCTGATGGCGGTCGTGTCGGGACTGGTGTGCATCCTGATCGGCATCCTGCGCCTGGGGTTCGTCACCGAACTGCTGTCGAAGCCGATCCGCTATGGCTACATGAACGGCATCGCGCTGACCGTGCTGATCAGCCAGTTGCCCAAGCTGTTCGGTTTTTCCATCGACAGCGCCGGGCCGCTGCGCGACTTCACCCGGACCCTGCAGGCGATCCTGGCCGGCCAGGCCAACTGGACGGCCTTCGCCGTCGGCGGCGGCACGCTGGTGCTGATACTGCTGCTCAAGCCCTACAAGCGGATTCCCGGGCTGCTGATCGCGGTCGTCGCGGCGACCTTCGTGGTCGGTGCACTTGGCCTGGACGACAGCGCCGGAGTGAAGGTGCTCGGTCAGTTGCCGCAGGGCCTGCCTTCCTTCGCCCTGCCCTGGATCGAACCAGCCCACCTGGCCCAGGTGGTGATTGGCGGCGCCGCCGTGGCGATGGTGGCCTTCGCCGACACGAGCGTGCTGTCGCGAACCTATGCGGCCAGGACCGGCACGGCGGTCGACCCCAACCAGGAAATGATCGGCCTGGGTGCGGCGAACCTCGCCGCCGGCCTGTTCCAGGGTTTCCCGGTCAGCAGCAGTTCCTCGCGGACGCCGGTCGCCGAAGCCGCGGGCTCGCAGACCCAGCTCACCGGCGTGGTCGGCGCGGTGGCGGTGGCCATGCTGCTGCTGTTCGCGCCGAACCTGCTGGAACACCTGCCCAGCAGCGCGCTGGCGGCGGTCGTGATAGCGGCGGCGATTGGACTGTTCGAGTTCGAAGACCTGCGCCGCATCTACCGCATCCAGCAATGGGAGTTCTGGCTCTCGATCGCCTGCTTCGTCGGCGTTGCCGTGATGGGTGTGATCCACGGCATCGGCATCGCGATCGCGATCGCCATCATCGAATTCCTCTGGGACGGCTGGCGCCCGCACTTCGCGGTGATGGGCCGGGTCGACGGCATCCGCGGCTTCCACGACATCCGCCGCTATCCCGACGCGCGCCTGGTTCCGGGCCTGGTCCTGTTCCGCTGGGACGCGCCGCTGTTCTTCGCCAATGCCGAGCTGTTCCACCAGCGCCTGCTCGAGGCGATCGCGCAGTCGCCGACACCGGTGCGGCGGATCATCGTTGCCGCCGAGCCGGTGACCAGCATCGACGTGACGTCGGCGGACATGCTGGCGGGGCTGGAGAAGTCGCTGCGCGAAACCGGCGTCGAGATGCGATTCGCGGAACTGAAGGATCCGGTCAAGGACAAGTTGCGGCGTTTCGAGATGCTGGAGCAGTTCGGGCCGATGTATCCCACCATCGGCTCGGCGGTGGACGCGTACCTCGAGGAATACGACGTCGACTGGCGGGCCTGAACTCCGCGGCGTCGCTACTTGGCTACCTTCCCGCGGTGGCCACGCTTCAGCAGCCGCAGCGCCGCCTGCTCCCACTGCCGCGCCCCGCGTGCATTCGCGGTGGCGCGCTGCAGGCGGCCGTCTTCCCAGCAGGTGAAGACCACCGGGTCAATGTAGGACTTGCGGCAGATCGCCGGCGTGTTGCCGAGCACCTGCGCGACATCCTTGATCACCGCATTGCGTGCCGCGACGATGGCCGGCGCGTCCGGCGCTCCGTCGTCCTTGCAGGGCACCTCGTGACCGGCCAGGAGGCGAACCGCAAGCAGCGTGCCGCCCCAGGTGCGGAAGTCCTTGGCAGTGAAGTCGCCCCCGGTCGCGTCGCGCAGGTAGTCGTTGACCAGCCCGGAGTCGACCGGCTGCACCGTGTCGTCCTCGTCGCGGTACTGGAACAGCATCTGGCCGGGCAGTTGCTGGCACCGGTGCATGAGGCGCGCCAGGCGCGCATCGTCGAGGACGACGTCGTGCTCGAGGCCGCTCTTGCCGCGGAAACGGAACTTGGCGCGACCGCCGCGCAGGAACTCGACGTGGCGGTTTCGCAATGTGGTCAGGCCGTAGGAGCGGTTGCCGCGCGCGTACTCGTCGTTGCCGATGCGCAGCAGGGTGTCGGCGAGCACCGCGACCACGATCGCCGACACCTTCTCGCGCCCGAGGCCACTGCGCGCCAGATCGCCGCGCAGGCGCCGGCGCAGGCGCGGCAGCGCGTCACCAAAGGCGACGATGCGATCGAACTTGTCGCTGTCGCGGACCTGGCTCCAGTCGGGGTGGTAGCGGTATTGCTTGCGGCCGCGGGCATCGCGACCGGTGGCCTGCAGGTGGCCGTTGGCACGGGTGCAGATCCAGACGTCGCGATAGGCCGGCGGGATGGCCAGTGCGCGGATCCGCGCCAGCGTCGCCGCGTCGCGTACGCTGCGGCCACGCGCATCCACGTACGAGAAGCCTTTGCCGGCGCGGCGGCGACGAAGGCCGGGGTCGCCATCGCTGACGTAGACCAGGCCGCCGGCCCTGGCCGATTGCACGGCCGACCCGGACTTGCTGGTAATGGGGGTGCGCTCGCGGGCTGCCATGGCCGCAGCATCCCGACGCTGGCATCAAGGCTGCGTCAGCATCGTCGGCATTCGTTCATGCGAAGTTTGCGCACCCTTCCCTGCACTGGCGCGATCATCGGCCATATGGCCTTCATCCGCACCGCCGCCCCGGAGAGCACGCGCGCCACCAGCGAAGGTGCGAGCTTCCTGTACGTATTGCCGTGCGCCGGCGAGGATCTGCTCAAGCTCGGCTTCTCGCGCCACCCGCTGCAGCGGATGCAGGCACTGCAGTCGCGCTACTTCGAGTTCTTCGACCTCGACCGCGCTTTCCTGGTGGAAACCGAAACCGTCCGGGATGCACGCGATCTCGAACTGTCGCTCGGCCACTCGGTCGCCGTGCATGGCGCTCCGGTGCCCCTGCTTGTCCGCGAGGAAGCCGGCGGCCACAGCGAGTGGTATCGCGGTGCCTATGCGCTCCTCGAAGGCGAGATCGCCGCCCTCGCCGAGCGCGGTTTCAGCGTCCACCATCCGCTGCGGCCATGGCTGCGCGCCGAACTGCTGCACCGGCGGGAAGGACTGTTCACGTGGGCGGCGGCGGTGCTGGACAGCCTCGAAGGCGATCCGGACTGGCTCGACAATCCGCAGACGGCGGCATTGCGAGGACATGTGCTCGACACCCTGGACGCCTACACCGCGGTCGACATCCCGGTTGCGGATGCGTTGCCGGACGCGCTGGCCGACTGGTATGGCCGCGCGACGGGATACCGATAGGCCGCCTGCCCGCTCCTGTTCGCCCCGATCAAACGAAGACTGCCAGCCGCAAGCAGCTGGCAGTCCAATGGAAACGCATGCGCTTCCTTCACCGCGTCACTGCAGGCTCAGCGCGCACGTCCGCGGGTGAACAGATTGACGATCGCCAACAGCACGATCGCACCCAGCAACGACAGCAGCAGGCCGCCAATGCTGAAGTTGCCATCGTTGATGTCGCCACCGCCGATTCCCAGCACGCCGCCGAGCCAGCCACCGATGAAGGCGCCGATGATGCCGACGATGATGTTGAGAAAAATTCCCTGCTGTCCGTCGCGCCGCATGACCAGGCTCGCAAGCCAGCCGATGACACCGCCAACGATCAACCAGATGATGATGCCCATGTTCTACCCTCCGTTTAGGTGCGACCGATCCTAGGAAGGGATGTGTGATGCGCGTGTAGTGGTCGCGTGTGCATCGGCGGAGCGGTCGTGACGCCGTCTATACATCGCCTGCCCTTAGGGTGGCCGGATGGACTGGACCTTGCAGCTGATGGTGCTCGGCGACACCGCGATCGCCATGGTGCTGGGCGGCGCGATCGGCTTCGAGCGCGAACTCAAGAACCGCCCGGCCGGTTTCCGCACGCACATGCTGGTGGCCGGTGCCGCGGCGCTGCTGGTCGGCCTGGGCCAGCTCGTGATCACCGACCATCGCCTCGATGGCGAAGGCCTGACGCTCGATCCCCTGCGCCTGGTCGAAGCGGTGATCGCCGGCGTGTCGTTCATCGGTGCCGGCACCATCTTCGGCCATCGCGGCTCGCAGGTCGTCGCCGGCATCACCACGGCGGCATCGATCCTGATGGTGGCGGTGATCGGGGTGATGGCCGGGTTCCGTTACCACCTGCTGGCGCTGGCGGCGACGGTGCTGACACTGCTGGTGCTGGCCGCGGTCGGCGCGTTCGAGCGGCGCATGCTGGCGCGGGTGAAAGACAACGGAAACGGTGACGAGCAGTCGAAGCCTTCGAAGAAGTAGCCTTGCCGCGCTTCAACGGAAATCGCGCGAACTCGTGTCCAGCTCACCGAGCAGCTCGGCATAGTTCTCCAGCCGTTGCGCGATCACGTGCTGGACGCCGTCGACGCGCTCCAGCCGTCCTTCCACCACCAGTAATTGCGACTCCAGCAGCACCCGTCGCTGGCGTTCGGCCAGGTGCTTCCAGACCACGACGTTGATCGTTCCCGATTCGTCTTCCAGGGTCACGAAGATCACGCCGCTCGCGGTCTGCGGCTGCTGGCGACCGCGCACCAGGCCGGCGGTGCGCACGCTGTGGCCATGGGCGACCTTGTCCAGTTCGGCCGAGCCCTTGCAGCGGCGCGCGGCCAGCGCCTTGCGCAGGTACGACAGCGGGTGCCGGCCGAGCGTGGTGCCGGTCAGTGCGTAGTCGGCGCACAGGTCCTCGTCGGGCGTGGGCATCGGCAGCCGGATCTGCGTTTCCTTGCCCGAGACAGTGGCACCCAGCAGCGGCAGCTGGCGCTCGACGCCGGTGATTGCCCAGCGCGCGCGATGACGATGGCCGGCCAATGACTTCAATGCACCGGCGTCGGCCAGCAGGCCCTGCTGGCGGCGGTCGAGCGTGGCACGCTCACACAGGTCGGCGACATCGTCGAAGGCACGCCGCCGCCGCGCCTCCTCGATGCGTTCGGCCGCGACACTGTCGAAGCCCTGGATCATGCGCAGGCCGAGCCGGATCGACAGCACCTTGTCGCGGAGCCCGGCCTGGTCGCGCATCCACTCCAGGCTGCAGTCCCAGTCGCTGAAACGCACGTCGACCGGCAGCACGCCCACGCCATGGCGGCGCACGTCCTGGAGGATCTGGTCGGGCGTGTAGAAACCCATCGGCCAGCTGTTGATCAGGCTGCAGGCGAAGGCCGCCGGCTCGTGCCGCTTGAGCCAGCAGGTGACATAGGTGATCAGCGCGAAGCTGGCCGCGTGCGACTCGGGGAAGCCATAGCTGCCGAAGCCCTTGATCTGCTCGAAGATGCGCTCGGCGAACTCGAGCGGGTAGCCGTTGTCGAGCATGCGCGAGGTCAGCCGTTCGCGATGGTGCTCCAGCCCGCCGTGGCGTTTCCAGGCGGCCATCGAGCGGCGCAGTTCGTCGGCCTCGCCCGGGGTGTAGTCGGCGGCCTGGATCGCCAGCTGCATCACTTGTTCCTGGAACAGCGGCACGCCGAGCGTGCGCTCGAACACTTCGCGCAGGCGCGGCGGATACTCGACCGGCTCCTGGCCATTGCGGCGGCGCAGATACGGATGAACCATGTCGCCCTGGATCGGCCCCGGCCGCACGATCGCGACCTCGATCACCAGGTCGTAGAAGTTCTTTGGCCGCAGCCGCGGCAGCATCGCCATCTGCGCGCGCGATTCGATCTGGAACACACCGACGGTGTCGGCGCGGCCAATCATCTCGTAGGTGTCGGGGTCGTCGGCCGGGATGTCGGCCACGGTCATGTCGCGACGGCCGTGCCGGCGCAGCTGGTCGAGGGTCTTTCGCACCGCGGTCAGCATGCCCAGGGCAAGGCAGTCGACCTTGGACACCTGCATCACGTCGAGGTCGTCCTTGTCCCACTGGATCACGGTGCGGCCGTCCATCGCCGCGTTCTCCACCGGCACCAGGTGGTGCAGCGGCTGCTCGCTGATGACGAAGCCGCCCGGGTGTTGCGACAGGTGGCGCGGGAAACCGATCAGCTCGGCGGTCAGCTGCATGACCCGGCGCAGGATCGGTGCCTCCGGATCGAAGCCGCGCTCGCGCAGGTATTCGGGCATCGGCAGTTCGCCGGTCCAGCGCTCCATGGTCGCGGTCAGTTCGTTGACCTGGTCGGGTGGCAGACCCAGCGCCTTGGCGACGTCGCGGATCGCGCTCTTGCCGCGGTAGCTGATCGCCACCGTCACCAGCGCGGCGCGCTCGCGGCCATAGCGTTCGAACACGTACTGCAGCACTTCTTCACGGCGCTCGTGCTCAAAATCGATGTCGATGTCCGGCGGCTCGTTGCGCTCGCGCGAGAGGAAGCGCTCGAACAGCATGTTCATCGCGCCCGGGTCGAGCTCGGTCACGCCCAGCGCGTAGCACACCGCCGAGTTGGCGGCCGAACCGCGGCCCTGGCACAGGATCGAGCGGCCGCGGGCGAAGCGGACGATGTCGTGCACGGTCAGGAAGTAGGACTCGTAGCGCAGCTCGGAGATCAGCGCCAGTTCGTGCTCGATCTGGTCGCGGGCCTTGTCGGGCGTGCCGGCGGGCCAGCGCCAGCGCGCGCCTTCTTCGGTCAGGTGGCGCAGCCAGGTGGCCGCGGTGTGGCCGGCCGGGACCAGTTCGCGCGGATACTCATATTGCAGCTGGTCGAGGGTGAAGCGGCAGCGCGCGGCGACGCGCACGGTTTCGGCCAGCAGGTCGGCCGGGTAGATCGCCGACAGCGCGCGGCGCGTGCGCAGATGGCGCTCGCCATTGGCAAACAGCAACGCCCCGGCCTCGACCACGGTGGTGCGGTGCCGGGTTGCGGTCAGCGTGTCCTGCAGCAGCCGCCGCGCGCGCACGTGCATGTGCGCATCGCCGGCGGCAACCAGCGGCAGGCCATGGCGATGGCCGAGTTCGCGCAGCGCCTGCAGGCGCGCGTCGTCGTCCGCACCGCGGTGCAGTTCGACCGCGATCCACAGGCGTTCACCGAACACCGACTTCAGCCATTCGACTTCAACGTCACGGGCATCGGTCGGCAACCAAAGCGCCAGCAGGCCTTCGGGAAGCCCCTCGAAATCCTCGCGCAGCAGGCGATAGCGACCCTTGTCGGCACGGCGCCGGGCGACGGTGATCATGCGGCAGAGCGCGACATAGCCCTCGAGGTCCGCCACCAGCAGCACCACCACGGGGCCGCCTTCGATCCGCATCTCGCTGCCGACGATCAGCGGCAAGCCGCTTTTCCGCGATGCCTCGAATGCACGCACGATGCCGGCCAGGGTGCATTCGTCGGTGATCGCCAGGGCCTGGTAGCCCTGCTCTTTCGCGCGATCGAACAATTCCTGCGCGACCGATGCACCGCGCTGGAAACTGAAGGCCGACAGGCAATGCAGCTCGGCATAGTCGGGCAGCGCAACCGCGGCGTTCATGCGAACCACCCGTGCAGCATGTACGGCCCACGCTCGCCGGCGACGCAATAAGCCCAGGCGCGCTGGCCGCTGGAGGTCTCGACCAGGTAATAGTCGCGGCGCACCTCGAAGCCATCCCACCAGCCCGACTCGATGCGCTCGGGACCGGCGAGCACGGTCAGCGCGTGATCCCGCAGCGGAATGGGCTGATGCAGCAGCCAGCCCGGCCGCGGCAGCGATGGCGGCGCGGTGTCGCGCGGCGACGGCGCTTCCATGCCCCAGGCACGCTCGGGCCGATGGTCGCCGCGCACCGCCAGGCCATGCACGGCATCGTCGCCGAGGCGCGCGCGCAGGCGTTCGCGCAGTTGCGGCCACGGCGTCGCCTGCTGCGAACGGGCATCGAACAGGTCGCGGCTGGCCGGCACGAATGGCGGCAGCTCCTCCGCGAGCAGGCGCAGGCCGCGCACCGGTGCCGGCACCCGCGCCTGCTCGAGCCGGCCGCGGGTGAGCTCGAACAGGGTCGCGGCCGCGCGCTCGGGCGCCAGCAGGCCGACGCTGACTTCGCTGTCGGCACAACGTTCGTGCTCGAGCACCAGCACGAAGCGCTGCACGCCGCCGTCGCGACCGGCCAGGAACGCGGCCAGGTCGGCGGTCAGGCGGCGCAGCGGGAACAGCAGCGCCTGGCTGGATTCGATCTCGTGGTCGAACTCCATGCGCTGGTGGAACACGTCCGGCGGCCGGTACAGGGTCAATGGCGAGGTCATCTCGCCACGCAGCGCATCGAGGTATGGCAGCACCGTCTTTGGAAAGCGCCGGGTGATGCTGTCGCGCGGCAGTTCGAACACCTGGCGCAGGCGGCGCAGGCCCATGCGCGACAGCGACAGCGCGGTGTCGCGGTCGAGTCCGGCACGCTCCACCGGGATCTGCCCCAGGCCGGTCAGCAGGGTTTCATCGGTCAGCCCGATGCCGTCGTGGACATTGGCCAGCACGCGCGCCGCATGCGGATTGGGCGCGGCGACCAGGCGATGGCGGAAGCCCAGCTCGCGTAGTTCCTCGCGCATCTGCGCTTCCAGCCGCGGCCACGGCCCGAACAGCTTCAGGCTGCGACCGATCTCCAGCACGATCGCATGCGAGAACTGGGTGCTGACCTGGGAACTGAAACCGTAGGCCCACGCTGCGACCAGGTCACGCCAGTGCGCCGCGTCCTTGGGGTCGTAGGCGACGCTGGTGAAGCCGGCATTGATCGCCTGCGCCGCCGCCAGCGATTGCCCCGGCCGCAGGCCGAGCGCACGCGCAGCCGGATTGACCGAATGCAGCACGCGCCGCTGCACCGGGCCATCGATCAGGGCCAGTGGCTGATCGGGCATCGACTGCCGGCGCAGGACACCGTCCAACGCCAGTTGCGGCAACAGCAGGCAGACCCAGCGCATGACGGTCCCGCCTCACTGCCATTCGAAGGCAATGGGCCGCGTCGGCGCCAGCCCGCCACGGCACTTGAGCACGCGCAACTGCTGCGGATCGGTATCGATGGCGATCCGCAGCGCGGCCGGCGAGGGATTGCGCGCGGCCCTGGCCGGGCGGATAGCGAAACCGAGGCAACGCCCGGTCTCGGCTGCCACCTGCAGTCGCCGCAGCGCACGATCGTCGGCATGCAGCGGCCAGCACAGCACCGCCGCGCACGCGCCCGAACGCAGGCATTGCTCGGCGGCCCACAGCGCATCGCGCGGCGGCGTGTCGATCACCTGCAACTGCGACAGGCGCACGCCGGCCCGCTGCCAGGCCGGCGCGAACGGCACGTACGGCGGCGCGACGATGACGATCGTGCCCCCATCCTGCTGCGACAGCCGCGCCAGCGCCGGCCACAGCAGTCGCAGCTCACCGACGCCATCGGCCGGTATCAGCAGTTCGGTCAGCGCACTGTCGGGCCAACCGCCCGACGGCAGCGCGGCATCGAGCATGGCATGCCCGCTCGGCTGCGGACTGGCCGGCAGCACATGGCGCTGCTGGCCTTTCCAGAGCCGGCGCTGGTCCAGCAGGCTGTCGATGGCGACGACCGCGCCCATGCCCTGCCCTCAGCCCTGCCGGATCAAGCCGCAGAAAATGCCTTCAATGGCGAAGTCCTGGCCCGGCCCGACCACGATGGGCGAATGCGCCGGATTGCGTGGCAACAAACGGATACCGTCGTCACCGCGCTGCAGACGCTTGATGGTGATTTCGCCATCGACCCGCGCAACCACCACCTGACCATCGCGCGCCTCGTTGCTGCGATGCACACCGACCAGGTCACCGTCGAGGATGCCGTCGTCGACCATCGAATCGCCCTGCACCTTGAGCAGGTAATCCGGCGCCCGCGAAAACAGGCGACGATCGAGTCGCAGGCGCGGACCGTCTTCCAGCCCGAAACCGATATCGGCGCCGATCGGCACACCGGCCGCGACCCGGCCCAGCACCGGCAGGCTGACCAGCTCACCCGGCGCATCGCGACCGACCAGGCGGATACCGCGTCGCTGGTTCGGCACCAGTTCGATCTGGCCGCCATCGGCCAGCGCCTGCACGTGTTTCTTCGCCGCGGTGACCGAAGCAAAACCGAAGGCCTGGGCGATCTCGGCCAGGCTCGGCGGCCGACCCTCCTCGATCCGTTCGCGGATGAAGGCCAGGACGGCGGTACGTTTCGGAGAAGGGCTGGCCATGGTGCATATATTTACACCTTGGCGACCTCATTGAACAGCTCCGGCCGTCGTCTTTGCAAAAGGAGTGATTCGTATGGCGCTGCGCCGCGCAACCGATGACCTTAATGACTTCAATCGTTTACAGATGTTTGTTGAAGTCCATGCGAAGTGCAAAGGCAACGTCCAAATGGATCCCGGCTTTCGCCGGGATGACGGGGGTGGATGGCCGAAGCCTTTGCAATGAAGCGCCGGAGCGTCGTCCGCCGGGCCGGGGATTGCGCCGCAGCGGGCC
>DATDBK010000238.1:0-9380 GCA_036524935.1 Lysobacter sp. | reverse complement strand
AAACGTTCGCCCCTGGCATCCGGGTCAGGCCCACGGTCTCACGCTTGAACTCTTCGCTGTATCTTTTCCGCTGTCGCATGACACTCCTCCTGCCCCATGATGGGGCTTAACTGAAGTGTCCGTGTTAGCGGGGTAGAACCCTTCGGCTTGTTCTTCGCGATCGCTTGGCCAGCTCCCGCGGCCTAACTATTCATTCAAGCCGACACCGCTCCGCGGCTCGGCTTAACTCAGGCGTTGGAGCCCAGTGACAATTCGACAGCTAATCCAGAAACGCGCAAAGCGTGCGGCCTTGGTGGCGTGCGGCAGCATGGTTGCCCTGCTGGCATGTAGTGTTCTGTTAGACGGAACGTCGTACGGCTGGCTTGGAATCCCCTTCATGTTTACTTTCATGGGAGCAGCGATCTACGCCACATGGATCATTGACTGCCCAAAATGCCACGTGCAGCTAGGTCAGGCCGTTTGGAACATTGCGTCGCCAAAGCTGAGCGTCGCCGCCTACAGATTCTGTCCTCACTGTGCCGTCGCGCTAGACAGCGATGCGCCTGGGCTCTAACGAATCATTCAAGCTGACACTGCTCCGCGGCGCAGCTTAACTCTGGCGTCAGGCGTTGGGACCTATGGGAAGGACTTGCGAGTCGTCAATGCATCGGAAGCAACTGCTGACCAGTGAGGTGGCCGTTTGCTTCTACTGCTTTGCCAAGTTTTCGCCCGACTCCATAACCGAGTGGTGTGACGGTGATGACCGGGATCAGACGGCAATCTGTCCGCATTGTGGAGTAGATGCAGTTGTTGGCTTCAACGGGTCAGTGGACGCCGCCTGGGTGAAGGCCGCCCATGATCTTGGGTTTGGCTAGCGCGGGGCCCTGCCAGTTCATTCACGCCGAGCCACTCCGCGGCCGGCTTAACTCCGGTGTCAGGCGCCAGGAAGACATCATGAGCTGGCCAATAGCAACGATCCTGTTCGCCTGCTTCGCGGCTCGGTCTGACCCGGGCTCAAGACCGCGCGATAATCAGTGCCCATCAAGACGGGAGTCGGACATGCTTCAGATGCGTCCAGGCTGCGAGTGCTGCAACGTTGATCTGGCGCCAGATTCGAAAGACGCCTGGATCTGTTCGTTCGAGTGCACGTTCTGCACGACTTGCGTCGAGTCTAAGTTGGGTGACCGCTGTCCCAACTGCGGCGGGTCGTTCTCCCGGCGTCCCACTCGCGTCGGTGGCGCCCTGGAAAGGAACCCGGCATCGACTGAGCGCGTTTTCAAACCCGGTGGCTGCGCGCCAGCAGCCTGACAATCCGATGGAGCCCATGCCCCTTCGCGACTCGGCTTGAGTCTGGGGGGTGGTCTGCCAGGCGAAATTCGTCGCCGTATTCGCGACTTCGTCAGAGGCCCCGGCCGGTTCGTCGCACGCCGGTTGCCAGTAGCCCCGCCGGGTCGCAATGTTGCCCCTGCCGCTACGGGTCCAAGTCGCGAGGAGACTGGAAATGAAGGCGCTGATCGCCGTTGTTGCCTGGTGCATCCTGTTCGTCCTTTGCTGGCCGCTGGCGCTGCTGGCTTTGGTCCTCTGGCCATTTGCCTGGCTGCTCGCGCTCCCGTTCCGCCTGGTTGGCATCACGTTCTCCGCCCTTTTCGCACTCCTGCAGGCGATTCTTTTCCTGCCTGCCCGGCTGCTTGGCTGGCGTTCCGGATCAGGGCAACGCCCGCAGGCGGCCTGAGCCCAAGCCAGTCGCGCCAACAGGGTGCGGCCCGTCCGGGCCGACGCAACGGTTGACCGGAAGTCCCATCTTGTGGACAGTCCCCTTCGGGGAAGTTCATCCAGGGCCGGCCGCCTCGCGGCAGGCCTTCGTCCGGCGTCAACCTTCCTGGGGGGGAAGCATGCGCAACCTGCTGTTGTCTGTCGCGGCCCTTGCGCTGCTGCTTACGGCTTGTGCCAAACCCGTGCCGCTGGCGAAAGCCGACTACGTCGGCGAGTGGCGCTCACAGACCATGGCGCTGCTGATCACGCCCGATGGCAGCGTCGTCTACAAACGGCTCGAAGGCGGCATGAGCACGTCCGTCCAAGGACCCTTGCAGGGGTTCGACGGCAATAACTTCTCTGTTGGCATTGGCCCTGTCAAAACCACATTCGTGGTTTCCACCCCGCCGCACGAGGCGCAGGGCGGGTGGAAGATGGTCGTGGATGGCGTGGAGCTGACCCGGGTCGAAGAGGAAGCGGCGACGGCCGCGATCCAGGGATGACGATCGCGGCCATGGACGATCGCGTCTCCAACTATCCCGTCTCGACCTTCGCCTCGACCGCCTTGCTGTTCTTCGGCAGCGGACTCGCGACCACCCTGCTACTTGCCGCGAAGCCACTTGAATCCCTGGTCGGTGTCGCGATCGCGGCAGTGGGGGCGTCGATGATGCTGTGGCGATGGCGGCGAAGGAAACTGGCGAGGCTCCTGGTGCTGCACGGTCAGGCCGTGGAGGCGCTGGTCACGGGTGTCCGGGCCAGTGCACTGTTCCAGGTGAACGGACGTTCGCCGTACCACGTCGAAGCGCAGTGGCTGGACCCCGCCACGCGCGAGGTCCGCACGTTCAAGAGCTGGAGCCTCTGGTATGACCCGAAGGTGTTCATCAAGCACGAGCACGTAGTGGTCTACATCGATCCGCAACGCAGCGACAGGTACTACATGGACATCGCATCCCTGCCCGAATTCGATGGGCCCTGAGCGATGCGAACGCACGGAACCCTGTCGAAATGGAACGACGATCGCGGCTTCGGTTTCATCTCGCCGGCGCAGGGAAGTGGCGAGATTTTCGTTCACATCTCTGCCTTCCCCCGGGATGGGATACGCCCGCGGGTGAATGAGCTGGTTTCGTTCGAGGCCGAGACCGGATCGGATGGCAAGATTCGGGCGATCAGGGTGATGCGCCCTGGAGTCGCCACGCCGCGCCGTTCGTCTCGCCGCACTGCGCCGCGGCAGAACAGGCTCGGCATCGGTGCCATCCTCACGGCAGTCGCCATCGCGGCGATCGCGGTGTATGGCTATCAGACAATTTCTGCGAAGTGGGCCGGGCCACAACCCGTACAGGCCCCGCTGGTATCGACTCGCGCTGTCGCGACTTTCAAATGCGACGGTCGCACCATGTGCTCGCAGATGACATCCTGCGCGGAGGCGACATACTTCCTGCAGCATTGCCCGAACACCAAGATGGACGGGAATGGCGATGGAGAGCCCTGCGAGCAACAGTGGTGCAATTGATGAGGGGAGACATCAAGGAAACAACATCCCGCGATCGTCGGAAGGAGTTCGGGTTCCGGACGGGTGCCCTGGGGAGGGCATCGCAGCGCACGAGGGCCAACGCGGCCATACATGCAGCCGACCCGAGAAGGCCGGCGCATTCCAGACAACCAAGGGGAAATCGAAATGCAGAATCCGTATCAGGCGCCGGCAGCGACGCTGTCCGAATTGTCCATGGGTGACAACACGTCGGGCATGGGCAAGGACGCGACCATCCCGCCGGGCGTGGCCGGCTGGAGCTGGGGTGCGTTCCTGTTGAACTGGATCTGGGCGGTCAGCAACCGCACCTGGATCGGGCTGCTGTGCTTCATCCCGTACGTGGGCTTCGTGATGTCGATCATTCTCGGCATCAAGGGCCGCGAGTGGGCATGGCGCAACAAGCGCTGGGACAGCGTCGAGCACTTCCAGAGCGTCCAGCGCAAGTGGTCGATCTGGTCGCTGGTGGTCATCGTCGGCGTGATGGGACTGGCGATCCTCGCCGCGATCGCGATTCCGGCTTATCAGGACTATGTGGTGCGGGCGCAGGCAGCAGGCTGAGGCCTTTCTGCCCTCACCCAAACCCCTCTCCCGCAAGCGGGAGAGGGGCTTTCGGCAGATCAGCAGCAGCGCGAACGGCCCTTGCCGTAGCGCGCCATCATCCGCTCGTGGAAGAACGCGTCGCGGTCCATCGCCGGCAGGTCCGGATGATTGCGGCGCATGTGCTCGACATAGTTGTCGTAGTCGGGAATACCGATCGCAAGGCGTGCGGTCTGGGCTGCCGCACGCCACCAGCGTGCGAGCAGCTCCAGGGCCAGCAGGCCGGCGTCAGCGAGCGAGGCCATCGAACGCGACATACTCACTCTCCTTGGCCGTCGGCGCATTGTTGCGGCGTGCCGCCAGCGCGGCCTTGATGCCGAAGTAGACCGTCGCCAGCACCACGAACACGAACAGCGCGCACAAGCCGGCGTCGAGGTAGTTGTTGAAGATCACCCGCGACATGTCGTCCATCGACTTCGCCGGGGCCAGTACCTCGCCGCGCGCGGCGGCGTCGGCGAACTTGCGGGCGTTGGCGATGAAGCCGATCTTCGGATCCGGGTGGAACAGCTTCTGCCAGCCCGCGGTGAGCGTGCAGATCAGCAGCCACGCGGTCGGGATCAGCGGGATCCACAGGAACTTCTCGCGCTTCATCTTGATCATCACCACGCTGCAGAACACCAGCGCCAGGCCCGCGAGCATCTGGTTGGCAATGCCGAACAGCGGCCACAGCGTGTTGATGCCGCCGAGCGGATCGACCACGCCCTGGTAGAGGAAGTAACCCCACAGGGCCACCGCCAATGCCGTGCACGCCACGTTCGCCGCCCAGCTCTCGGTCTGCTTGAACGGTGCGTAGGCCAGGCCGATCAGCTCCTGGATCATGAAGCGGGCCACGCGCGTGCCGGCGTCGACCGTGGTCAGGATGAAGAGGGCTTCGAACAGGATCGCGTAGTGGTACCAGAACGCCATCATGCCTTCGCCGCCGACCAGTCCGTGCAGGATCTGCGCCATGCCGACCGCGAGCGTCGGTGCGCCGCCGGTGCGCGAGAGGATGCTGGCCTCGCCGATTTCCTTGGCGGTTGCGGTCAGGACATCAGGCGTGAGCACGAAGCCCCAGCTCGAGATCGCCGCAGCGGCCGACTCGGCGGTGGTGCCGATCAGCGCGGCCGGTGCATTCATCGCGAAGTAGACGCCGGGCTGCAGCACGCAGGCGGCGATCAGCGCCATGATCGCGACGAAGGCCTCCATCAGCATGCCGCCATAACCGATCAGCGGGATCTGCGATTCGTTCGAGATCATCTTCGGCGTGGTGCCCGAACTGATCAGCGCATGGAAACCCGAGACCGAGCCGCACGCGATCGTGATGAACAGGAACGGGAAGAGCTTGCCGCTGAACACCGGGCCGGTGCCATCGATGAACTTGGTCAGCGCCGGCATCTGCAGGTCGGGCATGGCGATCAGGATGGCCAGTGCCAGCACCAGGATCGTGCCGATCTTGAGGAAGGTTGACAGGTAGTCGCGCGGCGCCAGCAGCAGCCACACCGGCAGCACCGCGGCAACGAAGCCATAGGCGATCATCAGCCACGCCAGGGTGGTGCCGCTGAGGTGGAAGATCGGCGCCCATTCCGGGCTCGCCGCGACCTTGCCGCCGCTCCAGATCGCCAGGATCAGCAGGACGAAACCAATCACCGAGACTTCCATGATCCGGCCCGGGCGGAAGTAGCGCAGGTACAGGCCCATCAGGATCGCGATCGGGATGGTCATTGCCACGGTGAAGGTGCCCCACGGGCTGTCCGCGAGCGCCTTGACCACGACCAGCGCAAGCACCGCCAGCAGGATCACCATGATCATCAGGATGCCGATCATCGAGATCACGCCGGCGGCCGGTCCCATCTCGGCGCGGATCATGTCACCGAGCGAACGACCGTCGCGGCGGGTGGAGAAGAACAGCACCAGCATGTCCTGCACCGCACCGGCCAGGACCACGCCGAACAGGATCCACAGCGTGCCGGGCAGGTAACCCATCTGCGCGGCCAGGACCGGGCCCACCAGCGGGCCGGCGCCGGCGATCGCGGCGAAGTGGTGGCCGAACAGCACGCTGCGCGGCGTCGGCACGTAGTCGAGGCCGTCGTTGCGGCGCCACGCCGGCGTCGCGCGGGTGGGGTCGACCATCAGCGCGGTGTTCGCGATGTACAGGCCGTAGAAGCGGTAGGCGATGGTGAATACCGAGACCGACGCCACCACCAGCCACATCGCGCTGATGGTTTCGCCACGGTGCAGGGCGATCGTGCCGATGCAGAAGACCGCGAGTACCGCGACCGCCACCCAGCCAAGCCAGGACAATGCTTTCATGACACCCCTCCGTAAGGATCAACGAAGGGTCGCGCCGCCGGTGGCGCCGGGTCAATGCGCAGTGCGCAATGAATCCTGCGACTTTGGTCTAACCGCGGAGACAATCCCAGTGTTTACAGCCACTTGGCCCGGCGCAGGAAGCCAAAGAGGACCAGGCAGACCACTGCCGTGATCGCGATCAGGATCACGTAGCTGTGGCGGCCATGCAGTTCGGGCATGGCGTCGAAGTTCATGCCGTACCAGCTGGCGATCAGGGTCGGTGCGGCCAGCAGCGCGGCCCAGCCGGCCAGGCGCTTGACCACTTCGCCCTGGCGGATGGTGACCAGCGACAGGTTCACGCTCATCGCCGCGGTCAGCATCTCGCGCAGCGTGTCGGTCGTGTCGTTGATGCGCACGACGTGGTCGAGCACGTCGCGGAAGTAGAGCTGGCTTTCCTCGTCGATCACGTTGCTGCGCAGGCGCGCGAGCTGGCCGAGGATGTCCTGCAGCGGCGCCACCGCCATGCGCAGGCGAGTCAGTTCACGCTTGAGCTCGTAGAGCTTCTTGACGGTTTCGGCGCGGAACTCGTCGGCGAAGATGTCCTGCTCGAGCTCGTTGAGGTCCTGGCTGAACTCCTGGACGATCGGCAGGAAGTTGTCGACGATCTGATCCAGAACCACGTACAGCGCCGCGGCGGGGCCGTGCGAGATGTCCTCGGCGTCGCGCTCGAAGCGGGCGCGCGCAGGCGCGTAGCTGGTCGAGGCGCCGTGGCGCACCGTCACCAGGTAGCGCGGGCCGAGGAACATGTGGGTTTCGCCGAAGCGGATGTGGCTGTCGACACTTTGCGCCGTGTGTACGACGATGAACAGCGAGTTGCCGTAGCTCTCGATCTTCGGGCGCTGGTGCGCGTTCTGCGCGTCCTCGATGGCGAGGTCGTGGAGGTTGAATTCCTCCTGCAGCTTCTCGAGGATCTCGTCGGCCGGTTCGTACAGGCCGACCCAGACGAACGTGTCGTCATCGACGGCAAGGACGTCGCTGATCTGGTCGAGGGTGATGTCGCGCCGCTTGCCATCGCGGGTGTACGCGGCGCAATTGACCACGCACTGGGGCAGGGTGGGATCCTTCATGGCGCGATCGTGCCCGCGCCGGGGCGCTACATCAAGCCACAGGCGCCTTCACCGGTGGGGCACGCTTCAGCGGCGCCGGAACGCCTGCCACAGCCCGAGGTGGATCGGCAGCAGCAGGGCGACCCAGTGCGCGTTGCGCTGCGGGTACACGGGCAGCCAGTACAGGAACAACGCCGCCACCGCGGCAATGGCCAGCAATGCCAGCCAGCGACGGAACCACGGGCCCGGATCGCGTCCGCGCAGCACGCGCCAGCCACCGGGCAGCAACAGCCATGCCAGCGGGCTGATCAGCAGCAGGTTGTTGTTGGCCCAGCCGTATCGATGCAGGGTGCCGACCCAGATGAACAGCATCACCGCACCGAGCACGCCCGACAGCGTCCAGAACGGCAACGCCACTGCCGCCACCGCGCGCGGGTGCCGGTGACCGGCCCACGCCGCGGCGATGCCGAGGGCGAGACCGGCCAGGCACCACGGCCACCAGCGCGGCGGCGGTTCCTGCGGTTCCGGCGGCAGCCGATGCGGAAGGATCGGCTGCTCGGATTTCACCAGCGGCCGGCCATCGCTGTTCTTGACCTCGCGCAGTGCGGCCGCCAGGCGCATCGGCACGTACGACTCGTTCCACACCGGCAGCGGCTGGTCCGAGGACGGGCCGAGCCCGACGTCGAAACCCAGCCACATCCACCACGCCGGCGAGGCCAGGCGCACTGCTTCGCTGCGGTAGGTGCTGCCGTGCGAGCGGCCCTCGATCTGCCGGCGCAGGCCGCCGTCGAGGACACGGTCGAGCGAGTCGCGCACGCGCGTCGAGCAGTTGTCGTCGAAGTACTGGTACGCGTAGTGCGCGTTCTCGGGCTTGGCGTTCTCGGCGAGGGCGTCGGCCAGCTCGCGCGCCTGCGCGTCGCTCAGGTCGAGCCACTGCACGTCGACGCCACGCCCTTCGGCGCGGTACTGCAGCAGGTCTTCCTCGAAAGGCAGCGCCGCCAGCTGGTAGCGCATGTGGCCGCGGACGAAGCGGCTGATGAAGTCGGGCTCGCCAGGGTCGAAGAAACCGAAGTTGTACGAGATCGCGGCGCCGGTGTCGGGGTCGACGACGACGATCGCGTTGTGGCCGAAGCGCTCGAAGAAGATCTCGCCCGGCTGCATCGTGGCTACGCCGATGCGGGGCGTGGCGGCGAAGGCCTGGCTGCCAAACACACTAGCGGCGAGGAGCACGAGGCTCAGAAGCAGTCGCTTCGCTCGCCCCCACCCCAGCCCTCCCCCGCAAGCAGGGGAGGGGGCAAGTTCGTCACGCATCCGAGAGCACGCCGACGTGGAAGGCGTGGACGCGGCGCGCGTCGGCGCCGGAAACGCGGAAGACGAAGCGGCCGAGGGTGAGTTCCTCGCCGGCTTCGGGCAGGTGGCCGATCGCGGCCGTGACCAGGCCGCCGATGGTGTCGTATTCGTCGTCGTCGAAGTCGGCACTGAAACGCTCGTTGAAGTCGGCGATGGGCGTCAGCGCGTCGACCACGAACTGGCCGTCGGCCTGCGCGGCGATGAGGGCGCTGGGATCCTCGGCGTCGTCGTGCTCATCGTCGATCTCGCCGACGATCTGCTCGAGCACGTCCTCGATCGTGACCAGGCCGGCGACGCCGCCGTGCTCGTCGATCACGATCGCCATGTGGTTGCGCGACTGGCGGAACTCGCGCAGCAGCACGTTCAGGCGCTTGGATTCGGGGATCAGCACGGCCGGGCGCAGCAGCTCGTGGACGCTGCCGGGGCCGTTGTCGGCGACAACGCCACGCAGCAGGTCCTTGGCCAGCAGTACGCCGAGGATTTCGTCCTTGTCGTCGCCGTGGACCGGGAAGCGGGAATGGCCGGACTCGACCACCTGTCGCATCAGGTCCAGGAACTTGCCGTCGGCCGGCAACGAGACCATCTGCGAGCGCGGGATCATGACGTCGCCCACGGTCAGGTCGGAGACGGCGATCGCGCCTTCCATCATGCGCAGGGTGTCGGCGGCGATCAGGCCGTCGGCTTGCGCATCGCGCAGCAGTTCGACCAGATCCTCGCGGGTGGTGGGTTCGCCGGAAAGCGCCGAACTGATGCGTTCGAGCCAGGAGCGCGGTTTCTCGTGATGCCGCCGCTCGTGGGTT
>DATDBK010000237.1:0-8958 GCA_036524935.1 Lysobacter sp. | reverse complement strand
GAACTTCCCGTGGACCAAGTTCTTCGAGTCGCAGGGCGTGGCCGTTCCGGCGATGTTCTCGCTGGCGATGCCGGACTTCCACAAGGAAGTCAGCAAGATGCTGGCCGACGTGCCGGCGGCGCAGTGGCAGACCTACCTGCGTTTCCACACCATCGACAGCGCCTCGCCGTACCTGTCGGACGCGTTCGTCCAGCAGAACTTCGCGTTCTACAACCAGACGATGCGCGGCCAGAAAGAGCTCAAGGAGCGTGGCAAGCGCGTGCTGGCGACGATCGAGGACCAGGCCGGCGAAGCGCTCGGCCAGATGTACGTCAAGGTCGCGTTCCCGGAAGAGTCGAAGGCGCGCATGCAGGAGCTGGTGAAGAACCTCTCCGAATCGCTGAAGGGCCGCATCGAGCACCTGGCCTGGATGGGCGACGACACCAAGAAGAAGGCGATGGAGAAGTGGGCCGCCTTCACTCCGAAGATCGGCTTCCCCGACAAGTGGCGTGAGTGGGACGGCCTGGCCACCAGCCGCGACAGCTACATCGGCAACGTGCTGGCTGCCAGCGAGTTCAACTACAAGTGGAACCTGGGCAAGATCGGCAAGCCGGTCGACCGCACTGAATGGGGCATGCCGCCGCAGATGGTGAATGCCTACTACAACCCGCTGCAGAACGAGATCGTGTTCCCGGCCGCCATCCTGCAGCCGCCGTTCTTCGATCCGAAGGCTGACGACGCCACCAATTACGGCGGCATCGGTGCGGTGATCGGCCACGAGATGACTCACGGCTACGACGACCAGGGCAGCCGCTTCGGCCCGGCCGGCAACTTTGAGGTGTGGTGGACGGACGGCGACGCGAAGAGCTTCTCCGGCCGCACCGACAAGCTGGTCAGCCAGTTCGACGGTTATCGCACCGACGCCGGCGGCAAGGTCGACGGCAAGCTGACCCTGGGCGAGAACATCGCCGACCTGGGCGGTCTGGCCACGGCCTACGACGCGATGAAGAAGGCCACCGACGGCACGCCGGATCCGAAGACCGACGGTCTGACCCGCGACCAGCGTTTCTTCCTCAACTGGGGCACCGTGTGGCGCCGCAACTTCACGCCGGATGAGCTGAAGCTGCGCCTTGCCACCGACGAACACGCTCCGGCGACGTTCCGTGCCATCGGTGCGCCGTCGAACCTGCCGGCTTTCGCCGCTGCGTTCTCGTGCAAGCCGGGCCAGCCGATGGTTCGCGAAGGCGACAAGCAGGTCGTCATCTGGTAACGCGGTTGCAGTTGTAAGCGGGCCCTGCCCGCAGCTTTACACCTCGCCCTCGTCGGCAAGGCAGAAGGCCCGGGACCTCCCGGGCCTTCTTTTTTTTCCGTCGTCCCGGCGAACCCCGACAGCGTCATCCCGGCGAACGCCGGGACCCAACCTCAGCCCGTCGTCCCGGCGACGCCGGGACCCAACCTCAGCCCGTCATCCCGGCGAACGCCGGGACCCATCTTGATCTTCGCTTTTGCTTGCGTCGGGAACGCCCTGCCTCCGGATCGGCGCCGTCCGCAGGGCCGGGGATTGCTGCGTCCCTTAGTCGGACATCCTGTCCGATGCGGGACGCGGGACATCCATGTCCCGCTGCTCCGCAATCCCCGGCCCTGCGGCCGACGCTTCGGCAATTCGTTGCGGGGTCTTCGTTTTGACTACGGCAAGGGCAAATGGATCCCGGCGTTCGCCGGGATGACGGTGAGGGGGCTCGCCGGGATGACGGCGCAGGGATGTCGGCGGGCTACTTAGCCGGAATCTGTTCCGCGATCCGCGCCAGCATGTAGGCATGGAACGGGTTGAAGCTCAGCCGGCTCAGGCTGTCCTGCGAAACCACCAGCGCGTTGCGCTCGCCCCGCACCGCCAACGCACCCAACTGCACGATCCGGCGATGCGACGGCACGTTGCCGTACAGCGCGTCGTCCTGCGCGAACGGCAACCCGATGTGCGACAGCGAATACACATCGTTGGGATAGCGCAGTCCCGTTGGTTGCTCCTGGACCACGCCTGCGCCGACCTGACGCGTGCGCGCAACCACCGTCGCGTCGTCGTCCGAAGCAGCACCCACGATCGTGAGCGCGTAGCGACGCCCGGGGTTCTGCAATGCATCGCGCACCCATTGGATCGCCGTCGTGCGCAACACCGGCGCAATCACCCGGTTGCGATTGACGTCGAACAGCACCAGCTCGCTGCCATTGGCCGCCAGCCGGTCGAACAACCGCGTCATCACCGCGCGCGCGCTGACGGTGTCGTCGACCACCGACTGGAATGCCAGGATCGGGGGCACCTGGTCGAGGCGCCCCTGTTCCGCCACTTCCTGCATGACGACGCTCAGTTCGTCGGTCACCAGGTATGACTCGCGCGCGGCGCGCACCGGGAACGAGTTGTACTTGAAGGCGTTGAACTCCGGCAGCAGGTCCAGCCAGGCCGTTTTGGCATAGCGCGGGAACAACGCCGGCCAGCCGGCGATGCCGGCGAAACGCGCGAAGCGGTTGACCTCGATCATCGGCGACAGCAGCACGATGCGATCGACGTCGCGCGGCTGTCCACGTTCGATCCGCACCATGACGTGATGCATCGCCAGGGCGGCGCCATTCGAGTAACCGACCAGATGGATCGGCAGGCGGCCGGCTGCGCGACGGCGGGCTTCGGCCATCGCCATCTCGACGGCTGCGTGCCATTCCTTTCGTCCCTCCTTCGTCAGCCCCGCGGGCACCGTGCCGTGCCCAGGCATGCGCGGAACGAGCGCGACGAAGCCATGCTGTCGATACAGCTGCGCCACGCTGAGCATGCTGTAGGGCGAATCGGTCAGGCCATGCAGCATCACGGCCACGCCTTTCGCGGCGCCGGCGGGTTCGAGCACGAACGAGCGGTTCCAGTCGTGTCCGAATGCCTCCGGTGAGGTCAGGCTGGGCGCGTAGTAACGATTGAGCAGGGTGCGATCGGCCGGCTCCATCTTGCTGTCGAGCTTGCGCCGCAGTTGATCGAACATGCGTTGCTCGGCTGCGACATAGCCTTGCCAGTTGCCGGCGCCGATGGCCTGCGCGCTGAGTTCGTCCGGGACGATCTTGTGCCAGGGAGCCAGCGGCGCTCCCCGCGTCGACAGGCAGGCGCGGGCGCCCATGACCACCAGCACCAGCAGGATCACCAGCGCAGCGCTCTTGCGCAGCAGCCTGCCGGTCACGACCAGCAGTTGCGATACGTAATGCAATCCGCGCCGCGGCTCGGCATCGTCACGGTCATCGTCATCATTCGGAGTTGTGGCCATGGGCCCTGCCTTCCATCGCACGATGCCGGGCATGGTCGCACGATCCGGTCGGTCCAGATTCACGCTCAGCCAGCCGCCAACCGGCCGCCAAACCCCTGCTGCAGCCGGGCCTGAGGATGCCCGCCGGCGGCCAGATGGGCATCACATGGCCGCTGCTAGACTCCGGGCCACCCCGCCTCCCCCGGTATGGATTCCGCCATGAACCTACGCCCGCTTGCCTGTGCCTTGGCCCTGAGCCTGGTCGCCGGAGTCGCCTCCGCGCCCGCCGATGCCCAGAAGAAGCGCGCTGCCAAACCCAAGGCCGCCGTGGCGGCGAACGCCTGCAGCGACTTCTACGCCAACGCCAACGCCGACTGGCTCAAGAGCAACATGCTGCTGCCGAACGTCGGTTCGGTTTCCGCGCTGGAGCAGCTCGGCGCGCGATCGCGCCAGCAACAGCTCGACCTGCTCGATGCCGCATCCAGGGCGCCGCAGGGCAATGTGCAGCGACTGCTTGGCGACTTCTGGGCCAGTGGCCTGGACGAGGCCGCGGTAGAACGCGACGGCTCGCAGCCGATCGCACCGCTGCTGGCGCGCGTCGATGCGATCAAGAACGCCAAGGATATCCCGCCGGCCATCGCCGCACTGCACCAGGTCGGCATCCCGGTGCTGTTCAACTTCGGCGCCGACATCGACCTCAACGATTTCAACCGCCACATCGGCTACTTCGCACAGGGTGGCCTCGGCCTGCCCGACCCGGCCTATTACACGCGCACCGATGCCGACACGCGCACGCTGATGGGCCGCTACAGCAGCTACGTGGAAAAGATCCTGGCGCTCACAGGCACGCCACAGGCCCAGCTGGCGGCCGATGCACAGGCGGTGATCGATCTTGAAACGCGGATCGCATCGGCGTCCAGGCCATTGCTCGACCTGCGCGATCCGCGCGGCAACTTCGGCCCGGTCGCAACGAACACTCTGGGCAAGCAGTACAAGCGCCTGCAGCTGGATCAGTTCCTCAAGGCCCAGGGTGTCAGCGACGACACCGTGTCGATGGCCAACCCGGCGCTGTTCACGCAACTCGATGGCCTGGTCGGCAGCCTCAAGCCGAACCAGTGGAAGGCGTACCTGCGCTGGCGCATCGGCGATGCGATGGCACCGTACCTGGCCAAGCCATTCCGCGATGCCAGCTTCGAGTTCCGCGGCAAGGTCCTGCAGGGACTGGCTACTCCGCCGTCGCGCCCGCAGGCGGTGCTCGACGCGATCACGTTGGCGGCCGGACCGATGGTCGGGCATGAATACGCCGCACGCTACCTGCCTGCCGCCACCGACAAGCGTGCCGAGGAAATCGCCGCGACGGTGCGCGATGCGCTCGGCCAGGCGCTTGATCGCGACACGCGCTTCAGCGCCGCCGCCAAGGCCGAAGCCAAGGCCAAGCTCGACAAGCTCAAGATCGAGGTCGGCACACCCAACCGCGACCTCGACTACACAGTGCAGCCGATGGGCCGGGGCAGCTTCGGCAGCAACATGCTGATCGCATCGACCTGGCGCCACCGCGAAGAAATGAAGCGGATTGGTCGCGGCAACGCCGACCGTCGCTGGGACGTGCTGCCGCAGGAGCCGACACTGGCCTACGACATCACCCAGAACCGCCTGATCGTGACGGCCGCGATGCTGCAACCGCCGGTGTACGACACCGGCAAGTCAACGGCCTGGCTGTACGGCTCGTATGGCGCGCTGGTCGGCCATGAACTCAGCCACGGCTTCGACAACCGCGGTCGCTACGTCGACGCCAAGCAGGAACTGCGCGACTGGTGGACGCCTGCGGAAACCTCGGCGTGGGATGCGCTGAGCAAGCGCGTGGCCACGCAGTACGGCGGCTTCGACTATCCGGGGTTGAGCGGCACGCGGGTCAACGGCACGCAGACCGCCGGCGAGAACATCGCCGACATCGCCGGCGTCGAACTGGCCATGGCGGCATGGCGCGCGTCCGAGCCGTCGGCGGCCAACCCGGCCAGCCAGGACGTCTACAAGGGCTGGGCTTCGTTGTGGCCCCAGCACATGACCACCGAGACCGCACAGCAGCGTGCAGCGACCAGCGTGCACGCACCGGGCCGCTGGCGCACGAACGGCCCGCTGCTGAATCAGACGAGCTTCGGTGAGGCGTTCAGCTGCAAGGCCGGCAGCGGCATGCAAGTGGCGGCGGACCAGCAGATCAGGCTGTTCCCGTAGCGTACCTGCATCGTCATCCCGGCGAACGCCGGGACCCATCTTGCTCGGGGCGCCGCACAGGAAGTGCGGCGCTTTTCAGCGTCTAACGCACCACTCGCATCCGCGGTGGGCCTTTCTTCTTGCCGAACGGCGGCTGGCCGCGCCAGTAGCGGATCAGCAACCAGCCGAACAACATTCCGCCCAGGTGCGCGAAGTGGGCCACGCCCGGCATCGCATTGGTCACGCCGAGCAGCAGTTCGATCGCGCCGTAGACCAGCACCAGCGTGCGCGCCTTCATCGGGATCGGCGGGATCAGCAGCATGACGCGCTGGTTGGGGAACAGCAGGCCGTACGCGAGCAGCAGGCCGAAGATGCCGCCCGATGCGCCCACCGTCGGATACGCCTGGCCGCCCTGCGACATCGTCCACATGCCGACGCCGATCTGGCACAGCGCAGCGCCGGCCACGCAGACCAGGTAGTAAGTCAGGTAACGGCGATCGCCCCACACGTGCTCCAGCGGCGCGCCGAACATCGCCAGCGCCAGCATGTTGAACAACAGGTGGGCGAAGTTGCCATGCATGAAGCCGTAGGTGAGCAACTGCCACGGCATGAATCCAACGCCGTCGAACTCACCGCCACCGGGTGGCCACAGCATGAACTGAGCCAGGGCGATGTCGCCCACGGCCCACTGCAACAGGAACACCAGACCGTTGGCGATCAACAGGGCCTTGGTGATGGGGGGAAGATTGGAAAACATCGCGACTCCTGGGGTGCGCTACATGGTAGCCGCTGGCCGGCGCGATCGGGCCGGATGAAACGCGGTTGTGCCGCCGGGGCTCAGCCGGGGCGTTTGCTGCGCGCAGTCGGCCTTCCGGATGCGGCCTGGGAGGTTGCCGTCCCGGCGCGTGCGGCCCGTGGACCGGGCCGCGCCGGTGCTGCCATCGGCGCGCCCCACATCTGCTCGTCGAGCGTCGCCGCGGCTCGCTGGCCGCGCACACGCCCAGCCTCGACCCGCACGCCCTCGGCCCGCAAGCGCTGGGCCTGCTCGCGAAAACCCCTGGAGCCTTCCGGGAAGGCGATGCGGCCATCGGAGCGCAGCACCCGGTGCCATGGCAGGCCCGGTTCGTCGTTCTGCCCGAGGATCCGCGCGACCAGGCGCGCCCTTCCCGGCAGGCCTGCGCGGCGCGCAACTTCGCCATAGCCGGCAACCTCACCCGCCGGAATTGCACGGATCGCGGCCAGAATGCGCAATGCAGCATCGTTTGCGGCAGTGGGCTTGCTCATCGCGGTAGCATACCGGCCATCCCCCGGAAGGAGCCGCCCCGTGCGCAACTTCGAATCAATCCGTCGCCATATCAAGGCGGCCGACTTCCACACCACCGAACACGATGTCGACGTGATCTGCATCGAGCTGTCGCTCGAGCAGGGAACGCGCCACCAGGCGATCTTCCTGTCCGAACTGGACGATGAGGATGGCAGGCCGTACCTGCGGGTCAGCACCGCGGTCTCGCCGATCACCGGCCTGGACGCGAAGCGCGCGTTGATCTTCAACTGGCAGAGCCGGGTCGGTTACCTTGCCATCGGCGAACTCGACGGCGTGCCGCACCTGCAGCTGTGCGAGAACCGTCCGTACGAAGGCCTTGACGCGTCCGAGGTCGATCGCCTGGTGCTGGAGATCGGCGGCCTGGGCGACCGCATGGAGCGGTCGCTGTCTGCAGGCGGGGATTTGTTCTGAGTCGAGGGCCGGGCCTTATGCCCAGCCCATCGCCCGGAACAGTTCGAAGAAGAGGTAGGCGATACCACCTGCGGCCGGGATCGTCAGGATCCACGCCCAGATCATCTTCTCCACCACGGTCCACTTGATCGCGTTGAAGCGCTTGGCCGTGCCCACGCCCATGATCGCCGACGAGATGTTGTGCGTGGTCGACACCGGGATGCCCAGCGACGATGCCGCCAGGATCACCGCCGCGGCGCTGGTCTCGGCGGCGAAGCCGTTGATCGGGTGCAGCTTCACCAGCTTGTGGCCCAGCGTCTTGATGATGCGCCAGCCGCCGGCGGCCGTGCCGGCCGCCATGACGATCGCGCAGCTGAACTTGATCCACGTGTCGATGTCGTTGTTTTCCAGCGCCTCGCGTGACGGGTGCAGGAACGCCAGCCACGACGGCAGGTTGTCGAGCGTGCCCGCCGACTGCGCGCCCACCAGCGCCAGGGCGATGATGCCCATCGTCTTCTGCGCGTCATTCATGCCGTGGGCGAACCCCATGCCGGCGGCACTGACCAGCTGCGCCTTGCCGAAGAAGGCATTGACCCAGCGTGGCCGCGCCATGCGCGCGAGGATGCCGCCGCTGCGCGCCATGAACGAGATGATCGCGAACAGCAGGCCCATCACCAGGAAGCCGGACGCGAAGCCGAGCAGCGGCGAGCTGAACATCGGCACGATCACTTTCCACAGCACGCCCGCGCTCTTGTACCAGGGGTCGGCCGGCTGCGACCAGATGATCGAATGGAAGTTGTTGCTGGCCGCCGCGACCGCGGCGCCGCACAGGCCGCCGATCAGCGCGTGCGACGACGAAGACGGCAGGCCCTTCCACCACGTGATCAGGTTCCAGACGATGGCGCCCAGCAGCGCGCACAGGATCAGCTGCGAGCTGACCTGGACCACGCCGCTGTCGAGCAGGCCCGAGGCGATCGTCTTGGCCACCGCGGTGCCCCACAACGCACCCAGCAGGTTGGTTATCGCCGCCATCGCCACCGCCTGCATCGGCGACAGCACTTTGGTGGCGACGACGGTCGCGATCGAATTGGCGGTGTCGTGGAAGCCGTTGATGTACTCGAAGGCGAGCGCCACGATCACCACGACCAGAACCAGGGTCAACATCGGCCCGGCCCTCAGGAGTTCTTGAGTACGATTTCGTAGCACACCACGCCAGCCTCACGGCAGCGGTCGATGGCTTTCTCGAGGATCTCGAAGAACTCCTTGAGCAGGAACATCTGCAGGCTGTCCAGGCGACCGGAATAGATGTCGCGGTACAGTTCCAGCATCAGCCGGTCGGCCTCGTTCTCGATCGAACGCAGCTGGTCGTTGAGCGCCTTCATCGGTTCCAGCTTGAGGTGGCGCAGCTGGTGGACCATCTGCACGACCACGCCCGACGCCTGCATCAGCATGGCGCCGCGCGGCGCGAAGTCGATGTGCTCCAGGTGCCGGGTCGCGAGCGAATAGCGGTCGGCGAACTTCTCGACCTGCTTGGGGATCTTGTACAGCGCCGACCCCAATGCCTCGATGTCCTCGCGCTCGATCGGGGTGATGAAGCTGTTGACCAGCTCCTGGCTGATCTTGTCGGACGCGTTGCGTTCGCGCTGGCGGGCCAGCTTGAAGGCGTCCAGCGCCGGCTGGCGGTCGGCCGACTTGAGCATGACGTGCAACGCCGTGGTGCTGTCGTGGGCGGCGACTGCGGCCTCTTCCAGCAGGGTATAGAACTGGTTGCCTTGGCCG
>DATDBK010000236.1:0-51030 GCA_036524935.1 Lysobacter sp. | reverse complement strand
GCCACGCCGAGGGCGAGCATCAGGGTCAACGGCAGTCGAAGCAGGCGCGCGTGCATGGTCTGGTTACGACCGGGTAAACCCGGTGGAGTTCCCCTCTCCTTAGGACCGCGACTATAGACCGTTTATGTTTATTTAACAATTGGCGAGTGACGCTGAGCGGCTACTGGAGTCGCTCCGGGGCAGCCAGTTCGGCGGCAGCCACGGAAAACAAGCTAGCGATTTCCTGCTTATCGAAACGATAACTATGTCCGCAAAACTCGCAACGCACATTTGCCGCGCCACCGGCCGCGTCGGCGGCTGCCTCAGCCTCGGCCTCGCCGAGGGAGACCAGCATCGCCTCGACCCGTTCACGGGAGCATGAACATGCAAACCGCAACGGCTTGCGGCCCAGCAGCTGCACCCCGTCCTCGTGGAATAACCGGGTCAGAAGGTCATCCGTGCTCCATTCCAGGAGCTCGCTCGGGCTGAGGGTGTCGAAAAGGGCGCAGGCGCGGGCCCAACCGTCATCGTCGCCATCATCCCCCGGAAGCTTCTGCAGCATCAGGCCCGCGGCATGCCGTTCGTCGGTTGCCAGCAGGAGCCTCGTCGGCAACTGCTCGGATTGGCGGAAATAGCCCTCGAAGGCGCCGGCCAGGGAGTCCGACTCCAGCGCGACCAGGCCCTGGTAGCGGGTCGGCTCGCGGCCGTGGGACGAGGGGTTCTCGATGGTGATCGCCAGGACCGCGTCCGGACCCAGTTCCTTCAGGTCGCGCGAGACTTCGCCCTCTTCGGCGAGCTGGGCGATGCCGCGCAGGGTACCGGCCGCGGTGCATTCGGCGAACAGGGTGCGCAGCGCACCGTCGCCGCGCAGCTGCACCGACAGGCGGCCATCGACCTTGGCGTGCCCGGTGAAAAGTGCGGCGGCGGCGGCGGCCTCGCCGAGCAGTTCGGCGGCGGCCAGCGGATACTCGGCGCGATTGCGGATCTGGTGCCAGGTGTCGTGCAGGTGCACGCGCACGCCGCGTACGCCGGCGCCTTCGATCAGGAAACGGGTCAGCTGGTCGCGGTCGCTGCCGGTGGTGCTGCCGGGCTGGGTGCTGCCCGGTTGCGGCGTGTTGGATGCGGTCATCATCATGCTCGTGCTGCCGGCGCGCGGCATTGGCGGATAATGCGCGCGACCGTGTGAAGGGTGACGAGAGAAGATGGGGATGGAGATCGCGCAGTGCAAGGCATGACCGGGACCGAGTCGGCGACACAAACCGTGGTGGTCCCGGTCCGGCCCCGGCGTCGCTGGATCCGATGGATACTGGCCCTGCCGTTGCTGTTGCTGATCGGCAGCGTGGCCCAGGTGGCGACGCTGCGCTTCGTCGATCCGGCGTTCAGTGCCTTCATGCTGTCGCGGCAACTGGAAGCGTGGGGCGCAGGCAATGGCTCATTCCGCATCGCCTACGACTGGCGCGACCTCGACCAGATCTCGCCGAACCTGCCGATCGCGCTGGTGGCGTCGGAAGACCAGAACTTTGCCGAGCATTTCGGTTTCGACCTGAAAGCGATCGAGAAAGCGCGCAAGAACAATGCGCGCGGGCGCAAGGTCCGCGGCGGCAGCACGATCAGCCAGCAGACCGCCAAGAACCTGTTCCTGTGGAGCGGGCGCAGCTACGTCCGCAAGGGCATCGAGGCCTGGTACACGTTGCTGATCGAGGCCCTGTGGCCGAAGCACCGGATCATCGAGGTCTACGCCAACATCGCCGAGTTCGGCGATGGCGTGTACGGCGCGCAGGCGGCGGCGCGAACCTACTTCCGCAAGGACGCCAGCCAGCTGACGGCCTCCGAGGCCGCGCGCATGGCCGCGGTGTTGCCGAGCCCGCGCCGTTACAGCGTGGTGCGGCCCGGACCCTACGTGCAGCGCCGCTCGCAGGCGATCCAGCGGCAGATGCGCTACATCGGTGGCACCGAGTACCTCAAGCGCCTCGAGTAACACCGTAGCCCGGGGTTACCCGGGCTACTATTCGCGGCATGAGCGACCGCCTGACCATCGTCATTGCCGCCTTCAACGAGGCCGACAACCTGCCGCTTCTGCACCCGCGCATTGCCGCGGTGCTGGATCCCATGGCGGACCATCTCCACGCGCAGGTGCTGTATGTCGACGATGGCAGCACCGACGACACCTGGCGGGTGATGCAGCAGCTCGCCGCCGCCGACCGTCGCGTCGCCGTGCTGCGGCTGTCGCGCAACTTCGGCAAGGAGCTGGCGCTGACGGCCGGACTGGACCGGGTCGGGGAGGGCGGCGCGCTGATCCTCGATGCCGATGGCCAGGATCCGCCGGAGCTGATCCCTCAATTCGTCGCGAAGTGGCGCGAGGGCTACGACGACGTCCACGGCACGCGGCTGGAGCGCGAGGGCGAAGGCTGGATCAAGCGCAGCACCGCGCACGCGTTCTACCTCGTCATCGGCAAGCTGTCGCGAACCCCCATTCCCGCCGACACCGGCGACTTCCGCCTGCTCTCGCCGCGCGCGCTGTCCGCGCTGCAGCAGTTGCGCGAGCGTCATCGTTTCATGAAGGGCCTGTTCGGCTGGGTCGGATTCAACAGCGTCGCCATCCCCTATCACCGCGAGCCGCGCGCTGCCGGACACAGCAAGTTCAACTTCTGGAGGCTGTGGAACCTGGCGCTGGAAGGCATCACCAGTTTCTCGACCGCGCCATTGCGCCTGGCCACCTACCTGGGCCTGCTGACCGCACTGACCGCCTTCGTCTATGGCGCAGCGGTGATCCTCAAGGCGCTGTTCTGGGGCGACCCGGTCGCCGGCTGGCCGACAATGATGTCGGTCATCCTGTTCCTGGGCGGGGTCCAGCTGATCGCCCTGGGGGTGATCGGCGAATACCTGGGCCGCCTCTACGACGAGTCCAAGCAGCGGCCGCTTTACCTCGTCGACACCTGGCAGCCGGCGGCAGGAGTATCCTCGGGCCAAGCCCCGCTTGCGGAAGGAGACGGCCATGCGCACCGTACGACAACTGCTGGAAGCCAAAGCGCCTGAGATTTTCGCGATCGGCCCGGACGCGCCGGTGATCGAAGCCATCCGGCTGATGGCCGAGAAGCGGATCGGCGCCGTACTGGTGATCGAAGGCGGGCAACTGGTGGGAATCCTTTCCGAGCGCGACTACGCACGCAAGATCGTGCTGCAGGGCCGCTCCTCGGCCGATACGCCGGTGCGCACGATCATGACCAGCCAGGTGCTCACGGTGGGCCTGGGCGACAGCGCCGAGCACTGCATGCAACTGGTCACCGACCGCCGCATCCGTCACCTGCCGGTACTGCATAACGGCCAGGTGCTGGGCGTTGTCTCGATCGGCGACCTGGTCAAGGCGGTGATCGAAGACCAGCAGATCGAACTCGACCAGCTGCAGCGCTACATCGCCAGCTGAAGCACCTGCAGTCGAACAACGCGGTCGCGCTACTTTGCGTAGCGGCCGCCGCAGCCTGAGTCCTCGCCAGGACCCGTTTCCAGTGTTGCCAGCAGCGCCGCCGGCGGCGTGATCGTGGCCAGGGTCAACGCGATCGCGCCGCGCAGGCCAACCTTGATCAGGTCCGGGTGCACCTTGGGCTGCCTGAAGCTGCCGTCGACTTTCAGCGGCGTGCGGAAGGCCAGCAGGCTGCGATCCTTCGGCCGCGGGCGGATGGTCAGGTCGAGCGTTTCCTTGCCCAGGTCGATCGTGCCCGAGCCGAGCAGGATGGTGTCGGTGGTGTCGAAGGCGAACGAGCGGGCGGTCATCACGCCGTCGTTGACGGCGAAGTCGGCGAAGCCGCAGCGCACCGGGATCAACCGGTCGCCGGACAACTTGAACTTGATCATCTCGGCCAGGTCGATGCCGGCCATCTCCATCAGCAGATTGCTGATCTTGCCGCGGCCCATTCCGACCAGCATCGTGCCGTCGCTGCTGCCGAGCATGCGCGCGACCGAGTTGCCGGTGCCTGCGATGTTGATTCTTCCGCCGACCTTGCCGATCGCGTTCTGCGCCAGCTTTACCTCGGGCATCAGCTTGGCCAGGTTGAGGCCGGCCGCGTCGATGTCGGCGCGGGTGGTGATGGTGTTGGTGCGCGCGTCCATGCGGATGGTCGAGCGGATGTCGCCATCGGCCACGCCGAAGTTGAGCGGTTGCAGGCGCAGCAGGCCACCCTCGAGGAAGAGGTGTGCGTCCATGTCGTCGAGCGGCAGCCGCGGTGCGTTGATGCGCATCGCGCGCAGGCGCACGTCGGCATCCATCGCGCGCAGCTTTTCCAGCTCGTAGGGCTTGTCCGGGATGAGCCGTGTGCTCACCTGGCGCGCCGCCGCCTTGGCTTCCTGTTCGGCATTGGCCGTTTCGCCTGCGCCGGCTTGCGGGGTGCCACCGACGAAGCCGGCCAGGTCGTCGATGTCCAGGCGCTGCGAGCGCAGGTCGGCACGCAGGTAGGGACGGGCGCGGCCTGTTTCGACGCTGGCGCTGCCATGCATGTCGCTGTCGCCGATCCGACCCGTGAAGTCGCGGTAGTGCCAGACGTTTCCCTCGCGGCTGAAACGGCCGTCGAGCGAGTAGGGCGGCGTGGTCGGAATGGCCAGGCCGAGTAGTGGATACAGGTCGGCCATGTCGCGGCCCGACAACGCCATGCGCAGGTCGAAGCCGGTCAGTCGCAACGGGTCGAGAAGCGTGCCGCGCGCATGCGCATGGGTGGCACCGGCGGAGGCGCGCACATCGATGCGGTAAGGCGCATCGCGATCGCGCAGCAGCAGCGGCGAGGCAGCGTTGCCGCGCAGCTTGAAGTCGCTGCCGCGCCATTGACCGCCGCCGACGACCGCGACCGGTGCCGCCTGCGCCTTGTCGGGCAATGCGTAGCTGCTGACGCCGACGCGGATGTCGGTGCGCCTGGGGCGATCCAGGAAACGCAGCTGGCCCTGCTGGATGCTGACGCGACGGAACTGCATGTCGGTCTGGCCCGGCGCGCCGAAGACCCAGTTGCCCTCACCGCCGCGCGGGTTGGTCTCCAACAGCAGGCGCGGACGATCGAGGGTGATCTGCGGCAGCAGCACCTGGCCGCGGAATAGCGGGCGCAGGGCGATGTACAACTCTGCGCGGCGGGCGTCGGCCATCACCGCCTGGCGCGACCATGCTGCGTTGCCGAAGCTCACCGATTCGGCGCTGATCCGAGGCGTCCAGCCCAGATCGACGTCGAGGTTGCCACGGATATGGAATTCACGGCCGGTGCGCGCCTGCACCTGGCGCTCGATCGGACCGCGGAACCAGTTCCAGTCCCAGATCAGGATCAGCACCACGATCGCCAGTGCCAGCAGCGCAAGCAGTGACAAGACCGGATGCCGCTGCGGCCAGTGTTGGCCGCCTGGCGAGGCGGTGTCGCCGCGATTGGCGTTGCGTCCAGGCCAGCGCATGCGAGTCAGCGACCCTGACTGAGGTCAGTCCGGCCAGGCGCCTGCGCTTTCGGATCCGGCACGAGTTTCACTCCCAGCATCATGAATACGGCTCCACCTTCGGTGGGCAGCGGTCAAGCGGGGGTGAACACGTTGTGAGCAGTTCAGCTGGGCATCACCTGGCCGGGCGAAACGACCTGGGCCATCACGGCGACGTAATGGCAGACGCTGCCGGCGACCACGAACAGGTGCCAGATCGCGTGCGAATAAGGCAACGACGGGCGGTGATAGAACACCGTCCCGAGGGTATAGAACATGCCGCCGGCGAACAGCCAGCCAATGGTCCAGGCATCGAGTGCGCCGAGCAGCGGTTCGATGGCGACGACCACCAGCCAGCCCATCGCGATGTAGATGCCGGTGGATAGCAGTTTGAAGCGGCCGGTGTAGAACAGCTTGAACACCACGCCGGCCAGTGCCAGCACCCAGATCGCGGCAAACAGGCTCCAGCCCCACGGGCCGCGAAGGCCGATCAGGGTGAAGGGTGTGTAGGTGCCGGCGATCAGCAGATAGATGGCGCAGTGGTCGAACACCTTCAGACGCGCCTTCGCGACCGGGTGCTGGATCGCGTGGTACAGCGTCGACGCGAGGTACAGCAACAGCAGGCTGATGCCGAACACGATCGCGCCGGCCAGTTGCCAGCCGTCACCGAACAGCGCGGCCAGGGTGATCAGCACGGCACCGCCGGCGAGCGCGGCGGTGGCGCCAAGGCCGTGGGTCAGCGCGCTGAGAAACTCTTCGCGCAGCGAAGCGGCCCCGCGGGTTGCGGGGACGGAACCGTCGTTGACGGAGCGTGCGGTAGGCATGGCTCCAGCATCCTAGCGCAGGTTGGAGCAAATGCTCTTGGTGGCGCTCTCGCGGCGTGACCGGGTTGGCATGTGGCCGGATTGGTAGCCAGGGTAACCCCGGGCTTGATCCGGGGGCACCCGGGGGCGCATGGCCCTGGGTGCCCCGGGTGCGCTGCGCTTACCCGGGCTACCTGCCCTTATCATGCCGCCATGATCATTTCCCACCAGCACCGCTTCGTCTTTGCCGCGATCCCCAAGACCGGTACCCACTCGGTGCGCCAGGCTTTGCGCGAGCACATGAATGAGGAAGACCTGGAGCAGGTCGGCCTGTTCGTCAACAAGCGCTTCCCGTTCGAGGAACTGGCGGCGATCAGGCACGGACATATCACCCTCGAACAGATCCGGCCATTCCTCGGCGAGGATGCGTTCGCGACGTACTTCAAGTTCGCGTTCGTGCGAAATCCGTTCGACCGCTTCGTCTCCTATTGCGCCTTCATGACGCGTGCCGACGGCGCGTTCCTGAAGAACCCGCGGCAGGTGATGAACCACATCCTGTTCCAGGCTCGCCCGAGCCAGCACATCCTGTTCCAGCCACAGCACACCTTCGTCACCGATGGCGACGGCAAGCTGCTTGCTGACGAAGTTGGCCGCGTCGAGGACATGCAGGCCTCGTACGACGCCCTCTGCGCGCGCATCGGCATCCCGTCGGCGCAGCTGGGCCAGGTCAACAGTTCGCGTCGTGGCAGTTACCGGGACTACTATGACCAGGCGCTGATCGACGGCGTTGCCGATTACTACCGGCGCGACCTGGAACTGTTCGGATACGAGTTCTGACCATGCATTCACCTGCCGTGTCACCGTCGGATGTCCAGCCCAATCCGCGCAAGACGACCTCGATGCGCGCGCTGGGGCAGATCGACATCGCCCGCCTGCGCGAGGCCGTGCTGGCGATCCCCGATGCGCAGTGGGATGCGGAGAACGCCGACAAGCCCAATCGCTTTGAAGCCCTCGATCGCACCCGCCACATCGTCTTCCGCTTCGTCAGCGACTTCCAGGACTGGCGCAAATCCTATGACCGGCCGCTCTGGTCGCAGTGGCGCGAACTGCTCGCGCCGGTGATGGCGCAGGCCGTGGCGCCCTATGGCTATGCCCGCGCCGAGTTCCCGCGGGTGATGCTGGCCCGGATGGCACCCGGCGGCGTGATCAAGCCGCACCGCGATGCCAACCCCGCGGCGAAATGGCCGCACAAGATCCACGTGCCGTTGCTCACCAACGATCAGGTGACGTTCTTCATCGACGGCGTGGGCTACCACTTCGCGGAAGGCGAGGCGGTGGAGGTCAGCAACATGGCCGTGCATGCGGTCGAGAACAATGGCGCGAGCGATCGCATCCATCTGATCTTCGAGTACTTCGACCTGGACCAGCCGACGCCGGCGTGGGTGGGCAATCTGCCGGCGCGGAAATAGACGTTCCGTAATCCCGTCGAACAGACCTTCCGTAATCCCGTCGAACAGACCTTCCGTAATCCCGTCGAACAGACCTTCCGTCATCCCGGCGAACGCCGGGACCCATTTTGCCGTTGCTTTCGTGGGAATGACGGACCAGGGTCAAGATGGGTCCCGGCGTTCGCCGGGATGACGTCTGTCAGGTGAGGGTCACGAGTGCGATTGCTGCGATGACCTGCACCGCAACCACCAGCGCGAATGCATTTCGAAAGCTGCGCTTGGCGGTCTTGTGGCGGAACGCCCACATCGCGAGCAGCGCGCCGGGGGTGCCGCCGCACAGGGCGAGGCCGAGCAGGGTGCGTTCGGGTACGCGCCGGCGGCGACCGCCGGCAATCGCCTTGTCGTAGCCGTAGACGAGCACGGTCACCGCGTTGAACGCCAGTAACCACGCTGCCCAGGCCGGCACCGCGCGACCTCAGTCGATGGTCGTGGCGTGTGCGTGCTCGCGCGTGGCGAGGAACGTCACGTCGGGTGCGCGCTCCTGGGCGAGCTGCAGGTTGACCCGCGTCGGCGCCAGGTAAACCAGCTGGCCAGCGGCATCGACGGCCAGGTTCATCGCGTTCTTGTCGCGGAACTCTTCCAGCTTCTTGTCGTTGTCGCAGCGGATCCAGCGCGCCGTGGAGACGTTGACCTGCTCGAAGCTGGCATCGACGCCGTACTCGTCCTTCAGGCGGTAGGCGACCACGTCGAACTGCAGCACGCCGACCGCGCCGAGGATGAGGTCGTTGCTCATGAGCGGGCGGAAGAACTGGGTGGCGCCTTCCTCCGACAACTGCGCCAGGCCCTTCTGCAACTGCTTGAGCTTGAGCGGGTCGCGCAGGCGCGCCCGCCGGAACAGTTCCGGGGCGAAGTTGGGAATGCCGGTGAAGCCCAGCGCCTCTCCCTCGGTGAAGGTGTCGCCGATGGAGATGGTGCCGTGGTTGTGGATGCCGATGACGTCCCCCGGCCAGGCGCTCTCCGCTATCTCGCGGTCGGAGGCCATGAAGGTCAGCGCGTTGGCGAGCTTGACCTCCTTGCCGGTGCGGACGTGGAACGCCTTCATGCCGGCCGAGAACGACCCCGAGCAGACGCGCATGAACGCCACGCGGTCGCGGTGCTGCGGATCCATGTTGGCCTGGATCTTGAACACGAAGCCGGTCAGCTTGGGCTCGTAGGCGCCGACTTCGCGGGTGGTGGTGCCGCGCGGGCGCGGCGACGGCGCGTGCTCGATGAAGAAATCCAGCAGCAGCTGCACACCGAAGTTGTTGACCGCCGAACCGAAGAACACCGGGGTCTGTTCGCCAGACAGGTACCTGGCCGGATCGAACGGATGCGAGGCGCCTTCGACCAGCTCCAGCTCGTCGCGCAGCTCCTTGAGCATGTTCTCGCCGATGCGCTCGGCCAGCGCCGGGTCATCGATCGAGGCGAAGATGGTCGAGTCCTGGCGGGTGAAGTTGCGGCCTTGTTCGTACAGGTGCACCTCGCCGGTGACCAGGTGGACGACGCCCTTGAGGCGCTGGCCCATGCCGATCGGCCAGGTGATCGGCGCGCACTGGATGCCCAGCACCGACTCGACTTCATCGAGCAGGTCGATCGGATTCTTGCCCTCGCGGTCGAGCTTGTTGATGAAGGTCATGATCGGCGTGTCGCGCAGGCGGCACACCTCCATCAGCTTGATCGTGCGTTCCTCGACGCCCTTGGCGACGTCGATCACCATCAGCGCCGAGTCGACCGCGGTCAGCACGCGGTATGTGTCCTCGCCGAAGTCGGCGTGGCCCGGGGTGTCGAGCAGGTTGACGATGCAGTCTTCGTACGGGAACTGCATCACCGAGCTGGTCACCGAGATGCCGCGCTCCTTTTCCAGCGCCATCCAGTCCGAGGTGGCATGGCGCGCGGCCTTGCGGCCCTTGACCGAGCCGGCCATCTGGATGGCACCGCCGAACAGCAGCAGCTTTTCGGTCAGCGTGGTCTTGCCCGCGTCGGGGTGCGAAATGATCGCAAACGTGCGGCGGCGGGCGGCTTCGAGGGAAACGTCGGACATGGCGGCGGCGGGCGGGTCGGGCGACCGGTCCGCGAATCGGGAAGCGGGAGAGGGTGCCGATTATAACGCGGCCCGTCTACGCGGCCGGCACGCGCGGCGGCGGCCGCCTCAGCCGCCGGTGATCCGCAGCGGCCCGGCCGGGCCGAGCATCCTGAACGGAATCGACTCCAGGCGCATGCCCCGGTTCACCTGCACCGCAAAGTGCAGGTGCGGGCCGGTGGTGAAGCCGGTATTGCCGGACAGGCCGATCTGCTGGCCGGCGCGGACCCGCTGGCCGACCCGGACCAGTACCCCGTCGTCGGCCTTGAGGTGGCCGTACAGGGTCATGCTGCCGTCGTCGTGGAGGATGCGGACGAAGTTGGCGCGGCCGCCGTACTTCTCGCGGTTGAGGCCGGCCTTGTCGAAGTCCGACTCGACCTGCATCACCACGCCGTCGCGCGCGGCCAAAACGGGAGTGCCGATCGCAGCCGCGAAGTCGACCGCGTAGCGGCTCTGGCCATCGTTGTGGCTGAAATGGCCGCCGTAGCCCTGGTCGATGCGGAACGTCGCCTGCTGCAGGGGCAGCAGGTAGTCGACGTTGCGCGGGCGCGCGCCCGGGTCGCCGGGCAGGCTTTCCATCTGCAGCTCGAAATCGAAGCCGCGCTCCGGATCATCCGATTGCAGCACCGCCACCAGGGCGCTGCCGCGCGCGCCGACGGTGGCCCGCGCCGGCAGCAGCGGGCGGCCGATGACGTTGTCGCTTCGGCTGAATTCCAGCTGCACTTCGATCGGTCCCGACAAGCGGTTGTCGGCGAACGCTAGATAGCGGTCGCCGTCGTTCTCGATGCGCAGCTGCGCGATCGCGCTCGGCTCGCTGTACACCGGGATCGCGCGGACCTGCGTCGGCGGCGCGTCGGGGACGTGGTCGCCGTAGTGGGTGATGCCGCTGCCGTCGGTCCAGCGGTAAACCTTGGCCGCGCCCGCGGCGAATGCCAGCAGCATCGCCGTGCTGCCGAGCATCACCGCTATTGCAAGGCGGCGCGTGCCTGCCATGGCGCTAGCGCACGCAGTCCGCCGACAGGCCCAGCACGCGCACGACCTCGGCCAGGTCGAATGCCGACACCGACTTGTCGTCATGCACGGCGAACAGCGCGCCGTTGGGGAACGCCGCGGTGGACGCGGCATGCAGGGCGACACCGTCGGTATGGGCGGTGACGTCGCCTTCGAAACTGCCGCGCGGTGCAAGCGTGGCGCGGTCGAACAGGTGGAACACGGTCAGCGGCGCCAGCTGGTCGACGGCGATCCAGTAGCCGCCACCGTTGCTGCACGTCCACAGCGCCACGCCTTCGGCTTCCGCGGCGAAACTGTCCTGGGGCAAGCTGCGGCCGGAGTACTTCCCGCTGAAGCTGTACTCGCGCAGCGTCGATTCGTGGCGACGGTCTTCGTCGGCGACCAGCAGGCGGTCGTTGCCCGGGTCGCCCGCGATCGATTCGACCATGCGCAGGCCGCCGGCCTCGCTGGTGTCGCCGAACGAACCACCGTAGCTGCTGCGCAGACGGCCGTTCTGGTCGAACTGCACGCGATAGCGGCGCACGCGCTGGTCGAGCTCGGACAGCGGCGGCACTTCGTCGAACTTCTTGCCGTACATGAAGCTGTCGGTGACGTACACCTCGAGCTCGCCCGGCTCAGTCTCGGTCAGCCACAGTCCGTACGGGCTGCGCAGCTCCTTGTCGCCGAAGCTGCCCAGTGGCTTCAGATCGGGCAGGGTGAAGACCTGGACGCGGTGGTTGTCGCGCTCGACCACGAACAGATAGTCGCCGTAGACGGCGACGCCATTGGGGCGGTTGAACTCGCCCAGTGCCTTGCCCTCGCCGCCGAACTCGCGCAGGCGCTTGCCGGTGTCGGCATCGAACACCACCAGGCGGTGGCTCGATTTGGCCGAGGCGATCAGCAGGGTGCGGCCGTCCTCGCTGGTCCAGGTGGCGAGCGAGTCCAGCTCGTCCTGCGGGCTTTCGGCCGAGACGTAGCGCTCGGGGACGTTCCGCACCGACGGTGCATCGGACGGCGTCACGGACGCTGCCGCCGACGGGGCGGAGACGGGCGAAGTGGTGGTGCAGGCGCCCAGCAGCGTCGCCAGCAATGTCGCGATGGCGACGGGGGGAAGAAAGCGTTGGGTCATGTGCGAAGTGTATTCGCGTGGCCTTAACAATGTGGCCCAAAGACGTGACCGAAATAATAAATCGCTATATGCGGATAGAGCGATTGACAGGCGCCGGCGGGCGCTGGCAGACTGCGGTCATCCATCGAGACCGGCAGAGGGACAGGCCCTTTGAAGCCGGGGCAACCCAACCCGCAGCTCCCACGCCAGATCCACGGCAAGGGCAGCGAGGTGAAGGTGCCAATTCCTGCGACAGGCGCCCGCGCCGGTCGGAAGATGGTTGTGTGTGCGCCCTGCCGATCGATGGCCGGGTGCACCGCGACTCGCAGGCTCGATGGCCCCGTCACTTCGGATGCCCGCCATGAGTCTTGCCAACGCCCCCGCCACAACCCACGACCACGACACCGCGGCGACGCTGGATGCCATCACCCATGCCGCTGCGTGGGTCAAAGGCGCCACGGTTCCGGCGGTTAGCGCCGAGCGTGGCGAGTGCACGATCGAACTGCAGCTGCGCCACGCCGGCCGCCAGCGGCTGAGCATCCGCTACGAAGTCCTCGGTGATCGCGCGTTGCCGGCGGTGTTCGTTGCCGGCGGCATTTCCGCGCACCGCCATGTCAGTGCCAGCCGCGCCTTCGCGGAGGCGGGCTGGTGGCAGGGCCAGGTCGGCGAGGGCCGCACGCTCGATCCGCGCCAGTACTGCGTCGTCGCATTCGACTGGCTCGGTGCGGACGGCAACCTCGATGCACCGATCGATCCGGCCGACCAGGCCGACGCGATCGCGCAGCTCCTCGACGTGCTCGACATCGATCGCCTGCAGGCCTTCGTCGGCTGTTCCTATGGCGCGATGGTCGGCCTGCAGTTCGCAGCGCGCCACGGTGAACGCCTGCAGCAGCTGGTCGCGATCAGCGGCGTCCACCGCGCCCATCCCTACGCCAGCGCCTGGCGCGCCTTGCAGCGCCGAGCGGTCGCACTGGGCGCGCTGCAGTGCGATGAAACCCACGGCCTGGCACTGGCCCGCCAGCTGGCGATCCTCAGCTATCGCACCCCCGAGGAATTCGCCGCGCGCTTCGACGCCGCCCAGGTCAGCGACGGCCGCGTGCGCGTCGGCGCCGAGGACTACCTCGACCATTGCGGCGCGACCTACGTTGAGCGCACCTCGTCGACGGCCTATCTGCGCCTTTCGGAGTCGATCGACCTGCAGGCCGTCGATCCCGGTGCGATCAGTCTGCCGGTGACCGTCATTGCCGTCGCCGAGGACCGTATCGTGCCGCTGTCGGACGCCTACGACCTGGTCGAGCGCCTGCGCGGCGAAACCCGCCTGCGCGTGCTGCGCTCGCTGTACGGCCACGATGCCTTCCTCAAGGAAGAGGTCGACGTCGCCACGGTCCTGCGCGAAGCGCTCGAAGACTGCGTCGATGCACGCGCGGAGGTGCTGGCATGAGCACTCGCAACCGCTGTACCGCTGCCGTCCGTGCCGGCATCGACCGAGATCCGGCGTTCGGCGCGGTCACTCCGCCGATCGTGCTGTCGTCGAACTTCAGCTTCGCCGGCTTCAACGAGAAGCGTCAGTACGACTACACCCGCAGCGGCAACCCGACCCGCGACCTGCTCGCCGACGCGCTGACCGAACTCGAGGGCGGCGCCGGCGGTGTGGTCACCGCCACCGGCATGGGCGCGATCACGCTGCTGTTGCATGCGCTGCTCAAGCCCGGCGATCGCCTGGTGGTGCCGCATGACGGCTACGGCGGCAGCTGGCGGCTGTTCAATGCGCTGGCCGCGAAGGGCGCGTTCGAGCTGATCACCGCCGACCTCACCGACCCGCGTTCGCTGACCGATGCGCTGGCAACCGACCCGACCGTGGTGTGGATCGAGACGCCGTCCAACCCGCTGCTGCGCATCACCGATCTGCGCTTCGTGATCGAGGCCGCGCAGGCCAAGGGCGCGCTGACCGTGGTCGACAACACCTTCCTCTCGCCGGCGCTGCAGCAGCCGCTGGCATTCGGCGCCGATTTCGTCCTCCATTCCACCACCAAGTACATCAATGGCCACAGCGATGTCGTCGGCGGTGCGGTGGTCGCTCGCGATGCCGGGCAGCACCAGCAACTGGTGTGGTGGGCGAACGCACTGGGCCTGACCGGCTCGCCGTTCGACAGCTTCCTGACCCTGCGCGGCCTGCGCACGCTGGATGCTCGCCTGCGCGTGCACCAGGAGAACACCGAAGCAGTCGTGGCATTGCTCGACGGTCACCCGGCAGTGCGCACCGTCCACTATCCGGGCCTGGAGTCGCATCCGGGCCATGCCCTCGCGGCGCGCCAGCAGCTCGGCTTCGGCGCGATGCTGAGCGTCGAACTCGTGGGTGGAGAGGAGGCGGTCCGGGCGTTCGTCGACGGGCTGGAATGCTTCACCCTGGCCGAGTCGCTGGGTGGCGTCGAAAGCCTGATCGCGCACCCGGCGACGATGACGCATGCGGCGATGTCGGCCGAAGCGCGCGCTGCCGCCGGCATCGGTGACGGCCTGCTGCGTCTGTCGGTGGGTATCGAGCATGCTGACGACCTGGTCGCCGACATCGAAGCCGCGCTTGCGCGTGCAGAGGTGGCGGTCGCCACCGCCGAGCGCGCCAAACGATGAGCGCCGCCGCGCTCGACGTCGCCCGCGCCGTCGTCGCGCAACCGCGCCACGCACCGGCACGCGTGGCGCTGCTCGGGACCGGCACGGTCGGCAGCGCGGTGCTGGCGCGCCTGGGCGCATGGCAGGGCAACCACCTCGGCCAGCGCATGCAGCTGGTCCACGTTGCCAACTCGCGGCAATCAGCCAGCGACCGTTCCGGTCTCGCACCGGCGGAAGCGGCACAGCGACTCGCACTGGCGCCGCAGCGCAGCTCGCTGGAGACGATCGAAGCCGCACTCAAGGGCGATGGCGCGAGAATCGTGATCGATGCGACCGCAAGCGAGGTCGTGGCCGAGCGTCACGCACACTGGTTGCAGCAGGGCATCCACGTCGTCACCGCCTGCAAGATCGGGCAGGGCACGTCGCTGTCGCGCTGGCGTTCGATCCGCACCGCCGCCGCGATCGGCAATGCCGGCTACGGCGACAGCGCCACCGTTGGTGCCGGACTTCCGCTGCTGCGCTCGCTGCGCGAGCTGCAGGCAGGTGGCGATCGCATCCACGCCATCGCAGGCGTACTGTCAGGTTCGCTGGCGTGGCTGTTCAATCACTACGACGGCATGCGGCCATTCTCGGCGCTGGTGCGGCAGGCGCGTGATGCCGGCTACACCGAGCCGGACCCGCGCGACGACCTGTCGGGCGAAGACGTGCGCCGCAAGCTGCTGATCCTCGCTCGCAGTGCAGGCGTCGAACTCGATGCGGGCGATGTGGAGGTCACCTCGCTGGTACCGCCGGAACTGGCGATCCTGTCGAAAGACGCACTCGATGCCGCCTTGCCGGCGCTCGACGCACCGCTGCGCGATCGCTATGCCAGCGCGTACAAGCGCCACGAGAAGCTTCGCTTCATCGCGCGGCTGCAGGATGGCATCGCCCGCGTCGGCCTCGAGTCGCTTCCGGCCGATCATCCGCTCGCCGGCGGCGCCGGCACCGACAATCGCGTGGCGATCTGGTCGGACCGCTACTGCAACCAGCCGCTGGTGATCCAGGGACCGGGTGCGGGGGCGGAAGTCACGGCGGCGGGACTGCTCGATGACGCATTGCGGTTGTCCAGCCGGTAGCCCGGGCAAGAGAAGCGCACTCGGGACCTCTCGGCCATGAACCCCGGGTGCGCGGCGCTTACCCGGGCTACGCGGGCCCCACCCTTTTTGACCCGCGCGGTCGTATCGTATGGCGCACCCGCCAACCGGACGCCGCCATGAACTCACTGCTCAAGCTGTCCGCCGCCGGCTTCATCGCCGCCGTCGCATTCGCCGCACCGTCCTTCGCCGCGCTCAAGGAAGGCGCCAAGGCGCCCGATTTCAGCGCACCGGCCTACCTTGCCGGCGAGCCCTTCACGTTCAAGCTGGCCGATGCCCTGAAGAAGGGGCCGGTGGTCGTGTACTTCTTCCCGGCCGCGCATACCCCGGGCTGCAACCTCGAAGCGCACCTGTTCTCCGAGGCCGCCGGTGAGTTCAAGAAGCAGGGCGCGACCCTGATCGGCATCACCGCCGGCAACACCAGTGAGCTGGCTGCGTTTTCGAAGGAAACCGAACATTGCGGCGGCAAGTTCCCGGTCGCCGCCGACAACGGCGCGAAGATCGCCAAGCAGTACGACGCGATCCTGGCGCAGAAGCCCGAGTGGTCGGATCGCACGTCGTACGTGATCTCGCAGCAGGGCACCATCGTGCATGCCTACTCGGAGCTCAAGCCGAACCAGCACGTCAAGGAAACCCTGGACGCGGTCAAGGCGCTGAAGAAGTAACCAGCGCCCGCATGCCCGGGGCAGGGATTCCGCCCCGGGCATTTTCAACTCAGAACTCCCTGCGCAGCTCCAGTTCCCACGATTGCGGCTCGCCCAGGTACACCATGTCGGTGCTGACCGCGTAGGCGATGAAGTCCCTGTCGCCGAGGTTGCGTCCGCGCACGGTCACACTCGTGGCCGGATCGATCTGCCAGCGCAGATGCGCGCCGAGCGCGCCGTAACCGGCCGCCTTCGCCGTGCTGGCGGCGTCGGCATAACGCGACGACAGCGCACGCAGGTCGACGCCGGCGGTCCATTGCGGTGCAAACAGGTAATCCACCCACAGGTTGGCCACGCGCGAAGGCGTGTTCGACGGACGATTGCCTGCGCGCGACACCGGCGCGCCGCCGACACTCTCGTAGAAATCATCGAGCGTGGCATCGACCCAGGCCAGGTTGCCCTCGATCGACAGGCCCTGCAGCGGCTTGATGCCGAAGGCGAGCTCGACGCCGCGGGACGACTGCTGGCCCACCGGCAGCGTTTGCGACGGGTTGGCCGGATCGGTGATCGCCAGGTTCTCGCGGACGATGCGGTACGCGGCGACCGTGGCGTAGTTGCGGCCGTCGGCGGACTGGAGCTTGGCACCGACTTCCTCCTGCCGGCCGGTGCTCAGGTCGAAATCGCGCAGGGTGGCGAAGTTGGCGGTGGTGAGGATGCCCGCGGGCGGATCGGCCGACGTGGCGATCTGCGCGTACGTGCTGACCTTCGGCGTCCACGCGTAGTTGAGCGCGACGCGTCCGGTCGTCGGTGCATAGTCGTGCTGGAACCGCGCCGGGTTGGTCGCGCTCACCGCGCGATGGTTGACGACGTCGAGGTCGATCCAGTCGTGGCGCAGGCCGGTCATCAGCGACAGCTGCTGACCGAAACGGGTGAGGTTCTCGACGAACAGCGCCTGCGTGTGCAACCGGTTGGTGCGATCCGGGCGGTACACCTGCTCCGCGCCCGGGACATCGAAGAAACTGCCCGGCGTCACGGCGTCCAGCGGTACCGTATCGATCACGCCAGGCAACGACAACGGGAAGCGTGTCTGCCGGTTGTAGCTCACATCGACGCCCGCGCTCCATTGCGTCGGCAGGCTTGCCAGCGTGCCCTCATGCGACCACTCGACGCGATCGCCGGACAGTTGCTGGTCGTGCCGCTGCAACAACGCGCCGGAGCGGATCACGCCCTGCCGGTCCGGGGTGAGACGGTATGACTCGACGTTGCGATAACCGCGCAGCGCGTCGTAGTGGTAGAGGGTGTTGCGCAGCCGGGTTCGATCTGACGGCTGCCACTCCAGCAGTGAGCGCCCCCACAGCACCTTCTGGCCGTAGTGCCCGTCGCCGACGTTGTAGTTGCTGGTGCGCGTGCCATCGACGATGCGCAGCCGGCCGTCGTGGCGATACGCCGGCGTGCCCCAGTAAGGTCGCTTGCTGTCTTCGTCCTGGTACTCCAGCGCAAGTGTGTGGCTGAGATTGCCGGTGATCTGGTCCAGCCACGACAACGCCAGAGTTGCCGCCTCGCGCGGGTTGCGGTCGGCCCAGCCATCGGTGTGGGACCACGCCGCATCGGCGCGGATGGCGTCACGGGCACCTTCGCCGCCGATTCGGCGGTTGATTCCACCGGCGAGCATGGCGCTTCCGGACGAACCGCCGCTTGCGAGCAGCTGGGTGCTGTCACTGTCCAGCTGTGCGAGGCGGCTGACATAGTTGATCGATCCGCCGACGGCGCCGGCGCCATTGAGGAAGCTCGACGGCCCGCCGATGGCCTCGACACGGTCGTAGATCCAGCCGTCGACCGGGCGCGCGGCGATTGCGTCGTACTGGACGCCGATGCCGTTGAACAGTTGCGCGATCTGCGCGCCGGAGAAGCCGCGCCAGGTCACGGCATTGCCGTTTCCCGGAGGCGAGGCCACCGCCAGGCCTGGAATGCCGAACAACGCCTCCTGCGTGTTGCGGACGCCGCGGGCGTCCATCGTCTGGCGGTCGACCACCGTGATCGAAGCCGGGGTTTCCTGCACGGTCAGCTGCAGGCGCGTGCCGGAGGCGGCCGCGGCGTCGAGCGGATTGGCGGTGGCAGCGACCTCGATGCGATCCAGCGTCGTGGCGTCGGATGCGAGCTCGCCGGCCGGAGCTTCATCGGCGAATGCGGCAAACGGGAGCGCGCAGGCAAGCGCGGTCGAAATCGCCGCGCACAAGGGCGACGAACGAAAGGGGGAAGGCATGGAAACTCCAAAGCACAATGGGCACGCGGCGCCATCGCCGCATGCGGGAATCAGGAAAACGCCGCTAAGGGCGAGGTCTTGTGTTTCAGAGTGCGAGCGGTGGGCCGCGCGAGCCCAGTCCGCAGGGATGCCAGCGCGTCCACGGCAACGGCGTCCGTCGCGATGACGCCTGCGGCTGCCGCGTCGTCGCGGCAAACGCGAACACCACGCACAGCACGAGCGCGGCGAGGGTGTTGAGCACCGGGCAGTAGGCGCAATCCTGCATCGGCAGGTCGCCGCCGGGCTTGGGAGCGATCGGATCGAGCGGATTGGCGTCGCCGGCCGGTACCTTGACCAGCTTCAGGCCGGCCATGGTGCACATCTGCGTCCACACGCCGCCATCGCGGCCACCCGATGCTCCGGCCAGCAGACGGCCAACCGTGGGCACGAGCAGGAGCATCAGCATGGCGGCCAGCGCCAGCAGGCTCATTCGGCGGTGGAAGGGGGTGTGGCGCATGGGTGGCCACATTGTAAACCGGCACCGCAGCCCGGGTAAGCGAAGCGCACCCGGGTCGAACGCACGAACCCCCGCACCGCAAAAAAAAGCGCCGATCACGGGATCGGCGCTGAGGGTCAAACCCGAGGAGGGTCTGGAGAGAAGGGTTACTTCAGGCCGTTGGACATTGTGTTGACCAGCGTGCCCTGTGCATCGTCGCCGCTGAACTCCCAGAAGAACGCGCCGCCCAGGTTCTGTGCCTTCACGTAGCCCATCTTCTCGGTGACGAGGGCCGGCGTGTCGTAGCTCCAGAACGTGTTGCCGTCGTACTTCCAGGTGGCGCGCGCATTGGCGTCGGTATGGATCGTGCCGGGACGGTCCTTGAGCACCTTGTAGTCCTCGTTTCCGGCTTCGTACGTGCCCGGCGCCGCGGTGCCGCTCTGGTACAGGCCGTTGTTGACGTTGGGCACGTTGGTCCAGCCGCGACCGTAGAAGCCGATGCCGATGTTGAGCTTCGATGCCGGCACGCCGCGGCTCAGGAAAGCCTCGATCGCGTCATTGCTGTTGTAGAACTTCTGGTCGCCCGTGGACGGATCGTTGGGCGAGTCGAACAGCGCCGAGTGATGGTTGGTCTGCGGATCCCACGTGCCGTGGAAGTCGTAGCTCATCACGTTGATGTAATCCAGCGACTGCGAGTACGCCGCCGGATCGGTGACGCGCACCTTGTCGACGCCGGCACCGGCAGCGATGGTCAGCAGCAGTCCCGGTCGCACCGCATCGAGCTGGCGGCGGAACTCGGCCAGCAATGCGGTGAAGTTGGCGTTGTCGGCGGCGGTGCCGCAGCTCAGGCCGCAGGCGACGGGGTACTCCCAGTCGATGTCGATGCCGTCGAACACGCCGGCTGCCGCACCCGGGCCGCCGGCGCCGTCGGTCACCGGCAGGTTGCCCTTGATGTAGGCGTCCACGCAGGAGGCAACGAACGCCTGGCGGTTGGCCGGGCTGGCAGCGCTGGAGAAGTTGCGCGAGTACGTCCAGCCGCCCAGCGAGATCAGCACCTTGAGGTTCGGGTGTTTGGCCTTGAGCTGCTTGAGCTGGTTCCAGCTGCCACGAAGCGGCTGATCCCAGGTGTCGGCCGTGCCACTGACGCTTTCACCGGCACCGAACGCCTTGCTGTAGTCGGCGAAGGCATCACCACCGACACCGGTGTTGGGATCGGAAGCCTGGGTCACGCCGACTTCGCAACGGTTGTTGCGGACGTTGCCGAAGGCGTAGTTGATGTGGGTCATCTTCGCCGCCGAACCACTGGTGTCGATGTTCTTGACCCGGTAATTGCGGCCGTAGATGCCCCACTGCACGAAGTAGCCGATCACGCGCTTGTTGCCGCCGCCACCGCCGTTGAGCGTGGTCGCGCTGACCGCGCCACTTTGTGCCGATGCGTTGGCGGGACTGGCGTTGTCGCGCGCGCGCACGGTGAACGAATAGGACGTGTTCGCCGCCAGGCCGCTGCTGGTATAGCTGGTAGTGGTTGGCGACGCGACCAGGCTGCCGTTTCGGTAGACGTCGTAGCCGGCCACACCGGCGCCACCGGTGTTGTCGGTGGAGGCGTTCCAGCTCAGGCCGATGCTGCTCGACGACAGTGCGCCGGCGGCTAGCCCGGTCGGCACGCTGGGCGGCGTGGTATCGACCGGTGGCGTGCCGGTGACGGTGATCGTGCTGGTGGCCGAGGTCGTGCTGGCGCCCTGGTTATCGGTGGCGACGGCCTTGAACGCGTGCGTGCCGGCAGTGGCGTTGGCCCAGGTCACCGCATACGGCGCACTGGTGTCGACGCCGAGCGATGTGGTGCCGCGGAAGAACTCGACCTTGCTGACGGTGCCGTCGCTGTCGCTGGCATTGGCAGTGACGGCGATGCTGCTGCCGACGCTGTAGCTGCCGCCATTGGCCGGGGCGGTCAGGCTGGCGCTGGGCGGCTGGTTGGTTCCACCGGTGTCGCAGGTTCCCAGGTCGGTGTACCAGCCGCAGGTCGGACAATGGGTGGGCGGCGCATTCCAGATCTGGATGTTGGCCTGGTAGAGGTGGTTCTGATAGACGAGCTTGTCGCCCGGGTTGTAGATCGTCGATGCGGTCCAGGCCGGAATCGCCGCGCAGGACGCGGCGTGGGCCGTGGGCAAGGCAGCGATGGCCAGCAGGCCCGACAGCAAAGCAGTGACTGGTCTTGCGACTTCCCTAGGTGCATATCTCACGAGTTTCCCTCCCAACGAGATGGACCACCACACGTGCCGGCCCATCCGGGCCGGCTCCTATTTCCTTGCAGAAGTGGTGCGGCGACGCGGCGATGCCCGCGTGCGTGGGAAGCGCAGTGGCCGTGCTGATCCAACCGTTGTTGATCCAACACGCTCGCCTCCGGGGAAGGTCGACGGCCTGCCATGGCCGTGCGTCTGGTGACAACGTTGTCAGTTCAGGTCAACTCGAAATGTGCGTTTGCGCACAATTTGGTTTGGGGCTGGGATCGAAGCGACGAACGGACGAAAGTGTCACGCCCAGTAGCGCAGGCTAGTCACAGACTTAACAAATGTCTTATGGACAACGTCAGAGGTCAGGAGACACGGCGGCTGGACAGCGCACGCACTGCAACGCGGGCTCCCTCGTCGAACCGGGGACAGCGAAGGGATGCCGGCTTCGCTTACTTGCGCAGCTTCGCAACCGCCGCCGCATCGACCGCGTCCGCCGGGCCGCCATGTCGCTGCCGCAACCAGGTGGCGAGCGCGGCGACCTGCGCATCGTCGAGGTCGTCGCCGAATCCCGGCATGTCCTGCATGCGCGCGAGCCCGGGGAAGTCATGCTCGGGCAGGCCGTCGAGGATCGCGACGATCAGGTTGTGCGGATCGCTGTCGTGCACCGCGGTGTTGCGCCGCAGGCTTACCGCGACGTTGGGCACGCCCTCGCCATCGCGGCCATGGCAGCCGGAGCACAGGTCCAGGTAGTGGCGCTGGCCCGGCCCTGCTGTCGTCTTCGCAGCTGCCGCAGCGACCTTCGGCGGTAGCGGCGCATCGCCGAGCAGGTACACCGCGATCGCGCCCACGTCATCGCGATGCAGGCGGCTGGTCGACAAGTCGACCACACGCAGCATCTCGTCCGACGCTACCGCTTGCGTGCTGACGCCGGTCGCCAGGTACTGCTGCAGCGATGCCGCGTCCCAGCCGCGCGCGGCCAGGCCTTGTGGCGTGATGTCGGGTGCGGCGAAACGGCCGAGCTTGCTGTTGCCGGACAGCGGGTGCTTGCGGTCGATCTGGCCGAGCATGCCGCGCGGGCTGTGGCATTCACCGCAGTGGCCCAGCGTCTCCACCAGGTAGTGGCCGCGTTTCCATTGCGCACTCGTGCCCTGCGAAGCGGAGCGCACTTCGGGATGCGCGAACAGCAGGTTCCAGCCATGCAACGCGGCGCGGATGTTGGCGGGGAAGCGCACGCCGTTCCTGCGGTTGGCGACGGCGACCGCGGGCTGGTTCATCACGAATGCATAGATCGCATCGCTGTCGGAGCGGCTGATGGTCCGGTACGACACATAGGGCATTGCCGGATACAGCTGGTGGCCGTCGCGTGCTTCGCCGCGGGTAATGGCGTGGAAGAAATCGTCGGCGGTGTAGCGGCCGATCCCATGCTCGCCGTCCGGTGTGATGTTGGTGCCGTGGATCGTGCCGAATGGCGAATGCAGCGGCACGCCGCCCGCCAGCGGGGCACCGCCGTGGGCGGTGTGACAGCCGGCGCAGTCGGCGGCATCGGCGAGGTAGCGGCCGCGCTCGATCTGCCCGGCCGTGGCCTGCACCTTCTGCAGCGGGCCGCGGTTGGACCACCATCGCGAGAGCCAGCCAATCAGCAGCACCACCACGATTATCAGCAGCAGCCAGGCGAGCAGCCGCCTCCAACTCATGCGGGGCCGGCCGACGCGGGTCACGGCGCACGCTCCTTGCCGGCCTTGACCAGCCCGGGCGTGTTCAGCACCAGCGCCTTCACTGCCTGGTAGTAGCGCACGTAGCCGGTGCAGCGGCACAGGTGCGGATTCAACGCTTCGGTGATCGTGTCCTCGACCTGGTCGTTGCTGATCGGCGACTTGCGCAGGCGCTCCAGCAGCACCGTCGTGGCATTGACGAAGCCCGGCGTGCAATAGCCGCACTGGAAGCTGAAGTGATCGAGGAAGGCTTGCTGCACCGGTGACAGTTCGACGATCCGGCCGGCCTCGTCGCGCCTGGCGTGGCCTTCGACGGTGCGGATGCGCTTGCCGTCGAAGTAGTGCGCACCGGTGATGCAGCTGCGCACTTCGCGCGGGCCGCGGTCATCGTCGACGATGACCGTGCACGCCCGGCACACGCCCTGGCCGCAGCCGAAGCGCGTGCCGGTGAGCCCGAGGTATTCGTGCAGGACATCGACCAGCATCATGTCCTCGGGCACGTCGATCGGCCCGTGCGCGACGCCGTTGATCTGCAGCGACAGGGGCCGGAGCTTGGCGGGCATCGTGCTCATGCGGTCTGCTCCTGCACCTGCCCAGCGTTCAGTGCGGCGCGAACCTTCTCCGCCGTCACCGGAAGCTCCCGGAAGCGCAACCCGGTGGCGTGGGCGATCGCATTCACGATCGCCGGCACTACCGCGATCATCACCACCTCGGCCATGCCCTTGGGCGGATCGCTGGCGGAAAGCGCCGGCAGTACTTCGCTGGTCTGCTGCCACACCGCGACATCGGCGGCGCGTGGCAACGTGTAGCGGTTGAAATTCCAGGTGCCGTTGCCGGGCCCGTCTTCATACAACGGCAGGTACTCGTGCAGGGCATGGCCAATGCCCATCGCCAGGCCACCCTGCAGCTGCCCCGATACCAACTGCGGGACGATCGGGTTGCCGCACTCCAGCACCGAATGATGGTTGAGCAGTTCGACCTTGCCGCTGGCCGTGTCGACCGCGACTTCGGCGATCGTGCCGATGGCGCTGTAGTAGACGACACCGGCGTTGTTGCGCTGGGTCGGCGGGTAGTGCGCGCGGGTCCGTTCGATCATGCGATAGCCGTTCGCGGTGGGGGTGCCCTTGCCGACGCTGCCATCGGCGCCCCAGCGCAACGCGATTGCATCCAGCGGCAGCCGCGCGTCGTCGCCATCGAGCGGGAACTCGGCTTCCGCCCACTGCCAGCGGTTGAACGTGTGCACGATCGCGCCGGTGGCCAGGCCGAGTTCGTAGGCCTTGGCCACGATCTGCTGCAGCGGCAGGCCACGCAGGCCGCCAGCGGTGAGCTTGCCGTCGATCCAGTGCGCGTCTTCGCGGCGGACCGACAGCGGCGCCAGCTGGCCGCCACCGAAGCCCTCGGCCCAGATCGCTCTGGCCGCCGGCCATAGGCCCTGCGCGAACAGCAACCGCGCCGCTTCGCGCGTGGCGTGACCAAAGAAGTACGCCGAATTGCTGGCGCTGCTCGGGCTGACCAGGTTCGGTGTCCAGCGCGGATTGCCGACGTTGCGGTCCTGCTCGGCCTGCTGCATCAGCCACGGGTCACCCGTGGCGATCATCGGCAGCTCCGGCCATTGCGTCTCGCCAGTACGCACCTCGTCGGCCGGTTTGCCCAGCCACGGAATGCACAGCGCCGACTGGCTCGTGGCCATGCCGGTGCCCATGTCGACGCCAATGTGGCGCAGCAGCAGGCGGCCGTCGGGCGACAGCGACACTTCGACGAAAGCCGCCTCGGCGCCGGTGCCGAAATCCTTCTGCACGCAACCGAAGCCGGTGCCGTGGCGTTTGCCCGGATGCGCGGCTTCGTATGACTGCTTGCGCTTGTCGCGATCGCGCCAGAGGGGATGGGCGCGGCAGCGGGCCAGCACTTCATCGGCGCGCTGTGCGCCGCCCGGGATCGCGCCCTGTGTGTTCTTCATGCCGGTGGTGAAGACATTGCGCTGGCGCAGCTCGATCGGGTCGAGCCTGAGCTCGGCCGCCACTTCGTCGACCAGCATCTCGGTCGCGCCCATGCTCTGCAGCGTGCCGTAACCGCGTGCAGAACCGGCGTCGAGCGCGCGCGAGGCGATCACGGTGCTGGCCAGGTCGCTCCGCGGGAAGTAATAGATCGATTGCGCCGCCGTCGCCGCCACCAGGCAGACCGACGGCGAGAAGTTCTGGCGCCCACCGCCATCGCCGACCATGTCGCCCTGGAAGACTTCGAACCTGCCGGTCTTGCGGTCGACGGCGATGCGATAGCGGATGCGGAAGCTGTGCCGCTTCAGGCTGGCCTGGAACTGCTCGTAACGGTCGTTGGCCAGCCGCACCGGCCGGCCATCGCCGTAGAGACCGGCCATCAGCGCGTAGAACGGGAACGGGTTGTGGTCCTTTGAGCCGTAGCCCACGGTGTAGCAGGGATGCAGTACCAGGTGCTTCACGTTCAGGCCGCTGGCCGCAAGCATGCGCGGTCCTTCCTCGGCGATTTCCTGCGGCGACTGCGTGGCCACGACCAGATGCAGGGTGGCGCTGGCGGCGTCGAACCATGCGTTGCCGTTGTCGAGCTCGAATGCCGCGGTGTCGATCGACTGGGAAAAATACTCGCGCTCCAGCACGAGCTGGTTGTCGGCGGGTGCGTCCAGTGCCGCGGCGATGGCGGCGGCGTGAGCCGCGCCCTGCGCGTCGAGCCCTCCCTTCGGATTCGCCTGCGGCCATTGCGGACGCTTCTTGCTGTACGCCGTGGGGAACAGCGGCGTGTCCTTCAGGCTGGAATAGGCATCGTCCTCGAACGCGGTCGCGCCGCCGACGCGGACGTAGCGGAACGCTGCCCACGGGTCGCGCTCGAGCGGGCCGGTGACCGCGCCGTATCGAACCACGTCGTCGCGGAACTTGAGTGCGGTCTTGCCGGCACGGAAGCGGGCAAAGTCGCTCCAGACGAGCAGCGCGACAGCGTGGCCGAGATAGGCCGGCGTCTTGCCCTCTGGCAGCAGCATGTCTTCGCCGTAGAACTGCGGGAACTGCACGCCGTCGCGTTGCAGGTCGGCGGCGGTGACGACGCGGTCAGGCCGCAGCGCATCACCGAGGATCGACAGGTCGAAGCCGGTGTAGGCGCGGTCGGCATGGGTCGCGCGCAGCAGCATCGCGTGCGCCTGCCGGTCCGGCCAGCCGGGCAGGTCGCGGCCACGCATGTCGAAGCTGAAGACCTTTTCGCCAGTGACCTTGGCGGTGGCGTCGGTGCGGTAGCGGATCTTTCCGGTGGCCGCGTCCCAGGCCATCGGTCGCAGGCGTTGTTGTTCGAACAATGCGGCCAGCGCGGCACTGCCCGGTGCGGCGATGTACACGCTGATGCCCGCGACCACGCTGCACTTGAGGAAGTCGCGACGACTGACGCGGGCTGGCATGGGCAACACTCCGGCTGGCCTGTGCGGATGGTAGCCACAGTGGCAGGAGGGCTGTGTTGGCGGCGTGTGAGGGACGTGCGGTGCGGTGAGCGTGCCTACCCGGGTGCGCTTCGCTTACCCGGGCTACTTCGCTTGCTTCAGCACTCGATGACGTTGACTGCCAGGCCGCCGCGCGAGGTTTCCTTGTACTTGTCCTGCATGTCGCGGCCGGTGTCGCGCATGGTCTTGATGACCTTGTCGAGGCTGACCTTGTGCTTGCCATCGCCGCGCATCGCCATGCGGCTGGCGTTGATCGCCTTCACCGCGCCCATCGCGTTGCGCTCGATGCACGGGATCTGGACGAGGCCGCCGATCGGGTCGCAGGTCAGGCCGAGGTTGTGTTCCATGCCGATCTCGGCGGCGTTCTCGATCTGGCTGGAACTGCCACCGATCGCCGCCGTCAGGCCCGCCGCGGCCATCGAGCAGGCCACGCCGACTTCGCCCTGGCAGCCTACCTCGGCGCCGGAGATGCTGGCGTTTTCCTTGTAGAGGATGCCGACCGCGGCCGCGGTGAGCAGGAACGTGCGCACGCCCTGGATGTTCGATCCTGGGCAGAAGCGGTCGTAGTAGTGCAGCACCGAGGGGATGATGCCGGCAGCGCCATTGGTCGGCGCGGTGACGACGCGGCCGCCGGCGGCATTCTCTTCGTTGACCGCCAGCGCATACAGATTGACCCAGTCGAGCGTCGTCAGCGGGTCGCGCATCGCCGCTTCCGGGCGCGAGGTCAGCTCCGCATGCAGCATCGGTGCGCGACGCGACACGTGCAGGCCGCCCGGCAGCGTTCCGTGGGCGCGGATGCCGCGACTGACGCAGGCCTGCATCGCCTCCCAGATGTCATCGAAGCCGGCGTCGATCTCTTCCGGCGTGCGCCACACCTGTTCGTTGGCGTACATCATCTGGGCGATGCTGAGGCCGCTGTCGCGCGCCTGCGCGAGCAGTTCGTCACCGGAGCGGAACGGGTAGGGCTGTTCGGTCTCGTCGGCGACGATGCGGTCCTCGGCGGCCTCGTCCTGGTTGACCACGAAGCCGCCGCCGACGGAGTAGTAGTCGCGCGTGGCGATCACGTTGCCGTCGGCGTCGAACGCGGTGAAGCGCATGCCGTTGGTGTGGAAGGGCAGCTTCTGGCGCTTGTTCATGATGAGATCGTGCTTCTCGTCGAACCCGATCTCGTGCTGGCCGTGCAAGTGGATGCGCTTGCTGTTGCGGATCCGCTCCAGCGCCGGCGGGATCGTGTCCGGGTCGATCTTGTTGGGCAGGTGGCCTTCCAGGCCCATCAGCACCGCCTTGTCGGTGCCATGGCCACGGCCGGTCAACGCCAGCGAGCCGAACACCTCGGCGCGGATGCGCGCGGTGCGGAGCAGGTCGCCGCCGTCGCCATTGCCACCTTCGACCAGCCAGCGCTGGACGAAGCGTGCGGCGGCGCGCATCGGACCGACGGTATGGGACGAACTCGGACCGATGCCGATCTTGAACAAGTCGAAACTGCTGACGGCCACGTGTGACTACTCCGGAAAGGCGGGCGGCGCGGGGGGAGCGCTGGCGGGATGACGGTGCAGACGGGATGCGCGTTTGCAATCAGGCTATTCTACGCGCCCCGGTGGGCTCGCCCCGCCATACCCTGCCGCACTGCCGATGCCCGGAACCGTGAGCGATTGGATGCCCCATTCCCTGCATGACTCCATACCTGCCGCCGCACCGGCGTTGACGCTGTTCCAGCGCGATGACTGCCATCTGTGCGACCTGGCGCTGGAAGTGCTCGCGGTGGCGCGTGCGCCCGAGTTCGAGAGTGTGTTCATCGACGCCGACGACGGCCTCGAGCAGCGCTATGGCGTGCGCGTGCCGGTGCTGCGTGACGAAGGCCGCGGCATCGAACTGGACTGGCCGTTCGACCTCGACCGCCTGCGCGCCTTCCTGGCCGGTTGATCGAGCCGGCAAGCCGGCTCTTCACGCGCCTGGTTACTTCGGCGCGAACACGACCTTGGTGCTCACGGCCACTTCGTTCGGGATCATGGCCGTATCGGCCCAGTCGCCGCCACCGACGCCAAAATCGAGACGCTTGATCGTGGCCTTGCCGGTCAGCACCGGCTTCGCGCCCGGCGTCCAGGTGAAGGTGAGCACCACCGGCTTGCTGACGCCACGCAGGCTCAACGTGCCATCGGCCGCGTACTGGTTGCCGCCGAGGCTGCGGAATTTCGTCGCCGTGTAGCGCGCTTGCGGGAACTTGCCGGAGGCGAAGAAATCATTGCCCTTGAGCGCGTCGTCGCGATCGCTGTTGGCCGTCGACGCGGACGCCAGCGGGATGGTCACGTCGAGCTTGGCCGCGGCCAGTTGTTGCGGGTCGAAGCTGAAGCTGGTGACGAAGCCGGTGAAGCGGCCCGTGAAGACTTCGCCTTCGTACTTGCTGGCGAATGTCAGGCTGGAGCCGGCGGCCTGCAGGTAATCAGCCGCGAACGACGGCGCAGCGACCAGTACCGCGGCGGCCGTTGCGGCCGCCAGGGTGAGGCGTTTGATCGACAAGATCGACATCAATGAATCTCCGGAGCGGGGGAGGGGGCGCGGCGTCGGCCGGGCAGCATGCGCGACAGCGTGGCGTCGTGCTGGAACATGTGGTGGTACAGCGCCGCGAGCGCATGCACGGCGACCAGCGCGATCAGGATCCAGAACAGCCATTCGTGCCAGTCGCGCACCAGCGGCTGCAGTTCCTGGCTGGGCGCGGCGATCTTGGGCATCTTGAACAAACCGAACCAGCGCATCGGACGCAGGCCGCTGACCGAGTCGTACAGCCAGCCCGACAGCGGTACCGCGAACGTCAGCGCGTACAGCAGGCCGTGGGTGACGGTGGCGATTCGGTGCTGCCAGCCCGGCGTTCCGGCAATGGCCTGCGGCGCACCGGCGATCAGGCGCCAGACCAGCCGCAGCACCATCAGCGCCAGCACGGTGATCCCGAACGACTTGTGCAGGTCGTAGACCCAGAAATAGCGCGGAGATTTCGGCAGCTCGACCATCACCAGGCCGATCACGCCCAAGCCCAGGATCAGCAGCACGATCAGCCAATGCAGCAGCTGGCTGATCGCACCCCAGCGGTCGGCGGTGTTCTTGAGGGTCATGGGGTCGTCGACTCCGCGGCGGGGGCGTTGGGTTCCTGGGATTCCGGCGTCGCCGACTCGTTTGCCGGCTCGCTCGCCTGGTCCGGCGGTACCGCATCGGCCGGAGGCGTGGCGTCATCGGCGCCTTCGGCCGGTTCGCCGGCACCGCGGTCGCGCAGGGCTTCGGCCTCGATGCGCAGTTCGACCTGATCGCCGATCACGTTCTTCCACGCCGTCATGCCGAACTCGGCGCGGCTGAGGCTGGCGGTGGCGGAGAACCCGGCGGTACGGCGGAACGGCGGCAGCGGATGGCGCTTGACGGCGTTGAGGGTGACGTCCATGCACAGCGGCCGCGTTACGCCGCGCAGGCTCAACTCGCCGCATACCCTGGCATGGTCGGCATCGACCGGCTCGACCCTGGAGGAAACGAAATGCGCCTGCGGGTGATGCCCGGCGTCGACGAGGTTGCTCGCCAGCGCTGCCTTGTTCCACTTTTCATCGCCCAGGTCCAGGCGCTGCAACGGCACCTGCACGTCCAGGCGCGCCGATGTCCAGTCGTCGCGGTCGAACACCAGCGTGCCGGTGCTGCCCGATACCGTGCCGAGCGCATGCGAGAAGCCCGCATGCTCCACGGCAAACAACACGCGCGTATGCACGGGATCCAGCGACCATGTCTCCGGCGGCGCCGCCATGGCCATGGGCGCGACGCCAAGCAGGACGCCATGCAGCACAACCAGGCAGGTCCGCGACTTCGGGTTGGGCGACATGGGCGGATCATCCGGCGGTTGAAGGAGGCGGCGCAGGGGCGCCAGCCGAGGGCTGTGAGCTCAGGTCAACGAGCCCAGGTCAGCGTGCTCAGGCCAACGAGCTCAGGTCAGCGATTCTAGGCGCAGGCAGGTGAATGGATCGGCGGACGGTCGCAACGGATTGTTGCAGGCGCGCCGCCCCCGGAGCCGCGGACTTGCGCCGCAACAGCGCTTCGACCAGCCTAGCGGCGGGGACAGGAAGCCGGAAAGGGGTCATGCGGACACGAGTCATCATCTGGTTGCTGCTGGCAGTGGCGACACCGTGGCCGGCCCATGCCGCCATCCCGGAAACCCCGAGGCCGCGCCAGATCACCGTCGCCGACGGCCTGCCCTCGAACCGCATCAACGGCATCACCGAGGACCACAACGGTTACCTGTGGATCGCGACCAGCGACGGCCTGGCGCGCTACGACGGCATCGGCTTCCGCATCTGGCGCGCCGAGCATGGCCTGCGCGACAACTTCGTGTGGGCGGTGCACGTCGATGCGCGCAACCGGGTCTGGATCGGTACCAGCCAGGCGGGCCTGGCGATGCTCGACGCCGACCGCAAGCAGTTCCGCTACTACAACCGCGCCAATACGCCGCAGATCGGCAGCGACACGGTGTGGGCGGTGACTTCCACGCCTGACGGCGCGATCTGGTTTGGCACTTCGTTCGGCGGCCTGCATCGTTTGGATGGCGACGGCAAGGTCACGCGCTTCATGCCGCGGCCGGGCGACCCGCGCAGCCTGCCCGATGCCGAAGTCGGCCAGCTCGTGGTCGCGCCCGATGGCAGCCTGTGGGCCGGCACCAAGGGCGGCGTCGCGCGCTGGACCGGACGTGACTTCGAGCGCCTGCCGCCGGGCGCGCTGAGTTCGCCGCTGGTCAACGGCATCACCGCCGAATCCGACGGCACGCTCTGGATCGGCACCCCGCGCGGTGTCGGCGTGCGCCATCCCGACGGTCGCGTTTCGGCCACGCCGTGGGCGGACGCAGGCATGAAGGATTCGATCCTGCATGTGCTGCTGCGCGATCGCAGTGGCATGTACTGGTTCGACATCCCGCAGGGACTGGGCCGCGACGAGCACGGCAGGCTCAGCGTCGTGCCGCTCTACAGCGGCACCGCGCAAGGGCTGGTCCGGCCGGGCTGGGTGGGCGCATACCAGGATCGCGAAGGAGGTGTCTGGTTCGCCAGCAGCAGCAACGGCCTGTGGTACCTGTCGGCGAACTGGCGGCAGTTCGCGCTGATGTCGCGCCGCATCGACGACCCCACCTCGCTCGCCAATGCACACGTCCGCGGCATCGCCCCGGCTGCCGACGGCGCGATGTGGCTGGTCGGCAGCGGTGGCGTGCTCGACCGCTTCGATCCCGACAGCGGCGCCGTCAGCCACGTTGTGCGCGATGTCGGCGACGGCTACATCCTGTCGCACGTGCTCGAAGATCGCTCGGGCGCGGTCTGGGTGAGCTATGTCGGCGGCGTGGCGCGGATCGATCCCGCCACGCGCAAGCTGAGACGCTGGAACGTGGACGACGAAGACGACCCTGCGCCCGCCGGCGAAAGCAAGCTCGTGCAGACCCGCGACGGCATGATCTGGCTGATCACCGAGGACGGTGTCATGCAGGTGCGCACGCCGGACGGCCACATCCGCGCGTCGATGGTGCCCGGCGAGAACATCGGCCTGGGCAAGGACGTCTTCGTCGAGCAGGCCGGTCTTGGCCCGGATGGCGCGTTGTGGCTGGCAGGCAGCGAAGGTATGTCGCGCTGGAATGCCGCCAGGCAGCGGTTCGAGCCGATTCCCGGCGCCGGCCAGGGCCGCGTCCACGGCTTTGCCACCGATGCAAAGGGACAGGTATGGCTGGCCCGGCTCGGTGAGCTGGAGGCCTATCGCTGGGCCGGCGCGAAGCTGCAACGGCAATGGCGCATGGGCACCGAACATGGGCTGCCACTGGTGGCGGCAGGCGGCCTGAGCGTGGACGCCGCCGGCATCGTCTGGATCTCGAGCGTGCGCGGCCTCACCCGTGTCGATCCGGCGCGACGTACCGTGCGCGTCTACGGCGTGCGCGACGGCCTGCCAAGCCAGGAGTTCGATATCGCACCGGTGGCGAGCCGTCGTGACGGCAAGATCCTCGTCGGCAGCCCGGAGGGCCTGGTGCTGTTCGACCCCGCGGCCGTGCGTCCGAACACGCAGGCGCCGCACCTGGTGATCGAGAGCATCGATGCCCGCCGCAGCGACCGCCGCATCTCGTACTTTCCGTCGCGGCCGTTCGAAATCCGCCACGACGATCGCGACCTGCGCATCGTCGCGCGACTGTTGTCGTTCAACGACGCGCGCAATCACTCCTACCGCTTCCGCCTGGCCGGCTATGACAACGGCTGGGTCGACGTCGGTGCGGTCGGCGAGCGCGTGTTCTCGCAGCTCAAGCCCGGCCGGTACCAGCTGCAGGTGGCGGCACGCACCGCCGACAACGTCTGGTCCAGGGCGCAGACGATCGCCTTCACCGTGGCCGCACCGTGGTGGCAGACCTGGCCGGCGATCGCGGGTTTCCTCGGTCTGGCAGTGCTGCTGGGGTGGTGGGTGGCCGATGCCTATCGACGTCGCCTCAAGCGCAGCCACGACTGGAAGTTCGCCCAGCAGGAACGCGAACTCGCCAAGCAGGCCTCGCTGGCCAAGACCCAGTTCCTGGCGACTCTCGGCCATGAAGTACGCACACCGATGACCGGTGTGCTCGGCATGAGCGAACTACTGCTCGACACACCGCTTGATCTGCGCCAGCGCGGTTACGTCGAGGCGATCCGCCGCGCCGGGCGGCATCTGCTGCGCCTGGTCAACGATGCGCTCGATCTGGCACGGATCGAATCGGGCAGGCTCGAACTTTCCGATGCTCCCTTCGCGCTGCACGCCGTGGTCGACGAAGCCACCTCGCTGATGGCGCCGCTGGCGCAGCAGCGCGGACTGGCCTTCAACGCCGATATCGGCGCGGATGCGCCGGCCGGTCTGCGCGGTGACGTCAACCGCGTTTGCCAGATCCTGCTCAACCTGCTTGGCAATGCGATCAAGTTCACCGAGAAGGGCTCGGTGTCACTGCGGGTGTCGGCGTTGTCACCGCAGGGCGTGCGCTTCGAAATCGCCGACACCGGCCCCGGCATCAACGAAGAGCAGCAGGCACGACTGTTCCGGCGCTTCGAGCAGGCCGAAGGCGCGCGCACCACGGCGCGCTACGGCGGCAGTGGCCTGGGCCTGGCGATCTGCCAGGAGCTGGCCGAGGCGATGGGCGGCAGCATCCGCGTCGAAAGCACGCCGGGCGAAGGCGCGCGTTTCATCGTCGACCTGCCACTCGCGCAGGCGCCGGCGCCGGCTGCGCACGACGGCGGTGACGCGCTGCTGGCATCGCGCGGCGCGCCGTTGTCACTGCTGCTGGTGGAAGACGACCCGACCGTGGCCGAAGTCATCAGCGGACTGCTGCGCGCGCAGGGTCATCGCGTCACGCATGCCGCGCACGGCCTGTCGGCATTGACCGAAGCGGCCACGGCGTCGTTCGACGCGGCGCTGCTCGATCTCGACTTGCCCGGCATGGACGGCCTGGCGCTGGCCGAGCAGTTGCGCGCGCAGGGCTTCAGCCGGCCGTTGCTGGCGATCACCGCCCGTGCGGACGCGGATGCCGAACCGCAGGCGACCGCGGCGGGTTTCCACGGCTTCCTGCGCAAACCCGTGACTGGCGCGATGCTGGCGGGCCTGCTGGAAGGCGTGCCGAGGCGATAGGCCGGCACGGGTACGTCCAACCATCGGGCTGCCCGGGTGATTGGTGGCGTGCGTCGTGCGCCTCGCGCTTCACCCCGGCGGAAGCTCCGCTGAAACGGTACGCCCATCCGATGCCGCGACGGCCGCAGCCTGCATGACCGCCATTACCCGGATGGCCTCATCCGGCGGAACTGGATTGGGACCGCGCGCCGCGATGGCTTCGGCGAGTTCCGCATAAAACCGGGACTGGTCGCCCGACAGGACTGCGCGCGTCTGAGTCGCGCCGTCATCGCATTGCCATTGCAGCGGGTCGGGATCGGTCCCCCATTCCGGGTGGCCGGGTCGCAGTCCCGCAAGCAGCTGCTGCTCCTGGCGATCGGGACGTGCCTTGATCATGGATCCTCGGGTGCCATGCACGACGAAGCGCGGCCCGGGGATCGCAGCGAGCATCCCTGCGTGCAGGACAGCCCTGGTCGGGCCGAAACTCAGCACGACGTGTGCCCAGTCTTCTGTCGTGGCACCGCTGCGTTGTTGTGCAAAGTTGGCCTGCACGGTGTCGGGCCATCCGAACAGGGCCAGCGCCTGGTCCACCAGGTGAGGCCCGAGATCCCACCACAACCCGGTTGCGGGCCCGGGCCGCTCGCGCCAACGATCACGTACCTGTGGACGGAACCGCTCAATGCGTGATTCGAAATGACGCGCCTCGCCGATGAGCCCTTCGCGCATCGCCTGGCGCACTGAAAGGAAATCACTGTCCCAGCGACGGTTGTGAAACACCGAAAGGAGTCGGCCGTGCGCCTGCGCAGTCGCCCGGAGTTCGCATGCTTCCGACAGGCTGGGCGTCATCGGCTTGTCGACGACGACGTGCTTGCCTGCACGAAGCGCGGCCTGCGCAAGCGGGAAGTGCGTGTCATTGGGTGTGGCGATCACCACCAGATCAATGCCGGAGTCGACGACCGCCCGCATGGGATCGCCTTCGATCGCGATCCCGGGCAGTTCAACCCGCACCTGCTCGGGCCTGCTCGAGGCAACCAGCGCCAATGACAGGCCGGGCACGGCCTGGATCAGCGGTGCGTGGAACGTCCGCGCGGCATAGCCGTACCCGATCAGCGCGACGTGGGGTGGACTGGAGGTGTTGTTCATGGCCAATGGCATGGTTGCGTTTTCATCCTGTCTGATGAATTCAACTTCCGATCCATCCTGTTCAGCCGACAGGAGCGCCTGGATTGTCCGCGCGGATAAGGTTGTGATGGGCCGATCAATGCTGCGAGTTCTCGTGAGACAGATGGATCCAAGCCGCAACGCTCACCCGTTGCCACATCTTCACAATTCGTTCACGCGTGGATTCAGCCAACTGTCGCCAGGTGTCACATATTCACAATTCATCCACGTACTCCGGCAAAAAGGCCGCTATATTTCCGATACCCCAGACGAAGGAGGATTGGCATGTTACTGACCAAGCAACATATGGCGATGGTGCGTACGCTCGGCGTGGCGATTGTCACCCTGAGCCTTGCAGCTTGCGCAACCTATGACGACGAGTTTGCAGGAATCAACTCACGCCTCGATCAACTCGACACGAAGGTGCAGAGCGCGGCACAGAGCGCCGATGCCGCCAATCAGTCTGCGCAGCAGGCCAATCAACGGCTGGATCAAATGGAAAGCCGCGTCCAGGCGCTTGAATCGAAGCCGGGCCGCCCGCCGCGCGGTTAGTCGCTCTTGCAATTGGCGACGAACGGCCTGAACCGGGACCCGGTGGCCTTTGCTGGCCACCGGTCTCCTTATCTATATCCAGTCTTCGAAGGAATCGTCTCATCCGTACGTGCACACACCCTGCGATCCGGGCCGTTTTTGGCGCGCTGGCGCTGACGCTGGCGTTCGCGAGCTTCAATGCGGCCAGCGCCGAGGATGTCGCTGCGCAACCGGACGCCGCCGTCGACCAGCTTCCGCAAGGTCAAGAAGTGTCCAGCGCGGTGATCGAGCTCGCGGGCTGGGTTGTCGCAGCCAAGGACAACCTGGGCTATCCGTTCGCAGTCATAGACAAGGCCGCCGCACAGATTCTGGTGTTTGGCGGCGACGGCCGCCTTCGCGGCGCGGCACCTGGGCTCTTTGGCTCGGGAATCGGCGATCACACGGCCCCCGGCATCGCCGGTCTCGCGCTTCGCGAGATTCCGGGCCGGGATCGCACGACGCCGGCTGGTCGATTTGTGGGCGGTTTCGGCCCGTCAATCGACGCTGGGCGCGTGCTGTGGGTGGACTACGATTCCGCAGTCTCCATCCACCCTACCGCTACTGGCGTCCCGGCCGAGAAACGCCCCGAACGCCTTGCATCGCCTTCGCCGGACGACAACCGCATCACTCATGGCTGCATCAACGTCTCGCCTGAGTTTTACGAGGGGATCGTCGGTCCGACGTTCCAGAAGGGCGGGGTGTTCTACATCTTGCCGGATGTGGACCCGATAGCGGAGACCTTCCCGGAGTTCGAGCAAAGTCGCGCGACTACGCATCGCGACGATGGAAGACACGTCCGGCCCGCCCCCCAGTGAAGGGTGTGTCGGTGTGTTGCCCGAAGCGCTTCGCGACTCAGCTTGATGTTGCGTTGGTCCATGTCCGCCTGTGACCGATAGCAGTCACCCCACTTCGCTCGATAACCTCGCCACCAGCGCGTCCACCTCGGCTTCTGCCGCGGCGATCGAGGCTTGCAGGCGTCCGTCATCGAATTCGTCGTACTCGATCGCGACCCGGTCGACAGTATCTATGCCGATGTAACGCATCGGCGTCATCACTCCGGCTTCGACGTGGTTGCTCCGGTCGAGCCGCTCGCCCCATGGCTTCCACCTCGTCTGGACGGAAGCGCATGACGCGGATCCGGACATTGTCCAGGTGCGCGCCTGGTTGCTGGACGAAGTGGCGAGGGAGCCGGCCACGGCGTTGGCGTGATGCCGCCTGCCGACGGGACCTTCCACTTGTTAGCCAATCCCGCGTTGCATAAGCTCAGGCCGCAATCGGGGAGGGGCATCCCATCGCTGGGATGTGGCGCAACTTCGACAGGGGGGCAGAAATTCGCGACAAACCCGCACGTTCTGCAATAAGCATTGCGAGGCACGAATGCGCTCATACCGCGGTCGATTCCTGGCTCTTGTCGCGATCTCATCGATCGCTGCCATCGGCGTGCTGTTCATGGGCCCCATCCCGCAGGATCCGGCCTATCACCTCTTCGCCGATTCCAGGCGAATGGAGGGCATGCCGAACTTCTGGAACGTGCTGTCCAACCTGCCGTTTCTGCTTGCCGGCGTATGGGGTCTTCTGCGCTATCCACGTCTTACGCACAAGGAAAGCACGGAGGCCTACCTGGTCATGTGCGTGGGCTTCCTGCTGGTTGGCGCGGGATCGTCCTACTACCACCTGGCACCGTCCAATAGCTCGCTGCTTTGGGACAGGCTTCCGATGACCGTGGCGTTCATGGCAGTTCTGTCCCTGTTGCTGTCGGAGCGCCTCTCCCTTGCCCATCCTCGCGCCGTACTGTGGCTGCTCGTATCGGCCGGAGCGGCTTCGGCGCTGTACTGGGCGTGGACAGAGTCGGTCGGCAAGGGCGACCTTCGGCCTTACGTACTGGTCCAATTCCTCCCTGTGGTGCTCATCCCCCTGATGCTGGTGATGTTTCCCCGTCGTTACCTGAGCACGATGCTGCTTCTATGGGCTTTCGTGTTCTACATCGCGGCAAAAGTGCTCGAGCACTTCGACCCACAGATATTTCATGTCACGGGCGTCATGGCCGGCCATGCGATCAAGCATGTCGCCGCAGCGGCCTCGGCTCTGTGCCTGATTCATGCCGTGCCGGCGAGCCGCGCTGTCGTGCATCGTTCATTCGATCGCACGGAGTAGGGCCGGCCAACTCGAGCTCACAGGACGTTAACAGAGCAGGGCTTAGCTCTGCTCCCATCCAATAGAGCCGAATCGGAGGTCCATATGTTTCGCCGAGTCTCATTGTCAGCATTGTTGGTGTTGCTCGCAGCGTGTCAGTCACAAGAAGGCAAGGCTCCCGTGGCAACCATCGGTGGCGGTGGTCCGTCGCACCCGATCGTTCAATACGTTTGTGAAGATACGAAGCTTGCCGTGCAGCAGCTGGGTGAAAGCGTCTCGGTTGGCGTCAATGGCGCGGCGCCGATAACGCTGCAACAGGTGAGTTCAACGAGTGATCAGGTGGTGTATTCGAATGGGCGTCAGTCGCTGACAATCAAGGCCGGACAAACGGCATGGGCGATGGGACGCGCCGCGCCTGTAGCGTGTGCCGGCGGCTGAATTTCCTGCTACCTCAGTCACAGAATGCCGGTCATCTGATGATGGGCATAAGCGAGCTCTGCGTGGGCACACGCGGTCGAGGGTCTGGTCGGCAGCGGCAGCTCCGCCTATGCTCCGCCATTGTCATCAAGGGAGGGGGACGGGAATGCTCAGGCACTTGCTTGCTTTTGTAATCGCCGCCGCGCTGGTCGGTTGCGCGACTGCGGGTCATGGCGGTGATGTTGTGCGGATGGACGCCACCAGTGTGGAAACGGCGGAAGCCTCCTACCACGCCATGATGGTCGGACGCAGCGAGGCCCAGCAGCAGCGGCTGGCGCTGGCGGTGTTGCTTCTGAATCTGGAAGGCGTGAAGAGCGCGAACGATCTGGTGGGCGATGACCAGGGCAGCGTCGGTCCCATCAGGAACAAGGTCGCCGGGTTGTCCGCAGAGGAAATCATCGCCCTGTCGGCCAGAGTGAAGGAGCCTCGCATCGAGTCCTTCCAGGTCGTTCCCGCCGGGCGATAGTCAAAGAATTCAAAGTCAGATTTCGCGAGCTTCGCAGGTCGGCTTAATTCAGGTTATGCAATCAACATGAAGCTCAGTGATCTTGAGAAGTCAGCACTACAGCTAAACGAGCTCTACGAACAGCTTGAGATCAAGCGGTATGGGCGCGTCTGGACTACACAAGAACTTGCGCTTGGATTCGTAGGTGACGTGGGTGATCTGGCAAAACTGATCCAGGCCAACGCTGGTATCCGGGATATTGACGACTGCAAAGCGAAGCTTGGCCATGAACTGTCGGACTGTCTATGGTCGATCATTGTTCTTGCAAACAAGTGCGGCATTGATCTGGAGGCGGAGTTCGTCAGAAACACCAGAGAGCTGGCCGAATACGTGTCTGGCGAGCTGGGCACGTAACAACTGAACTTACGGCTGAACAGCTAGGCGCTTTCGTAGCCGACCGAGAGCACGGCGGTGGCTATTTTCGTGCCGCCGTGTTGCACAGCCGGCACCCTGGGCCATCCATAAACCACTGCCATGTCCCCCGAACTCCCGCGTCCAACCGAAATCGGTGTGAAGGGTTTCGCCCTTCGCCAGCAGGCCACCCACGAACTGGCGATCGCACACCTGCGTCCGACCATTCCGGAACACGACATCCATCGTCATCAGCACGACGATATGCATCTGGTGTTGCTGCTGGCCGGGCAGTACATCAGCGATGCGGTCGGCATGCCGGCGGTCTGCGCGGAGCCAGCACTGATCTTCAATCCGCCCGGCACCGACCATCGCGACCGCTTCCGTTCGCGTGATGGCCTCTTCCTCACGTTGACGATGCCGCTGCCCGCTTTCGGGCGACTCAGCGATGGCATGGCGGTCAGCAGCCATCCCCTCCGGCTCCCACGCCAGTCGTTGTCGCGGGCGATGCAGTTGCTGAGGGAGGTGTGGGGATGGGAGGCCACGTCACCGCTTGCCATCGAAGCGATATTCAGTGAGCTGGTTGCGGACGCCGAGCTCAAGGCGCCGGCCGGTGGTGGCAGTGACCGGCTGCAACGCGTGCTGGACAGGCTCGAGGCAGATTCGTTGCCGCCGCCTTCGCTGCAGGAGCTTGCCTCGATTGCCGACTGCCATCCCGTCTATCTGGCCCGTGCATTTCGCAAGCGCCACGGCATTGCACCCAGCGATTACATCCGCAAGCGTCGCGTGCACAGGGCGGTCTCGCTGATCGCGCAGCGGCGCACGCTGGCCGATGCTGCGGCGACGCTAGGGTTCGTCGACGAGAGTCACCTGCATCGCTGCTTCATCGCCGAGTTCGGAGTGACGCCGGGTGCGTTCCGGCGGCTCGCCCTGGGCAGGGCGGAGGTTTCGCGGATACAAGATGGGCGCCTGGCGGGGCGGTAGACTCTCCGCAACCAAGGGGATCCCGATGAAACGAGTGCTTCTTTCCATCTGCGTCGCCACCGCGTCGTGCAGTGCGGTCGCCGCCGACGCCGGCAAGTTCGAGCTGGCCCAGAAGGCGGTCGAGCAGGGCGAGTACAAAGCCATCACCAGCATCCTGGTCGCCCAGGATGGCAAGGTCGTTTACGAGCACTACTTCGACGCCGACGGAGCCGAAGGGCGCCGCAACACCCGCTCGGCGACCAAGACGGTGGCTGGGATGCTGGCCGGATTGGCGGTCGAGGACGGCAAGCTCACAGCCAACACGCGCATCTTCGACGTCCTGGTGCCCGCGCGCCGGCAGAAGATGCTCAATCCCGATCCGCGCAAGGATGCCATCCGGGTCGAGGACCTGATGACGATGTCGTCCATCGTCGAGTGCAACGATGAAGACCAGTTCTCCCGTGGCAACGAAGAGCGGATGTACCTGATCGAGGACTGGGTCCAGTTCTACGCCGACCTCCCGGTGCAGGGCTTTCCCGCCTGGGTGACGAAGCCGGCCGATTCGCCGCATGGGCGCAACTTCCGTTACTGCACGGCCGGCGTGAGCACGCTGGGCGAAGTGATCCAGACCGCGGTGCACGAACCGCTGCAAACCTATGCGCAGCGTCGCCTGTTCGACCCGCTCGGGATCCAGGCGCCCGCCTGGCAGTTCTCGCCGCTGGGTCTCGCCCAGGCCGGCGGCGGCCTGGGGCTGCGAACGCGCGACTTGTGGAAGCTGGGGCAGCTGTACCTGGACGACGGACGCGCCGGCGGGAAGCAGGTGGTTCCGGCGGCGTGGGTCCGCCAATCGCTGTCGCCGAAGGCGACCGCCCGCGAGGACGCCGACTATGGCTACCTGTGGTGGCTGATGAAGATTCCGAGCGGCAACGGCACGATCATCGCGCCGACGATGGCCGGCACGGGCGGCAACGCGTTGTTCCTGCTTCCGGACAAGCGGGCGGTGGTGGTCATCACCACCACCAACTACAACGAGCGGCAGCCGCATGCGCTGACGTTCAAGCTCCTCACGCGCGACTTGATGCCTGCGCTCTGATCCCCCCGCAAGGAATAGCCCATGCCCCTGTTGAGCCTGGTACTCGCCGCCGCATCGGCCACGACCCCGATGCCTCCCGCGATCGACCCCGCCACCCGCGCCGCGATCGAGGCGACCTGCTTCGACTACGTCGACGGCCAGCTGGAGGGCGATCCCGCGCGCGTCGCCCGCTCGCTGCACCCCGATCTCGCCAAGCGCCGCGTGCTGGGCGACACGCCGGACGAACGCCTGGGCCTGCGTCGGATGAGCAAGGAAGAACTGGTCGAGCTGACCCGGCAGGGCGCGCTGAAGACGCCGAAGGAACAATGGAACCGCTCATGCGCGGCGCTGGACGTGGCCGGCAACATCGCGGTGGTCCGCGCGGAAACGCCGTGGTTCGTGGATTTCTTCCACATGGGCAAGTTCGGCGATCGCTGGATCATCGTCAACGCGCTGTGGTATTCGAAGCCCAGGTGATCCGCGCTTGACGCTATTCGGGGCAGCGACAAGAATCCAGCTCTGCGCCGGGGCGGAGTGACCCCGGGCGCGAAACCGGGGCAGGGATGGATACTCGATGTGTGGCACGCATTGGCGCGTGGCTGGTTGCAGGAACGGTGCTTCTTGTCGTCGGCGTGTACGCCGGGCTCGTGGCGGTCAACTGGTCTGACGAAGCGCCGTCCGCAGACGCGAAGCAGCTGCAGCGCATCATCCTCGATCGCCCGGTTGTCGCGGACGCGGACAACGCCTACGTGCTGACACTGGGCCTGGCCGCGCCGCGAGACCAGCCGCCTCTCGAGCTGGGTCGCACCCGCAAGCAGTTCCTGGACAACATCCGCCCGGACTCCGGCGCGGAGGCCTCGTACTTCCCGGGGGCGGATGTCGAGTACAGGGCGTCCAGGTCGCAGGCCATCAGGGACTTGGCGGAGGCGTGCAGGAGAGGCGACGAAGCGTGCCTGCAACCGCTGCGCAGCGATCCGGCGCTGGTCAAGCGCTGGTTGGAGTCGGAAGCGTGGCTTCTGGATCGCTACCTCCAGCTCGTGCGCCTCGGGCAATGGGTCGAGACGGTTCCGACAGTGCCGCACGCGCCGCTCCCCCGCTACCAGCAATCGATGGATGCGCAGCAGCTCCTTCTCATGAAGGCGTGGCAGCTCGCGCGCGATGCAGATGGCGATGGCACGCGCGCGCTGCTGCAGCAGGACCTGTCCTACTGGCGAATGGTGCTGCGCTCGTCCGACATGCTGATCACGAAGATGATCGCGGCGGCCGCGATCGACAGGAATTTCTCGCTGGGTAACCTCGCGCTTCGCGAACTTCACGGCGCGGGTGTCGATGCGGCGCCACCCGGGCTGTGGAGGGTGCCGATCAGCCGCGAGGAGCGCTCAATGCGACGAGCACTGGCGGGTGAGTGGTTTTTCATGTCCGCAGCGCTGGAATCGATGCAAGCCGAGCAGGGGGCCGCCGAGCCCTCGACCCGCGCCCGGTTGAGCGACTGGCTGCTGCGCCCGATGCTGAACATGCAGGCAACCAGGAACCTGCATGCAGCGCACATGGTGCACGTGGCCAGTGATCTGGACGTCGACTACCCGCGTCTGCCGCAAGCGGCCCTGGGACTTGAACGGACAGGGGAAGGCACGCAGTGGCAATTCCGCGCCTACAACCCCGTTGGCCACATGCTGGTCCAGGCCGCGGCCGGCCCCGATTACGCCAATTACGGCGTTCGCGTCAGCGACCTCGAGGGCACGCGACGCGCGGCGCTGCTTGCGGCCGAACTGCGCGCCGGCGGAGCAGACGCAACCGATCCCTCAGCTCGCATTCGATCGACGGCCCTCAAGGACCCGTATACGGATCACCCGTTGCAATGGGACGCCGACGCGCGAAGCGTGGTGTTCAACGGTCTCGGGAAGGGAGAACGATCGCGCCACGCCATGGTCCTGTGACCGGGTCCGGCGTACCAGACCCGGCGACCAGGATGATCAGCGCGCGCTGAGCTCGTGCACCGCCGCCACCAGCGCGGCGACATGGTCGGGGCTCATGTCCGGCGACATGCCATGGCCGAGGTTGAAGACGTGGCCTTCGCGCGAACCGCCGTTGCCGGCGGCGTAGTCGTCAAGGGCGCGGCCGACTTCGCGGCGGATCGCATCGGGCTGCGCGTACAGCGTGACCGGATCCAGGTTGCCTTGCAGCGCGACCTTGCCGCCGGTGCGGCGTGCGGCATCGCCAAGCTCCACCGTCCAGTCGACGCCGACGCCCTCGGTGCCACTGGCGGCAAGTTCCTCGAGGTAGGCGCCGTTGCCCTTGCCGAACAGGATCAGCGGGGTCTTCTCGTCACCGCGCGGCAGTTCCTGGGCGATGCGCTTGAGATAGCGCAGCGAGAACTCGCGATACATCGACGGCGACAGCACGCCGCCCCAGGTATCGAACACCTGCAGTGCCTGCGCGCCGGCCTGGCGCTGCGCGTCGAGGTAGGCAATGACCGAGTCGGTGACGACGTCGAGCAGGCGATGCATCGCCGCCGGGTCATTGAGGGCGAGCGACTTCACCTTCGAATAGTTGTCGCTGCCGCCGCCTTCGACCATGTAGCAGGCCAGCGTCCACGGGCTGCCGGAGAAGCCGATCAGCGGAACGGAGTTGTCGAGCTCGCGACGGATCGTGCGCACCGCGTCGGTGACGTAGCGCAGCTCGCGGTCCATGTCGGGCACGGCGAGGCGGGCGATGTCGTCATGGTTGCGGACCGGTCGCTCGAACTTCGGGCCCTCGCCATCGACGAAGTACAGGCCCAGGCCCATCGCGTCGGGCACGGTCAGGATGTCGGAGAACAGGATCGCCGCGTCCAGCGGGAAGCGGCGCAGCGGCTGCAGCGTGACCTCGCAGGCAAGTTCCGGATTCTTGGCCATGGCCAGGAAACTGCCGGCGGCGGCGCGGGTGGCGCGGTATTCCGGCAGGTAACGGCCGGCCTGGCGCATCAGCCACACCGGGGTCGCATCGACCGGCTCGCGCCGCAGGGCGCGCAGGAAGCGGTCGTTCTTGGGGGTGGTGGCTGCGGTCATTGCGGGTCCTTGGCGGCGCGGGGGCGCATGGTTCGGTACTGCGGTGGGGCGGCATTATCGCCGCTGCCGGCGCCTGGCTGGCGATCCCGTCGACGGCGCCTGCGCACCGGACTGTTGCGGCAAAGGGTCAGGTCGGAGCGTCCGCGCCCTGCGCGAACATCAGCTGAAAGCCGCGCTTGAGCTGCTGGTCGCGCGCCTGCTCCAGCGCTTTCAGCGCGCTGGCCTGGTCGAGGTACTGCTCGCGCCGCAGCGTGCTCTTGCCGCCGATCTGGCCCGACTCGCGCACCAGCGTCCAGCCGCCGAGGAGGTCGGGCTGCAGCATCAGTTGCACGAAGCGGGGTGCCTCGCGGCCGTCCGGCCGTTGTTGCAGTAGCAGGCGCATGCCCGGATTGTACGGGAGCCGCCCCCACGTGGCCCGGGTAACCCCGGACATGATCCGGGGGCACCCGGGATCGACACCCGCTCAGCCCGCGCGCAATACCTCAAGCACGCGCTCGTCCGGTACGCCCCGGACCACGGCGGCCAGGCCGGCGCGGTCCCAGAGGATGAAGCGCAGTCCGCCGGCCTCGGCCTTCTTGTCCAGGCACATCCGCGCCAGCAGGGCCTCTGCGTCGAGGCCTGCCGGGATCCGGGTCGGCAGCCCGAAACGTTGCAGCAGCGCCTGCAGGCGCTGCGCGTCGGCGGCCGGGGCGCGCCCCAGCGCGCTCGACAACTTCGCCGCCAGGACCATGCCGACGGCGACCGCCTCACCATGGTTCAGTGCAGTGCTGCCGGCGCCGGCATACCCCTGTTCGGCCTCGATCGCATGGCCGAAGGTGTGGCCGAAGTTCAGCAGCGCACGCTCGCCATGCTCGTAGGGATCACGCGCGACCACTTCCGCCTTGTACAGGCACGAGCGTTCGATCGCCTCCGCCAGCGCGGCGTCGTCGCCGGCCGCCAGCGCCGATGCATGCGACTCGAGCCAGCCGAGGAAATCGGCGCCGAAGATCGCGCCGTACTTCACCACCTCGGCCAGGCCGGCGCGCAGTTCGCGCGGCGGCAGCGTGTGCAGGGTGGTGGTGTCGGCGATCACCGCGCGCGGCGCATGGAACGCGCCGGCGAGGTTCTTGCCCGCCTTCAGATCGACGCCGGTCTTGCCGCCCACCGACGAGTCGACCATCGACAGCAGCGTCGTCGGCACCTGCACGACATCGATGCCGCGCATCCAGCAGGCCGCAGCGAAGCCGCCGAGGTCGCCGATAACGCCGCCGCCCAGCGCGATGACCGCGGCATCGCGGGTGGCACCAAGCGCGGCCAGCGCATCCAGGCATTCGCAGAAACGTGACAGCGTCTTTTCCTGCTCGCCGGCGGGCATCACGAAGCGGGCCAGCTGTATGCCGGGGCGCGCCGCGCGCAGGGTTTCCTCGACACGGTCAGCGTAGAGCGGGGCAACGTTTGTATCGCTGACGACGAGCGCGTGGCGCCCGCGCAGCACATGCCCGACCAGTGCCGGATTGGAGAGCAGGCCCGGGCCGATGTTGATGTCGTACAGCGATTCGCCTTCGACCCTGACGGTGCGCATCGTGCTCATGTCGGTTCCTCGCTGTGCGCGCGCTCCAAGCCGGTGTCGATTCGTGCCGCTGCTTCGCGCTGCCATTGCGATTGCAGTTCCTGCACGAGTCGCGATGCGACTTCGGTGGCGGTGTGAAGGTTCGTGTCGAAGCGCAGGTCGGCGACCTGCGCGTACAGCGGCTCGCGCTCCGCCGCCAGAGCATGCAGTACCTGCTCGCGGTCGCCGCGGGCGAGCAGCGGTCGAGTGCGGTCGCGGGCCAGTCGCTCGACCTGGCGCTCGACGCTGACGTGCAAGTGGATGACGAAGCCGCGCTCGCGCAACTGCCGGCGGTTGTCGGCATCGAGTACCGCGCCGCCGCCAGTGGAGAGCACCACGCTGTCTCCGGCAAGCAGCTCGGCCAGCATCGCGCGCTCACGCGCTCGGAATCCGGCCTCGCCTTCGCATTCGAAAATGGTGTTGATGCTCGCGCCCGCGCGCTGCTCGATCTCATGATCGACATCGGCCAGGCGCAAGCCGAAGTGCTCGGCGAGGATGCGGCCGATGCACGACTTGCCGGCGCCCATCGGCCCGACCAGGACCAGGTTGTTGGCGGGGTTCATGTGCCGATTGTAGCCAGCTGCGGCGGCGCTGGCGCTCGCGTGATCTTTACGGGATGCGGCGTACGGTCGATTGCGTGCGTCAGCTGGTCGCATCAGGCAATGGCTGCCGCTGTGCGTCCAGCCGCAGCGTCCATTCGGCTATGTCCGGCAACCGGCGCAGCGCCTGCCGGCTGACCCGCTCGAACAGCTGGACGAACCGCTCCACATCGGCGGCGCCCATGGCGCGGCGCGCGGGCGCCGTGCTGCGCGCCTTCAGCGCCTGCTCCTGCTGCCAGCGCCATTGCGGCACCGATTCGAAACCCGGTGGCTGCAGGAACAGCAGGCGATCCAGTCGCGACCACAGCGGCGGATAGTCGCGCGCGAGCGCTTCGTTGCAGTAGTGGCGCCAGCGGCCATCCGGGTCCTCGCCACGCTCGACGGCGTTGATGGGGTTATCCAGTTCCGCGGCGTCCTGTGGCGGCGTCTTCAGGAACCAGCCTTCGAACAGGGTCAGGTCGATTGCGCGCGCCCACGGCCAGCGCGACGGCGACACGCGGGTGTCGGCCAGCTTGTCGAAGCGCGGCAGGCGCACGGGCTGGCCGGCGCGCAAAGCGTCCAGCGTCGCGCATGCAAGCCCGACGTCGTGGGTGCCTGGCGGTCCACGGGTGGCAAGCAGGGGATGAACCGTGCGGCCGAGATGCTGCCGTTCGCGCCGGCCGAGATAGAAGTCGTCGATCGACAGCACCGCCACGCACAGGCGACGCGTTCGCGCCAGCGCTGCGACCTGCGCCGCCAGCGTCGACTTGCCCGAGCCCTGCAGGCCGGCGATGGCATGGATGCGGCTGCCATGGGCGAGGGCATCGTCGAGCACCCGCGCGACCACGTCGGCGCTGAAGCCCGGGGCCGCTTTTGAAGCGTCGGTGGTGGAGGGATGCAGCCGTGGCGACATCGGCCCACAATAGCCCAATGGATACCCCCGCCCTGCTCAGCGAAGCCCTCGTCACGTTCGCGCATCTGTTCGGCGAGGCCGGCCATGCCGGCGAACCCGATCCGACCGCGATGTATCTCGCCACCGCCGGGCTCGACGCGCGACCTGCGGTCCGCACGGTGCTGCTCAAGGCGCACGACGCGCGCGGATTCGTCTTCTACACGCACCTGGACGGACGCAAGGGCCGCGAGCTTCAGGCGAACCCGCATGCGGCGCTGCTGTTCCACTGGCCGCGGGTGCGCGAAGGGGTGCAGGTGCGCATCGAGGGCCCGGTCGAGATTGTCAACGACGACGAGGCGGATGCCTACTTCGCCCTGCGACCGCGCGGCAGCCAGCTGGGTGCATGGGCATCGAAGCAGTCGGAGACGCTGGATTCGCGCGAGACATTCGAGCTGCGCCTGGCCGAGGCCGACCAGCGCTTCGCCGGCCGTGACGTGCCACGTCCGCCACGCTGGACCGGGCTGCGCGTGCGGCCGTCGCTGATCGAGTTCTGGTACGGCGCCGGTTTCCGCCTGCACGAACGGCAGTGTTACGAGCTCGATCGCGCCGGTGAGTGGCATAAGCGGATGCTGTATCCGTGACCCCCGGCAAGACCGGTCCGCAGCGCATCGTCTGCCTCACCGAGGAACCGACCGAGACGCTGTACGCGCTGGGCGAGCAGCACCGCATCGTCGGCATCAGCGGCTTCACCGTGCGCCCGCCGATCGCGCGCAAGGACAAGCCCAAGGTCAGTGCGTTCACCAGCGCCAAGATCGGCGAGATCCTCAAGCTGCAACCGGATTTCGTCATCGGTTTCTCCGACATCCAGGCCGAGATCGCCGGCGAGCTGATCCGCCACGGCATCGAGGTGTGGATCAGCAATCACCGCAGCGTTGACGGGATCGTCGATTACATCCGCCGGCTCGGCGCGCTGGTCGGCGCCGCCGATCGCGCCAACGCCTATGCCGACGGGCTGCAGCGCGGGCTGGACGAGATCGCGCTGGAAGCGGCGAAGCTGCCGCACCGGCCGAAGGTGTACTTCGAGGAATGGGACGAACCGCCGATCACCGGCATCCGCTGGGTCGCCGAGCTGGTGCGGATTGCCGGCGGCGACGACATCTTCCCCGAGCGCGCCGCCGAGTCGCTGGCGAAGCAGCGGATCCTGGAGGATCCGGACGAGGTGGTGCGCCGCGCGCCGGACATCATCCTGGGGTCGTGGTGCGGCAAGAAATTCCGCCCGGAGAAAGTCTCCGCGCGCCCCGGCTGGGATGCGATCCCGGCGGTGCGCGACGGCGAGCTGCACGAGATCAAGTCACCGAACATCCTGCAGCCCGGGCCGGCGGCATTGACCGACGGCGTGCGCGAGATTGCGTCGATCATCCGCGCGTGGTCGGCGCGTGGTCCGCGCGCACCGCTCAGCGCGGATAGAAGTCCCGGCTGAACTGCATCGTCGACGTCGCTCCGTTCTCGCGGACGATGGTCACGTCGAAGCGCAGCGTGTCCGGCGGGGTGAGCTCGGCCGTGCCGATGTAATCGAGAAGATCACCGCTGCGCAGCTCGCGCATCTCGAGGTTCTGGCGGCGGCCGCGAAGGTCGGTGGCGGTCGCGGTGATGCGCGCCGGCAACGCGACTTCCTGCGCATCCGGGCCCTGGCGCACGGCGACCAGCAGCATCACCGAGGTGTCGGCGCGGGCGATGCCGTACTGGCCGGCCACGGTTGGCGACAGGGCCGACGTCTGCATCGCGTTGGCGCGGATGCTGACGTCGCCGACACGGCTGACCGCTTCGCCCTGGGCGGCGGCCGCGGGCTTGGCCGGGGGCGGGGCGCTGCCGCCGCAGCCGGCAAGGCCGGCAACCAGCAGCACCATGAGCGGGGCGATACGCATGCGACGTCTCCTCAGACAATCATTCATTGGCGGCTGACAACTGCCGGCCGCGCTCGGTGGCGGCGGCAATCGCGCGCGCGACCAGTTCGCGGAATCCGCCGGCTTCGAAGGTTTCGATCGCCGCCTGCGTGGTTCCACCGGGCGAGGTCACACGGGCGCGCAACACGTCGGCCGGTTCTTCCAGGCGGGTCAGCATCGTGGCCGCACCGAGCAGGGTTTGCTGGACCAGGGCACGGGCGGCATCCGGCGCCAGGCCCTGGGCGACAGCTGCCGCCTGCATCGCCTCGGCCAGCAGGAACACATAGGCCGGGCCGCTGCCCGACACCGCGGTGACCGCATCCATCCGGCTTTCGTCGTCGATCCATACCGTCGGCCCGACCGCATCGAGCAAGCCCGCGGCGTGGTCGCGCTGGTGGCTGTCGGTGTGCTCGTTGGCGAACAGGCCGGTGATGCCGACGCCGAGCAGGGCCGGGGTGTTGGGCATGGCCCGGACCACCGCCAGACCGCCGCCGAGCCAGCCGTCGAGCTGCGCGGCGGTGATGCCGGCGGCGATGGAAATCACCAGCGGTCGCTGCTGCTGCGCGAGATCGGCCAGTTCGGCGCAGACGCTGGCCATCACCTGCGGCTTGACCGCCAGCAGCCACACATCGGCACCGGCCGCGGCCGCGGCGGCGTTGTCGAAGCCGTGGATGTGGAAGTCGCGCTCGAGGGCGCTGCGAAGGGCCGCGGCGGGCTCGGCCACGTGCAGGCTGGCGGCCGCCTGGCCGCGTGCGATGAGGCCGCCGACCAGGCTGCGCGCCATGTTGCCGCCGCCGATGAAGGCAATGGCGCCGGAGTGATCAGAGGGGGAGTCGATCTTGGGCATGGACGCTGGCGACGGGGCAGGCCACGAGGATAGCAAGGCGTCAGGCCGGCCTCGGCCGCGCGCCGAACAGGGCCGTGCCGATGCGCACCATCGTCGCCCCTTCGGCGATGGCGATGGCATGGTCATCGCTCATGCCCATCGACAGCGTGTCGATGCCCGGACGGGTCACGCGCAGGGTCTCGAACAGCTCGCGGGTACGGCGGAAGGCACCGCGGCGCTGTTCGGGATCGGGATGCGGCGTGGGGATGACCATCAGCCCGCGCAGCATCAGCCGCGGCTGCGCGGCGATCGCCTCGGCCAGGGCCGGGACGTCAGCGGGCTGGCAGCCATGCTTGCTGGCTTCGTCGTCGATGTTGACCTGGATGAGGACGTTGAGAGGCGCGCGGTCGGCCCGCCGATGCTGGGCGAGGGCGGGCACCAGCTTGGCCCGGTCGACGGTCTGGACCCAGTCGAACAGGGTGGCCGCTTCCCGTGCCTTGTTCGACTGGAGGTGGCCGATCAGGTGCCACTCCAGCGCCGCGCCGGCCGGACCTGGGCCGTCCAACCCCACGCCGCCCACCAGCAGGCCAGCCAGCGCCGCCTGCTTGCCGGCGGTCTCCTGGACATAGTTCTCGCCGAAAGCGCACTGGCCGGCGGCCGCCAGTTCCGCGACGGCCGTCGCATCCTGGGTCTTGCTGACGGCGAGCAGCCGCGGCACTGGCCGTCCACAGGCCGCTGCCGCGTTCTCAAGCTTGAGTTGCATGTCTTGCAGAGCGTGAGCGCGCACGTCTCAATTCCTGTCGAAAGTGCTGGAAAGATGGCGAGGTTAGGGGGCTATACTGCGGCGCAGGGGTGGTTGCATTCCAGTTCCAGTTTTCATCAATTCCTGTTTTTCCAGTGGCAGTGCA
>DATDBK010000235.1:0-4949 GCA_036524935.1 Lysobacter sp. | reverse complement strand
CGCCGCAACTCGCGGCTGACTGTGGACGGCGCCCGGCCCAATGCGGCCGCGATCGCACGGATCGACTGCCCACTCACCACGCCGCGCGAGATCTCTTCCCGTTCGGCCAGGCTCAGCGTCCGCTCAGCACGGCGGCGAGGGTGCGGTCGAATCCCACCGGACTCGGCCAGGATCCCGCGAACCGAACTGTGGCGATGATCAAACAGCCGCGCGATCTGGTGCAGCGACTCGCCCTGTTGCCAGCGGTCCCACATCAGGGCCTTCTGGCTTTCCGTGTAACAGATCCTTGCCCGGTACTTCATCTGCAACACTCCTGCTGCCGAGGCAGCCTTCAATGTGTTGCATCGACCGGTTGAAACCGCAACCCAAGGCGGACACTCGGAGGCTGCTACCTGGCGGGAGTCCTCTCCCTTGGCCTTGCCGGCGCATGCGCCAGAAGGTTCGCCTCTACTCTTTGAGGCAGTCAGTGGTCCAGGGCCGGCAGTTTCAGACGCGTGTAATAGAAGTCGCTGGGCTGCCCGATATCGCGCGCGTAGAACAGCAAGCCGTGATCCCACAGTACGGTCGGATGAAACTCGTCCCAGATTGTGTTCACGCATGGTCCCAGGTTCTGGGCGGGAGTAAATCGGCCGTCGCGCAGCCGGCTCACATACAGGTCGCCAAACCCGTATCCCAAGTCGGGGAGCGCGTCCCCCGGAAAGTCCAGCCGAGTGAACAGCAGCGTGCGGCCGTCCGGAGAGATCTCGGGGTTGAACTCCCACCGCTCCGTGCTGTTGACGCCCGCGTCCAGCGGCTCGGCAGGGGAGTAGCGGCCGTTGGCCGTGCGCAGGCTCCGGTAAATGTTCCACTCACCAGTCCGGTCGCTGCCGAAGTACAGGTTGCCATGGCGGTCTGTACTGGCGTACAGCTCGTCGCCGGCACTGTTGACTGCCGCACCCAGATGCACTGGCTCACTCCAGCCGCGCCGTGTGCGTTCGACTTTCCACAGATCCATCTTGCCCCCGCCGCCGGGCGTGGGTCGCTCGGACGAGAACACCAGCGTGCGACCGTCGGGCGATACGTGCGGGTCCATGTCGCTATGGAGACCGGAGAATGACGCAACTTCCGGGTCGCCCCATCCCCATGGCAGCCACTGCGACGTGAGGATGGCGGCGCGTTCACGCGTGCCAGGCCACCAACCGTTCGTCGTCGACCAGTATGCCCGCTCGCGTGAGGGCGTGAAGCTCAGGCGCCATTCCCAGCGATCGGTGGAGATGCTCCCCTCTGCGTACTTGCGCACGGTCGGGCACTGGGACGTGTTGCCTGCTGCGTTAGCGGGCAGGGCAAGGGAGCAGCCGATCAGGATCGTCGCCCACACGTGCAGTGTGTTGTATCGATACGACATCGCGCACTCCTTCGTCCAGAGAGGCGTCAAACGTCCCACCGCGGATGCCGGCAACGGCGAGGATTGGGACGAATGAGGCGATAGCGGGGACGAACGCCCCCGGGGCGATTGCAAGCCAGCCGACGCGGGTCTAGCGTAGTGCCCCATGCGCAACCGACCGCTGCTGCTGTGCTTGCTCGTCCTGGGCTGGTGGACGCTGAACGGTCTGATCTGGGCCGGGCAGGTGCTGAACATGGGTGACGCTACCGGCAGGGCGCTCGACCCATCCCATGTCTTTCGGCTCGAGTTGGCGAGCGCGTGGCTGTGGGCGCCGATCACACTGGGGCTGTTCTGGTGCGTGCGGTATCGTCCGGTTGAGCGCGGCATGGTGACGCAGGCGCTGGCGCTGCAAGGCATGGCCGTGGCGGCCGCCATCGTGCTGCGTGCGTTAGCGGTGCTCGCTTTCAATGACGCGGTCGGCTGGTACGCGCAACTGCCGCCGTTTGGTGCGGTGCTCGCAACCAGCGCGCTGAACAATATGCTGATGGCGTGGATGATCGTGGGCGTTGCGCACGCGCTCGTCTATGCCGAACGTGCGCGCGACCGGGAACGGCAGGCGCTGGAGCTGGAGTCGCGCCTGGTGCAGGCGCGGCTGGAGGCACTGGCGGCGCAGTTGAATCCGCACTTTCTGTTCAACGCCCTCAACTCGATCGCGGAGATGGTGCATCGCGATGCCGATGCGGCCGATCGCATGCTGGTAGATCTGGGCGCGCTGCTGCGCCACAGTCTGGGCGCCTCGGAGCATCAGGAGGTTGCACTTCGCGACGAGTTGGTCGCGCTCGACCATTACATCGGCATCGAGAAGGTGCGACTGGGAGATCGACTACGTGTGGAGTGGGGCATCGATTCGGAATCGCTGGACGCGAGGGTTCCGCATCTGGTGCTTCAGCCACTCGTGGAGAACGCAATCCAGCACGCGGTTGCCATGCGCACGGAGCCCGGTGAAGTCTCAGTGCGCGCCGCCCGCAGCGACGACAGGCTGATCCTGGAGGTACGTGACGATGGCGGTACGCGTCCGGTGCGGCGAGGGTCGGGTATCGGTCTTCGCAACACCCGCGCCCGAATGGATTGCCTCTACGGCGCGGACCATCTGCTGGAAATCGTCGCCCTGGTCCCTGGGGGGACCCTTGTCAGACTCGACCTGCCGTACCGGGTTGCGGGCGTCGCACCATGAGCTCGCGCCTGCGCGCCGTCGTCGCTGACGACGAAAGCATTTCTCGCGCGCGGTTGTGCCGATTGCTCGGACAGGCGGGTGGTGTCGATGTCGTCGCCGAATGTGCCGACGGAGATACCACGGTGGCAGCGATTCGGCGCCTGCGACCGAGTGTCGCGTTCCTCGATGTGCGCATGCCAATGCTCACAGGATTTGGGGTGCTTGAGGCACTGCCGCGCCCGCTGCGCCCCAGCGTCGTCTTTGTGACCGCGTACGCGGACCACGCGCTGGCCGCGTTCGACGCCGACGCGGCGGACTACCTGCTCAAACCGTACTCTGCGGAGCGGCTGCAGGAGGCCCTGCTGCGCGTTCGCCGGGAGCTATGCTCCGGACCGGACGGGCACAGGGCAGACCATGATGCGCCCGCCGGCAGCTACACCGAGCGGCTCGCGGTGCCGTTCGGTGCGCGCCTCCAACTATTGGCAGTCGACGAGATCAACTGCGTCCTGGCGCAGTCCAATTACATCGAGTTATGCGTCGGGACTCAGCGCTACCGTTTGCGTGAAACGATGGGGTGCATCGAGGCGAAGCTGGACCCACGTCGCTTCCTGCGCGTCCATCGCTCGCGACTGGTTCGGCTGGCAGCGATCCGTGACATTGAGCTGATGGAAGACGGCCGCTACCTGCTCCGATTGCATTGCGGCCTGCGCGTGAGTAGTGGCTCTAGCTACAGGGACCGCGTGCGCACGATGCTCGGTCTGGGTGGAGCCAACTGATTCAATGGCCGCTATTGCGTTTGTCGACGTCGATGTCTGCGTGTGAGCGTCAGGATAGGGCCCCGACAGCGGGCGCGCTCGCCGGATTCCTTGATCGATACGCGAGCCATTTTCGTTTACGCGGATTCGATGACATGCGCCGGCGGCGCTGAGGCACCCCTTGCGTGCCCGCCACCGACCTCTTTATACTGAACCATATGGTTCATCATGCTCCGACGCAGTTCAGCGCCTCCTTCGCCGCCCTCGCCGACGCCACCCGCCGTGGCGTCCTTGACCAGCTCGCACGCGGCGACGCTTCCATCACCGACCTCGCCGACAAGTTCGAAATGACCCTCACGGGCATGAAGAAACACGTCGGCGTGCTCGAACTGGCCGGCCTCGTGACCACCGAAAAGGTCGGCCGCGTGCGGACGTGCCGCATCGGCCCGTACCGTCTCGAGGAGGAAATGGAGTGGATCGCACGTTACCGCCAGGTGTGGGACGCGCGCTTCGAAGCGCTGGACGATGTCATCGACGGACTTAAACGACAGGAGAAGGCCCGTGGTCGCAAGAAGAGCAAGTGAATCGCAGCGCACGACGGTGCAGAAGAAGTCGGAGCGCGAGGTCGTCGTCACGCGGACGTTCGACGCGCCCGCGCGGCTCGTGTTCGAGGCGTGGTCCAAACCCGAGCTGTTCAAGAAGTGGTGGGTGCCACGCTCCATGGGCATGACACTTCGCTCGTGCGAAATGGACGTGCGCACCGGAGGCAAATACCGCTTGGTGTTTGGCGACGATCCTGCGAACCCGATGGCGTTCTTCGGCAACTACCTTGAGGTGGTCCCTAACAAGCGCATCGTCTGGACGAATGAGGAAAGCGGTGGCGAGGGATCCGTAACCACCGTGACATTCGAAGAGCGCGACGGCAAGACGCTGCTCATCATGAGCGAGCTGTATCCCACGAAGGAAGCGCTCGACGCGGCGGGCACCGGCGCGCAGGAAGCGACACACGAGACATTCGGACAGCTCGACGAACTTCTCGCCGAGCTATCCGCGCGTTGACCCAGCTCGCGCTGCACGGGCCTGCACGCTGCCGATAAAACTGCAACACCGCCCCTTCATGACGTCCGGCTGGCTGCTAAGGACGCTTGGCGAGATGGTGGTTTCATCAGGCCGGCCGCGTGCCGGCGTGGCATAGTTTGCCGGCTTGCATGGGTGATGCCCGTCACAGTCCGTTGTTGGTGTAGACTGCCGCGCGTCCTGCGGTGGCCAGGGAGCCTTCCGGCTCTTGGTTTCCATCACGAGGACGGCCGCCCTGCGGGGGTAGGGCAATGAGGGGCTGATCCGTTCGTGCGCTGTCGCCATCCGATGGGCGACGTTGATCGTGCGCGGCCGGTCGTGCAGTCCCGGAAGTGGGCTGGGGAACTATCCAGGTGCAAATACAAGCCCGTGGCATGGCCGGCGGGTTGTCGTGTTGTGGGAAGGGGGCTGCTTGGGGACGCTTGACCGAAAATTCCATTTCATCTCGGGCCTGCCGCGCTCGGGATCGACGCTGCTGGCCGGCATCCTGCGCCAGAACCCGCGTTTCCACGCCGCCATCAGCAGCCCGGTCGCCGGCCTG
>DATDBK010000234.1:0-17889 GCA_036524935.1 Lysobacter sp. | reverse complement strand
CAAAAGGCCGGCTTTCGCCGGCCTTTGCCTGGTACTGGTGGGCGGTACAAGTTTCGAACTTGTGACCCCTGCCGTGTGAAAGCAGTGCTCTACCGCTGAGCTAACCGCCCAAAATGGCTGCGTAGTATAGCTCAAGCGGGGCCCGGGTTGGCAAGGGGGCGCGGGAAGTGTGCCAGGCGCGCAGGCACGCTTCGTTCATGGGGCCCGGGGCGCATGCGGCTAGACTCCGGCGCTGCGCTCATGGAGGAGCCTCATGTTCGATCTGCATTGCCACCTGCTGCCGGCCATCGACGATGGCGCGGTGGACCTCGACATGGCACTGGAGATGGCGCGCATGGCCGCGGCCGACGGCATCGTCACGGTCGCCTGCACGCCGCACATCTATCCGGGGATGTACGAGAACACCGCCGACGGCATCCGGGCCGCGATCGCTGCCTTCCAGGCTGAACTCGATGAACGCGGCATCGCGCTGCGGCTCGTCGAGGGGGCCGATGTCCACATGGCCCCGGGACTGCTGGCAGGTATCCGCGGCGGGCGCGTGCCGACCCTGGCGTGCTCGCGGTACCTGTTGCTGGAGCCACCGCACCACGTCGCACCGCCGCGATTCGAGGAGTCGGTATTCGATCTGATGGCTGCCGGGCTGGTGCCGGTGATCACCCATCCCGAGCGCCTGACCTGGGTGGAGAGCCACTTTGACGTTCTCGCGCGCATGGCCAGACGGGGTGTGTGGATGCAGATCACGGCCGGGGCGATGACTGGACGTTACGGGCGACGCGTCAGGTACTGGAGTGAGCGCTTCGTCGGCGACGGGCTTTGCATGATCCTTGCGACCGACGCTCATCATCCACGGCGACGCCCGCCGTTGCTGGCCGAGGCGCGGGACGCCGCTGCCGCGCTGGTGGGGCAAGAAGAAGCACGGCACATGGTCGACACGCGCACGCGCGGAATTGTCGACGACATGGCGCCGGAGCAACTGCCGCCAGGGCTGTTCGATCGCGCGGATTCCGTTGTGCAATTGCGTGACCTTTCAACAGTGGCGGGCGAGCGCACGATCGCGCGATGGTTGCGCTCGATGCGCACGAAATGAGGAAAAATCTCAGTCGCGCGAAGCGGCCGATTCAGGGTCCGCGACATATATTGAGTTGGGAACCGTACGACATCGTACGTACTTCTAAAATCTCTCCTGAGGACGACACTTGATCAGTTTCATTCGAGTGTGGGCGCTTGTGTGCCTGATGCTGTTGTGCGCCTGCGCGAGTACGGGCCAAACCAGTGAAGAAGCGGCGACGCTGCCGGAAGGCGATCCGGTTGCGGCAGCGATGGGCCGCAGCGAATACCTGATTGGTCCCAGCGACCTGCTTGCTGTGACCGTGTTCCAGATAGAGGACCTCGACCGCGAGGTTCGCGTCAACAACGCCGGACAGATCGCCCTGCCGCTGGTAGGCGCGGTTGCGGTTGCCGGTCGCACCGTGGGAGAGATCGAGCAGGAGATCGCCGGTCTGTACCGCGAACGCTATTTGCAGGACCCGCAGGTCAGCGTGTTCGTGAAGGAGTTCTCCAGCCAGCGCGTGACCGTTGGTGGCGCGGTGAAGAAACCGGGCATCTTTCCGATGACATCGAGCCTGAGCCTGCTGCAGAGCCTGGCGCTGGCCGAGGGTTTCAGCGACGTCGCCAGCCATCGCAACGTGCTGGTGTTCCGCACCATCGACGGCGAGCGCAAGTACGCGCGTTTCGATGTCGATGCCATCGAGAAGGGCGAGCATCCCGATCCGCAGGTCTACGGTGAGGACGTGATCGTGGTGGACACCTCGCTGGGACGTCAGACCCTGCGGACCCTGATCCAGCTGGCGCCGTTCATCGCAGTGTGGAGGTCCTACAATTGAACGCCGTTGCCAACACCATCGACGCGCCGCGCCAGGACGTCCGCGACGATGACGAGATCAATCTGCTGCAGTACTGGGGCATCCTGCGCGAGCGGCAATGGTGGGTGATAGGCATTGCGGCAGCGGTTGTGTTTCTGACGCTGGTACTCACGCTGCTGGCTACCCCGGTCTATCGTGCGGGTTCGACCCTGCAGATCGAGCGCGACACGATGAAGATCGTCGAGTTCGAAGGCCTGCAGCCGACCGAGTCGCCGATGGATCGCGACTTCTACCAGACCCAGTACGAACTTCTGAAGAGCCGCTCGCTGGCACGACGCATCGTCCAGGACCTGCGGCTTACCACTGACAAGCATTACCAGGAAGAGATGGCCCAGGTCGACGAGGACATCGCCGACAAGGCCGACGGCCAGGCTGTGAAGGCGTCCGTCCGGCAGCAGGCGCGCGAGGCCGCGCTGGTTGAGTCCGTGCTCGAATCACTGAGCATCGATCCCGTGCGAAATTCGCGGCTGGTCCGCGTCAACTTCGATTCGCCCGACCCGGGGTTGGCGGCACGCGTCGCCAATGCGTACGCCGAGGGATTCATCGCCAGCAACCTCGAGCGGCGTTTCGACGCATCGTCCTATGCGAGGAAATTCCTCGAAGAACGCCTGGCGCAACTCAAGGGCAAGCTCGAGGATTCCGAGAAAGAGCTGGTGGCGTTCTCCGAAAGCGCGCGCATCGTCTCCGTCGGCGACGACAAGCCATCACTGGACGCCCAGAACCTGAGCGACCTCAACGCCGCGTTGGCCATTGCGCAAGGTACTCGGATCAAGGCCGAGGCAATGTGGGCGCAGGCCAGTGCCGGGAATGGCATGGGCCTGCCACAGGTGGTTGCCAATCTGCTGATCCAGAAGCTGCGCGAACAGCGCTCGACGCTGATGGCCGAGTACCAGAACAACCTTGGCACGTACAAGCCTGATTACCCGAATATGGTGCAGCTGCGCAACCAGATCGACGAAGCCAACCGCCAGATCAATACCGAAGTCGGCAATATCCGCGACGCGATCCGTGCCGAGTACCAGGCCGCGCTGGCACAGGAGACACTGCTGCGCGATCGCATTACCGGTCTGAAAGGCGACGTGCTGGACCTGCAGAGCCGCTCCATCAAGTACAACATCCTGCGCCGCGAAGCCGAGACCAATCGCGAGCTCTACGACGGCCTGTTGCAGCGCTACAAGGAAATCGGCGTCGCCGGTGGCGTGGGCGCCAACAACATTTCGGTCATCGACCGCGCGATCGTTCCGGAGCGGGCGCATTCGCCGCGCGCGCTCCTGAACCTGGCCGCCGGATTGGCGTTCGGCCTCGGTCTCGGTGTGCTGATGGCGTTCCTTGTGCACCATCTGGACAGCACGGTGCACGATCCGAAGGCGCTAGCGGTCGCGAGCGGACTGCCTGTGTTGGGGGCGATTCCGCGTCTGGAGCAGGGCGTCACCACGGCACAGGCAGCGGTCGACTTGCGTTCGCCATTCGCGGAGGCCTATCGATCGGTGCGCACCGCGTTGCAGTTCGCCACGGTGAACGGGCTGCCGGGCAGTCTGCTGATCACCAGCACCGGCCCGGGAGAAGGCAAGAGCACCACGGCCCACGAGCTGGCGCGCAACATCGCCCAGCTCGGCAAGCGCGTGGTGCTGGTCGACGCCGACCTGCGCAATCCGTCCGTGCACAAGGCGACGGGCCTGTCGTCGGCGATGGGCCTATCTAACCTGCTCGCCGGCGCGCGTGAGCTCGACGACGTCCTCCAGCACGTGCCCGGTGACAAGCTGTACGTGATCACCTCTGGTCCGCTGCCACCCAATCCGCCGGAACTGTTGGCGGGCGACCTGCTGCCAAAGTTGCTGGCGCAGCTGCAGGAGCGGTTCGACCTGGTGGTCCTCGACGGGCCGCCGGTGCTGGGCCTGGCCGACGTGCCACTACTGGCGAACCTGGCGGAAAGCACGATCGTGGTCGCCTCTGCCGACGACACCCGCAAGGACGCCTTGCGCGTCGCGTTGCAGCGACTGAAGGCGGCGCGCGCGCGGGTGATCGGCGCGGTGCTCACCCGATTCGACCTGAAGCGCACGGGCGAAGGCTACGGCCATACCTACTATGCCTACGGCGGCGCACCCGATTGACCGCAAGCAGCGGTTGCGGCGGCCACGCACGGTAGCAGGCCTGCTCGCGGTCATGGTGACCGCCTGGCTGTCCTGGCAGCAGGCACGGGTGGACGCGAACGTGGGCGCTGCGTTCGGGCCCGATCGACTGATCGCCGACGCCCAGGGTGTCGACGACGCGCCGACGTTGAAGCGCATCGCGCGCGCCGTGCTGCATGACAGGCCAATCGATGGCGGCGCATTCCGCCTGCTTGGACTGGCTGCCCGGATCGAAGGCGCCCCGGAGCGCGGCAACGAACTGTTCCGCATCGCGGTCCGTCGATCGCCTCGCGATGAAGTCGCCCAGGCGATGCTCGTTGACGACCTGTTCTCGCAGGGCAGGGTGGAGGAGGCTGTGCACCACGTCGACGCGCTGCTGCGCGTCGCACCGCGCCTGCGCGCGCCGATCCTGACCTCGCTGGTTGCGAATGCTGGCGATCCGCGCCTGCTCGACGCCCTGGCGCTTGCGCTCGCTGGGGATCCACCGTGGCGTGGCACGTTGCGACAGGCCCTGCGCGAGTCAGATCCGGCTCGGTCTGAGGCGTTGCTGGCGAGGCTTGCGGACGTCGCGACGCCGACGCAGTCCGAGCTGGCGGCGAGAGTGGAAGCCCTGACGGTACTCGGGCAGTCGGCGCGGGCGCGAGCAATCTGGTTGCAGTCGCTGTCGTCACGTGAGCGTGCACTCGACGGCCTGCCGTTCGACGGCGGCTTCGAGGGCGATGGGCAGCTCGGCGGATTCGGATGGTGGTGGAACGACGATGCAGGCGTGACGCTCTCGTTCGATGCCACCGAATCGGCGCAGGGTCGCCAGTCCATGCTGGCCGATTTCGTCGGTCGTGCCGTGCAGTTCGCCGGTCCTCGACAGCGCCTGGCGTTGCCGCCCGGCCGCTACGAGATCAGCTCGGCAGTCGAAGACCGCACGAGCAGTTCGCGTCCATTCGCGTGGTTCATCCAGTGCACGCCGGGCGCGACCCTGGTTCGACTTGAGCTGCCGGGGCCATCGCAGACTGGCTGGCAGAACGCACGCGCGCAGTTCGATGTACCCAGGAATTGTCTGAGCCAACAGCTCACGCTTCGACACACTGGCAGGTCGATGGTTGAACGACAGATACGCGGATCATTGCGTGTCGACGAAGTGAGACTGCGAAATCTTCCCGGTCATTGAGCATTGCCAACCGCATCACGTCACGAATAGGCTGTTCACCTGACACAGATCGTGTCGAACCATGGAGTGGTAGGCATGAAGCAGACGTCGTTGATCGTTGCGGTACTTGCGTTGTCCTTCGCAGGTGTAGCGCTCGCGGAATCGCCGAAGGTGACCGTCCGCGCTGACAGTGGAAAAGCGAAGGTTTCTGGGCGAACTGTCGAGAAGGCAATGAATTCCGCCGCCGAAGCCGGCGATGTTGTCGTGGCCAAAGGTGGCGTAGTGCACGTTACCTACCCCAATGGCTGCACGGTCAAGGTGACAGGTACTTACACCGTTGAACCCACGCCACCGGTCAATTGCACTAAGTTGGCGAAGGTCGAATCCAATCCTGGGAGCCATGCCGCTGTTGGCTCGGGCACTGCGACGACGGTGGGCGCTGGCGCTGGCATTGCCGTGGTCGGCGCAGGCGTTGCCATCGCGGCAGGTGCATTGGCCCAAGCCAGTGGTGGCAGTGACCGCGGAAAGGTACCTGAATCTCGGGCATCGAGCCCCTGAGCGATATGGCGAGCGGGCATCGACCGGTCAACCGGTCCGCTTGTCCACTCGAATGCTGAAAGCAACAGGCCGCCAAGTGCGGCCTGATTGTCATTGGTGAGGTTCAGATGCACACGACAGGTCCGACGCTGCGGCCCGACGCGATGGCCGAGTCGGCCGCGACGTTGCTGCTGGTCATGGCGTTGCTGGCCGGCGGCGGATCCCGCGGCCTGGCCGATGCGGTTGTGCACGTGGCAGCTCTGCCGACACTGTTGCTGGTGTTCGTGCGCTGGCAGAGAGCACCTGCGGCAGGAGCCCAGCGCCTCTTCGCAGGTGTGTGCGTGGCCGCCATCGCGTTGGCGTTGCTCCAGCTGATACCACTGCCACCGTACCTGCTCTTGTTTCTGCCCGGACGTGACGCCATCCTCGCCGACCTGGCGCAGACGCCGGAAGCGCGCGCCTGGTTACCGCTGACCCTGGATCGCTGGGGCACGCTGCGTGCAGCGCTTGCGCTCGTCGTGATGGCTTCGTTCTGGGCGCTTGCCTGCTCGCTGTCGCATGCGGCGAGGGTTCGACTGCTCAAGTGGGCGGTTCTGCTCGCCACGCTCACCGCGCTGCTTGGATACGCCCAGTCGGCTGCTGGCACTCATTCGCTGTTGCGCTTCTACGACTACCACCATCCGGTCGGGGCGATCGGGCTATTCGCCAACCGCAATCATTTCGCTTGCCTGATGGCGATGCTGCTGCCGTTCGCGATCGGCCTGGGCGTGCAATCGCAGGCGCTGCGACGCGTTCCCGCGGCCATACCCTATATGGCCGCCTCGATGCTCTTCCTGGCGGCGGCGCTCAGCTTCTCCCGGACCGGTCTCGTGCTCGCGTCCGCAGCCGCACTCGCCAGCGTGCTCCTGCTGCCGTCACATGCGTCAAGCGACCTCACCCATCACCGCGTTCGACGTCTGGCGCCCATTGCGAGCGTCGTGCTGGCCGCCGCGGGCATCGCCATCCACGCATGGAGTGGCATCAGGTCGAGGCTGCAACAGGACCCGCTCGAAGACCTGCGATGGCAGTACCTGCGACATGGCTGGGATGCGGCGCTGGCATACCTGCCATCGGGTTCGGGACTGGGCAGTTTCAGAGCGGTCTATGAGTCGTTCGAGCCAACCTCCGCCATGCGTGAGCGCTTCGCGCTGCACGCGCACAACGACGTACTGGAGATCCTGATCGAGGCCGGAGTGCCAGGAATGATCCTGTTGTCGGCGTTGCTGGTTGCCGTTGCATCTGCCGCCAGAAAAAATCTCATTGATCGCACTTCCAACGCGCCGATACTCAGTGCAGCAGCGATCGCTGCGTTCGTCCCGATGGCGCACTCCCTTGTCGACTATCCGTTGCGGACCCATGCGGTCGCAGTGGTGTTCGCGCTGGTGTTGTCCTTCGTCATGGCGGACGCACGCGAATCGCGATGACAGGAGCGTCCCGCAATGTTGTTCTCGCCAATCCGGGCAGAGTACGCAACCGAGCATGCGTCGATGAACAAGTTCGCAGCCTTGTTCGGGCTGTTGCTGCGTGTGTTCGACATCGCCGCACTGGTCGCGGTTGGGCTGGCGACCTACTGGTGGCGTTTCGGCACCGCCGAGATGCCGCCGGAGTACCGCCAGGCGCTGGTTCGCGGTGTGCTGTTCGCGTTGCTTCTGATGGGCTCGTTCTCGATGTATCGCGCCCCGCGTGGACGGGGGTTCGCGCGCGAGGCGTTGAAGCTGGTGTGCGTGTGGGCCGTGGTGTTCGCGCTTGGTGTGCTTTATGTGGCTTTGCTGAAAGTGCAGGGTGTGACCTCGCGACTGTGGTGGGGGTGCTGGTTCGCCGGCACGGTGCTGGCATCGGCGGCGGGCCGTATCGCTTGCCGCCAGGCGGCCGCCTGGGTTCGTGAGCGCGGGCTCGATGTCCGCACTGCGGTCGTGATCGGCTCCAGCGCCGATGCCGAGCACATTGTCCGGACGTTCGACCAGCAGCGGTGGGCCGGCGTCGAGGTCCGCGGCTGGTTCAGCACGGTCGACGGTTTGCAGCCGGCACTGGCCGGCGTCCCGCACCTGGGTGACCTGGTCGCGTTGGCAGCGTACGTGGAATCACACCGCGTCAATCAGGTGTGGATCGCGCTTCCCGTGAGCGAGCAGGCCGTAATCGATCGCATCGTCACGTCCCTTGATTACTCGACGGTGGATATCAAGTTCGTGCCGGATCTGTTCGGTTTGCATTTGCTGAATCAGTCGGTGGAAGAGATGGCGGGTATGCCGGTCATCAACCTGCGTGCGAGTCCGCTCAATGGCCAGGCGAGACTGGTCAAGGCCTTGCAGGACCGTGTACTGGGTGCGCTGATCCTGTTCCTGATTGCGCCACTGCTGGTGCTGATCGCGATCGGCGTCAAACTGAGTTCGCCCGGGCCGGTGCTGTTCAAGCAGAAGCGCCACGGCCTGGACGGCAAGACGATCAAGGTCTGGAAGTTCCGCAGCATGCGCCTGCACGACGACCACGCCGGGACGGTCACTCAGGCAACCCGCTCGGATCCGCGCATCACGGCATTCGGCAGCCTGCTGCGCCGTACCAGTCTCGACGAGCTGCCGCAGTTCATCAACGTGCTGCAGGGGACGATGTCCATCGTCGGGCCGCGCCCGCACGCGGTGGAGCACAACCACCACTACAAGGTCATCGTGCAGAACTACATGCAGCGCCACCGCGTGAAGCCGGGCATCACCGGCTGGGCGCAGGTCAACGGGCTGCGTGGCGAGACCGACACCGTCGACAAGATGGCCGCGCGTGTCGAGTACGACCTGCACTACATGCGCAACTGGTCCCTGTGGCTCGACCTTCGCATCATCGCGATGACGGTGGTCAAGGGATTCATCGGCAAGGCTGCCTACTGAGATGACCATGGACGAACCATCCAACCGCGATGACAACACCGCTGCTGCGCGAATGCGCCTGAAAGCGCTGTGCGTGTTCGGCACGAGGCCCGAGGCCATCAAGATGGCGCCGGTCGCGACCGCGCTGGCGGACGACCCCCGATTCGAGGCCAAGGTCTGCGTAACCGGACAGCACCGGCAGATGCTCGACCAGGTGCTGGATCTGTTCGGGATCAGGCCCGATTACGACCTGGGTGTGATGAAGCCGGGTCAGGACCTGACCGACGTCACCACGGCGATCCTGCAGGGGATGAAGGACGTGCTGACGGAGTTCAAGCCTGACTTCGTTCTCGTCCACGGCGACACGGCGACCACGCTCAGCGCCAGTCTCGCGGCCTACTACCATCAGATCCCGGTCGTGCACGTGGAGGCGGGGCTGCGAACGGGCAATCTCTACTCGCCCTGGCCGGAGGAGGCCAATCGCAAGCTCACCGGCGCGCTTGCCTGCATGCACTTCGCGCCGACGGAAACTTCGCGCCTGAATCTGCTGGCCGAAGGTGTCGAGCAGGGAGCGGTGCATGTCACCGGAAACACGGTTATCGATGCGCTGCTTGGGGTCGTGGACAAGGTCAGGGAATCGTCGGTGCTGCGCAACCGGTTCGATCAGCAGTTCGCTTTCCTGGATGACTACTCGAAGATCGTCCTGGTCACAGGCCACCGTCGCGAGAGTTTTGGTGCGGGCTTCGAGCGGATCTGCCAGGCACTCGCCGTGACCGCGAGCGAGTTCCCCGAGGCCGCGATCGTTTATCCGCTGCACCTCAATCCCAACGTCCGCGAGCCGGCGAACCGGATCCTGTCCGGCATCCCCAACATCCACCTCATCGAGCCGCTCGACTACCTGCCGTTCGTCTACCTGATGGACCGCGCGACGGTGATCCTCACCGATTCCGGTGGCATCCAGGAGGAGGCTCCTTCGTTGGGCAAGCCGGTGCTGGTGATGCGCGACACCACCGAGCGGCCAGAAGCGGTCGCTGCGGGGACCGTGAAACTCGTCGGAACCGCGATCGACAGCATCACCCGCCACCTGCGCGATCAGCTGGGCGATGACGGCGCGTGTGCGCGAGCAGATCGCGCGAGCAATCCCTACGGCGACGGCAAGGCCAGCGCCAGGATCATCGAATCGTTGCTCTCGCGCACATGGGCGCGTGAGTTGGCCCACCCTTAGATCAAGACGGCGATCATGTCCTTCGAAGCTGCAATCGATATCAAACACGCAACAACCACGGGCCGGCCGATGAGATTCGAGACGATCTCCGTGATCGGGCTTGGCTACATCGGCCTGCCGACTGCCGCTGTCTTCGCGGCCCGCAAGAAGAAGGTCATCGGCGTCGACGTGAATGCCGCGGCCGTCGACACGATCAACCTCGGTCAGATCCATATCGTCGAGCCGGACCTCGACATCGTGGTGCATGCCGCCGTGACCGAAGGCTATCTGCGGGCCACGACGACGCCGGAGCCTGCGGACGCGTTCCTCATCGCGGTACCGACGCCGTTCAAGGCCGACCACGAACCAGACTTGTCCTTCATCGAGGCGGCGGCGAAGGCCATCGCCCCGGTCCTGAAGAAGGGTGACCTGGTGGTGCTGGAGTCGACGTCGCCCGTGGGTGCGACCGAGCAGATGGCACAGTGGCTGGCCGAAGCCCGGCCCGACCTGACGTTCCCGCAGTCGAGCGGCGAGGCATCCGATATCCGGGTCGCGCATTGCCCCGAGCGGGTGCTGCCGGGGCACGTGCTGCGCGAGCTGGTCCAGAACGACCGGGTGATCGGTGGCCTGACGGACAAGTGTTCGCAGGCGGCGGTGGCGCTTTACAAGACTTTCGTCCAGGGCGAATGCGTGGTGACCAACGCGCGGACCGCCGAGATGTGCAAGCTGACCGAGAACAGCTTCCGCGACGTCAACATCGCTTTCGCCAACGAGCTGTCGGTCATCTGCGATGCGCTGGATGTCAACGTGTGGGAACTCATACGCCTGGCCAACCGGCACCCGCGCGTCGACATCCTGCAGCCGGGTCCGGGTGTGGGCGGCCACTGCATCGCGGTCGACCCGTGGTTCATCGTCAGCAGGACGCCGGACAAGGCATTGCTGATCAAGTCGGCTCGCGACGTCAACGATCGCAAGCCGGCATGGGTAATCGGCAAGGTTCGCGACGCAGTTGACATGCACCTCCAGGAGAATCCGGGGAAGGCGCGAGAGCGGGTGGTGATCTCGTGCTATGGACTGGCATTCAAGGCCGATATCGACGACCTGCGCGAGAGTCCCGCATTGCGTATCGCCCGCGCGATCGCAGCTGAGCATGCCGGTCCGGTGCTGGCCGTCGAGCCGAACATCTCCTCGTTGCCAGGTGGCCTGGGGAAGGTCGAACTGGTCGATTCCCTGCGGGCGATGGAAGTTGCCGACATCCATCTTCTGCTGGTCAATCACCGCGAGTTCAAGCTGTGCAAACCCACGCGGGGCACGGTTATCGACACTCGCGGTGTCTGGTAGCGCTTCGCAGGCATGAGGTTCAAACGAGCACTGGGTCTGCTGTCGGTCCGGCGGGCAGGACTGCTGGTGATCACCGCGGCGCCGGGACTGCAACGGCTGGCGTTCATGGCGATCCTGTCGGCGCGGTTGCCTGTCGAATCGGTGGGGCTGGTCATGGCCGATCTGGGTATCGCGGCCTTCCTGAGCCTGCTCGCGGGAGGAGCGCTGTCGACCCAGGTGATGGCGTCTTGGGCCGGCATGTCCGATGCGGCTTCGCGCAGGCGCGTCAGCAACCAGATGCTGGTGTGGCAAGCCGCGGCATTGGCCATCGTTGCGCCGCTGACGGCGTTGCTGTGGAAAGCCGGGCTGGTCGCGGCGCCGGTGCCGGTCTTCCTGTTCTTCCTCGGCTTCTCGATCTGGCAGACGGAGCGGGCCAAACTGTTGTGCGATCGCCGCCTCGTTCCGCTGCTGGTCGTCGAGGTGTGCCTGACCGCCATGGCGGCGGCCAGTGCGCTGGTCAGCGCGACGACAGCGCTCGCCGCATATGGAGCGGCGATGCTCATGGCCGGTGTCGCAGTGATGGTATTCGGGCGGCAGCTGACCGGGATGCAAGAGAAGACGGAGGCAGCCAAAGGATTGAACCATCGCGAGACCGCGATGCTGGCAGCCAACAGCATGGTCAGCACCGGTCGTGACCTGTTGATGGTTCCGGCGATCCGATGGGTGGCAGGCAACGCCACCGCCGGCCTGGCGGCGCAGGTCCTGACGACGATGTCGGCGCTGCTGTTGCTGCCGCGAGCCCTGTCGTACCACTACATGCCGGGCCTTTCCCGCCAGGCCGGCAGCGCATCGGGCATTGCCGGGGTACTTGCGGACTACCAGCGTTCGATGTCGCTAGTGCTTGCGGGCATCAGTGTGGCGTTGCTCGTGGGTGTCGGCGTGGCGTGGTCGGCAGGCGTGCACGCATCGCAACTGCTGGTCATCGGATTGGCCGGGGCGAGCCTGGTCGCGGGTCAGGCGAGCCTGGTGTCCGCGAGTGTCCTGATGGTGCGGCAGAGCGTCGCTCCCATCCTGACGAGCGCGCTCTGGACAACTCTGGTGTGGGCGCTCGCGGTGCTGGCGCTGGCCGGCGGAAGGTCCAACGGCCAGTGGCTCGCCGAAGCGCTCCTGTTGCTTGCCGTGGTCCTCTCCCTTGGACGCGCTCTGTATCTTCGCCGTCGCGCTGATCGTGCAGTCGACCCCCACCATGACGCGCTGACCCAGGGAAGGTCATGATCCTCAGATTGCACAAGCTGTCCCGGTGGCTATGGCAGCGAAGGGTTCCGCTGCTGCCGCGACTGATCTATCTGTTCATCCGCATCACATTGACGGCCGTCGTGCCGCCGTCGGCATCGATAGGCAGCGGGGTGCTGCTCGGCTACGGCGGGCTCGGGATCGTGATCCACCGTCGGGCCGTGATCGGGCAGCGGGTCAATGTCGGGCCGAAGGTCACCATTGGCGGCCGTGCCGGGTTGGACGGCGCGCCGGTCATCGAGGATGACGTGCTGATCGGATCGGGTGCGCAGGTGCTCGGCCCGATCCGGGTCGGGCGCGGCGCCAGGATCGGTGCGAACGCCGTCGTCGTCCGCGATGTTCCCGCCGGAGCCACGGTCGTTGGCATTCCCGCGAGGATCGTGTCGCGGGTGGATATCGCGAACGCACGTATCGACCCCGATGTCTGAATTCGACGCCACGGCGCCCGGCATCGATGCGACGGTGGTGCTGCTTGGCACCCAGGCCGGCGCGGGGAAAGGCGGGATATCCAGCATCATCGGCCAGCATCTGGAAATCGTTCGCCGCGTGCTGCCGGGCAGGGACGTGCAACACTTGGTGACCCATCGTGGCAACGGCTGGCGCGGCAAGCTCCTGCCCGCATTCGGATGCGTGCCGGCGATCCTCCGCGCTGCCGGGCTGGCCAGGAGCCGCGGCGAGACGTTCGTCGCGATGGCGCATCCGGGCTCGGGATTCTGCCTGATCCGCACCGCGGCGCTGGCAATGCTGTGCAAGCTGACGGGCGGCAAAGTCGCCTGGTTCTTTCATACTCCCGTCCTGCAGCAATACCTGGAGCACAGGTTCTGGCGTTGCTTCTTCGCGTGGGTTGCCAATGCTTCGGATGAACTTTGCTTCCTGACGCAGCACGGCCGTTCGACATTTCTGCGCTGGTTCCCACGGGCCGCGCCCAGGTCTTCGGTGATTGGCAACCCGCTTCCCCCGGACACTCCGGCGATTGATGAAGCTGTCTTGCGCGCAGGGCCAGCCGCCATCGGCTCCACGATCCTGTGCATGAGCAGGCTGGTCGAGGGAAAGGGCGTCGACAGTGTCATCGCCGCCATGCCGCTGTTGCCCGGCTACCGTCTGCTGATTGCAGGCGAAGGCGACCAGGAGGCGCAGTTGCGCACGATGGTCGCAAGGCTTGGCCTCGGCGAACGGGTGGCTTTCCTGGGCTGGGTGAGCGGATCCGGAAAGGAGCGGCTGTGGCGCGAGTGCGGCCTGTTTTGCCTGCCGAGTCGTTGCGATTCGTTTGGCATGAGCTTCGTGGAAGCGATCGTGCGCGGTGTGCCGGTGGTGGCGCTGGCCTGGGCGGGCGTCCCGGAAGTGGTATCGGCCCGCTGGAACGTGCTGATCGCCGATGACACGCCGGCGGACGTCGCCGCGGGTGTTCGCGCCACCCTGGCATTCGAGGGTGAGCCCGATCACCGGGTCCGCCGGCGCATCGACATCCTGGAACGGTTCGCGGACGAGCGGATCGAGCATTCCTGTCGCGATCTGTTGATGCGGGTGTGCCGATGAGCATGGCGCCCGGTCAGTCCACCGAATTGTCCGGGGACCTCCCGGGACTCCGCGCGGTGGCTCCGGTTAGCCGCTTCCTGCGCCCGGTCCCCGTCTTCATTTCCGCCTATTGCGCGTACAACCTGCTCGGGCTGATGCCCGCGCCGTGGCTGCTCGAGGGCTCCTACAGCAAAGCGTTGCCGTGGAAGTTGTTCCTGCTCGGGCTCTGCGGCCTGCTGGCGGGTGCATTCGTGTCCCGGCTCATATCCGCCAGAACCATCCGCCAGCTGAGCCGTGGGCACGCGTGGAAGGCAAGGCGGGCAGGGCTGGTGTTCTTCGCATTGCTGTTCATCTGCCTCGCGGTGACGGTGGTCCGAAACCGCGGCATCCCGCTGCTGATGGGCGAGGCCCGATTCGAAAACTCGGCCCTCATGTTCAATCTTTCACAGCTTTGCGGGCTGTGGATGATGCTGAAATCGATCATCGACATCGAGGAAGGGCGCCGGCCCAGCGTCGCCCTCTGCGCCATCTACATCGGCTGCATGGCGTGTTTCGGTTATCGCACGCCGGTGATCGTCTTTGCTCTGGTGATGGCGTGCTACGTCGTGCTGTTCCGCCTGCGCCGGTCGCTGTCTGTCCCGATCATCGCGGCTTCGGCGCTGGCGCTGTTGCTGTTTGCATCCGTGTCCTCGGGCTTCCGCGTAGGGCAGAGCTACGACAAGGAGGCGTTCTTCGTCGCGATCGACTACCAGTACGTCGATGACCATCCATTGATCGCGCCTCTGGTGCCTGCACTGTCGATGTTCGATTTCAGCCAGCGCACGGTCAGCGATATTGGCGACGGCCTGGATGGGCACATGCTTGGCGGGCTGTTCCTGAGCAATTACCAGACCCTGCTTCCCGGGACCCACTGGGGGGCACGCAACATCGTCGGCGACATCACGTCGGCGAGGTGGGTCGGGGGCCGGCCGATGAGCATCACGCCCACGCTGCAGGGAGCGTTGTTCATGGACTTCGGTCCGCCCGGCGTTGCCTTCGGTTTCCTAGTCCTCGGCGTCGTACTGGCAACGATGTACCGGATCGCCGCGCTGCAGTCCGGCATTGGCCGGTTCGTCTTCTGTTACGTGTTCGGGCTGGCGCTGATGTCGATTCACAACGGGTACTGGGACCTTGCGTTCCCGTTCTTCGTCTTCTTCGTGCTGCTTGCCGTGAAACGGGCACGGCGCAGATAACTGGAGCCCGACAGGGACTGTCCAATGCAATCCGAGATGGAATTCCTTGGCACGCGCATGCATGCCATGACAATGCGTGGCACCGTTGCCCACATCGATGCGCGGGTGCGGTCAGGTGCGTTCACGCAGCACGTCGTTGTCAACGTCGCAAAGCTCGTGCACATGCGAAGCGATGTCGCGCTTGCCGAGTCGGTCAACGCGTGCGACATCGTCAACATCGACGGGATGGGCGTGGTGTGGGGGGCGAGACTCCTTGGGCATCGCGTTCCGGAGCGCGTTTCCGGCGTCGATCTCTTTCACGAGCTGCTGCTGCTCGCGGCGGGCCGGGGGTATCCGGTGTTCCTGCTCGGCGCGACCGCGGAAGTGGTTGCCGAAGTGGCTGCCCGCGTCGCCAACCGCTATCCGGGCCTGGAAGTGGCTGGCTTCCACCACGGGTATTTCTGGGACGATGAGGCGGCGATCGTGCAGAATGTCCGCGATTCCGGGGCGCGCCTGCTGTTCGTGGCGATCACATCGCCGAGGAAAGAGAACTTCATCAACCGCTGGCGGGACGAACTGGGCGTGACTTTCGTGATGGGGGTCGGCGGCACGTTCGATGTCGTCGCCGGCAAGGTCCGTCGTGCGCCGCGATGGATGCAGCGCTCGGGACTGGAATGGCTCTTTCGCGTGATCCAGGAACCGCGCCGGATGTGGAAACGCTACCTGACCACGAACCTGGCTTTCGCCGGAATGCTCGCCAGGGCGAAGTGGCGGCAGCTCACCGGCCGATGAACGTCCGCCCAGGCAGCCGCGCGACCGGCGGGCAACGCCGGGCGCCTATTCGAACTCCGCAAACGGCTGCCTGATCAGCGCGTGCATGCGCAGCCCGGGATGCAGGTCGGACAACTTCAGCGCGCCGCTCAGGGCGACGACGCGGTCGAGGATGTTGGTCAGCCCATGGTTGGCGCGCATGCCAGCGACGCCGCCGATGCCGTCGTCACAGACGTGGATGAACAACCAGATGGCGTCGTTGCGCAGATTGATGCGAAGTCGCACTTCGCAACGGCTGGCGCGGGCGTGGCGGACGACATTGGTCACAGCTTCCTGCACCACGCGGTAGGCGGCATGGCGGTGGACCGGGGCCAGCATCGCCAGCAGGCGCGCATCGCCTTCCAGATGTGCGTCGAAGGCAATCCCGGCCTCTTCGACCAGGCGCCGGATCTGGCCGCGCTCGATGGACGCGTACAGGCCCAGCTCGTCCAGCGCCGCCGGGCGCAATGATTCCAGCACCGAGCCGATGTTGCGACGCATGTTGCGGGTCAGTTCGAGCAGGTGGTCGACGACGGCCGTGCGGCCGCTGTCGACGAAATCGCGCTGGGCCAGCTTCAGGTGCGTCTGCAACGCGGTCAGGTTCTGGCCGAACTCGTCGTGCAGGTCGGCTGCCAGCCGGCGGCGCTCGCGTTCCTCGGTCTGCAGGTTGCGCAAAGCCGATGCGTGCAGCTTCGAGGTCAGTGCTGCGGCCTGTTCGTTGGCCTGGCGGAGCAGGGCGGTGCTGCGGCGCATGTCGTCGACCGTCACGCCGAAGAGCAGTGCCATCGCACCGGTGATGGCAATGAACATCTGCAGGCGGATCGGGGTGTAGACGGGCAGGCCGACGTGTTCCTCGACCGAGATCGCAATGCTGGCCACCAGCACCGAGATCGCCGCGCCGCGCCAACCATGGCGCATGGCGAAGACCACCACCGCGACCATCAGCAGCAGGCGCAACAGCTCGCCCAGGTTGCTGCCGGGCTGGCCAAGGCTCAGCACGAGGTACAGCGCCATCGTCGGCAGCAGGTAGCGGATGGCGCTCTTGATGATCGGCGCCGACGGCGAATAGTGCGCGGGCTCCGAGATCCACGCACCGAGCGGGATGATCAGCATGCAACCAATGAAGTTGCCGAAGAATTTCTTCAGCATGAAGGTGGCCAGCATCGTCCACACGCCCGGACCGGCGAGCGGAGTCACGTCGCTCATGCCTGCGAGGTGGACGTCGCCGATCCGGCCGTCCACCAGCACGTAGGCGAGGTCCTTGCTCACCACCGCCAGCGCCGAGACCGCGGTGGCGAGATGGATCCGGGCCATGGCCTCCAGGCTCATCGGGTCCTTCGGGAACACGCGCCAGTGCTGCAGCAGCATCACGCCGGTAGCAAGCAGGAAGGGTTCCATGATGCTGCTGAGCACGAACTGGATCGGGCCCGGCCAATACAGCATGAATTCGCCGGGCACGCCGGCACTGAGGCTGATGACCGCGCCGTTGATGGTGCGCGCGATCACTGCACCAGCGAACAGCCAGGGCCACCAGCGGCGTGGCAGGCACCACAGAGCGGTGAACAGCACGCCGTTGGCCACCATCCAGTGGAAGAAGCCGAGCAGCCCCAGCGGCACGTAGACCGCCACCACCGCGAGCATGGCGATCACGCCCAGCGCAATCTCGCGCATGCGCCCGTCGGCGGGGCCGGAAGAATGCGGCTTCGGGCTGTATGGCAGGTCGGACGGGCGCAAGTTCTGATCCATCGGCGAGCAGGTTACCCGGGGCACGCGCGGGCTCGGACAGAGACTTTTTCTAACCCGCCGGGCGCGAGGGCTGTCAGACTAGTGGCATGGTCAGGGTATTGCTAGTCGACGATCACGCGATCGTACGAGAGGGCTTCAAGCGCCTCTTCGAAAACACGGATGGT
>DATDBK010000233.1:0-22602 GCA_036524935.1 Lysobacter sp. | reverse complement strand
CGCCGCGTCGGCGCAATCCTTGCCCAAGCCCGCGGAGTTCTACTTCGCCGCCGATGCCAACACCGTCAAACCGGTGGTGGCGGTACGCGAAACCGGCGAAGTGGCGATGGAAAAACTCGCCCGCGCCGCCGAACGCAACCCGCACGCCAAGGCCGAGGTCGCACAGCTTGCGCACCTGGCGATGGACGCCGGCCGCGCCGATCTCGGACGCCAGCTCTATGCACGCGCGCTCGGTCAGATCGACCGCAGCGACGGCATGTGGCGGTCGGTGGTCTGGAACTACGGTTGGGATCTGTACCGCGCCGGCGACAGCGAAGGCAGCTTCGCGCAGTGGCGCAGCTTGCTGGAGGCGCGCAGCGTCACAGCATCGTGGATCCCGCCGACATTCGCCCTCGCCCTGTGGTCGCTGGGCCGCAAGGACGAGGCCGTGCAGTGGTATGCCGCCGCGGTGCGCAGCGAGCCGCAGCAGTGGAACACCGCGAGCCAGTTCGCCCGCCTGCTGCCGGACTGGCGCGACGACGAGCGCGCGACCCTGGCCGAAGTACAGGCGGCGTGGGCGGCCAATCCGCCGACCTGGCCCTGATCGGCTGACGATGCACTGCGGGGATGGGGCCCGGCGGCGCAAAGGGCCGATCCGGCACGGGACCGTCCGCCACGGCCCGCGCTAGGATTGGCCTTTCCCGCGCGGATCCCTGGCATGCGTCTGCTGTTCACCGCTGTCCTCCTGAGCCTTCCCCTCTCCGCCATGTGCGCAGATCGCATCACCGGCAAGCCGTTCGCCACGCGCAGCGAGGTTTATGCGCCGCACGCGATCGCGGCGACGTCGCATCCGCTGGCGACGCAGATCGCGCTGGACGTGATGAAAGCCGGCGGCAGCGCCGTCGATGCGGCAATCGCCGCCAATGCCGCGCTCGGCCTGATGGAGCCGACCGGCAGCGGCGTCGGCGGTGATCTGTTCGCGATCGTGTGGGATCCCAAAACGAAGAAGCTTTACGGCTACAACGGCTCCGGCCGATCGCCGAAATCGCTGACGCTGGCCGAGTTCCAGCGCCGTGGCCTGACCGACATCCCGCCGCACGGCCCGCTGCCGGTGACGGTGCCCGGTGCGGTCGACGCCTGGTTCGCGTTGCATGGTCGATTCGGCCGCAAGCCCATCGCCGACGATCTCGCCCCGGCGATCCGCTATGCCCGCGAAGGCCATCCGATTCACGAAGTCATCGCCTACTACTGGGGTCGCAGCGTGCCGACCCTGTCGAAGTGGCCGGGCTTCAGCGAGCAGTTCACCGTCGCCGGCGACGGCCCCGGCAAACGACGCGGTCCGACGACCGGCGAGATGTGGCGCAACCCGAACCTCGCCAACACCCTGGAGAAGATCGCCCTGGGCGGACGCGACGCGTTCTACAAGGGTGACATCGCCCGCACCATCGACGCCTACTTCAAGGCCAACGGCGGCTTCCTCAGCTACGAGGACATGGCCGCGCACCAGGGCGAATGGGTCGAACCGGTCAGCACCGATTACCGCGGCTACGACGTGTGGGAACTGCCGCCGAACGGGCAGGGCATCGCCGCGCTGCAGATCCTCAACCTGCTCGAGCCGTATGACATGAAGTCGTACGGTTTCGGCAGCCCCGAGCACGTGCACCTGTTTGCCGAGGCCAAGAAGCTCGCCTTCGCCGACCGCGCGCGCTGGTATGCCGACCCGGACTTCTCCAGGTCACCGGTGAAGCAACTGATCTCCAAGGACTACGCCGCGCAGCGCCGCAAGCTGATCTCGATGGACAAGGCTCTGAAGGAAGTGCAGCCGGCGACACCGAAGGAGCTCGACGAGGGCGACACCATCTACATGACCGTCGCCGATGCCGACGGCATGATGGTCTCGCTGATCCAGTCGAACTACCGCGGCATGGGCAGCGGCATGGCACCTCCCGGCGTGGGCTTCATCTTCCAGGACCGTGGCGAGCAGTTCGTGCTGAAGGAAGGCCACCCCAATTCGTTCGCGCCGGGCAAGCGTCCGTTCCACACCATCATCCCGGCGTTCGTGACCAAGGGCGGCAAGCCGTGGCTGAGCTTCGGCGTGATGGGCGGCGCGATGCAGCCACAGGGTCACGTGCAGATCCTGCTCAACCTGATCGACTTCGGCATGAACCTGCAGGAGGCCGGCGATGCGCCGCGCATCCAGCATGACGGCAGCACCGAACCGGCCGGGCAGGCGACGGTGATGAGCGACGGCGGCGAGCTCGACCTGGAAACCGGCTACTCCTACGAAACCGTGCGCGCGCTGATGCGCAAGGGCCACTCGGTGCGCTTCGCCGACGGTCCGTATGGTGGCTACCAGGCGATCATGGTCAATCCCAATGGCGGCTACGTGGGCGCGAGCGAGTCGCGCAAGGACGGCCAGGCGGCGGGCTATTGAGCGGCGGACTATTGAAATGACCAGCGCTGAGGTGACGGCGCTGCTGCGTCGGGCCTGGGCTGCGCTGCAGCAGGGCCAGCCGGCGCCGGCACGCGCCGACTGCGAGGCCGCGTTGCGGCTCGCCCCGGAGTCGTTCGACGCCTGGCGCCTGTATGCCGTCGCGCTGCAGAAGCAGGGCGACGCCGGTGCAAGCCGGACCGCCCTCGAACGCGCCCATGCATTGCGACCCGGCGACGCCGGCACCGCGCTGGATCTGGGCACGCTGCTGCTGCAGGCCGGCGCTGGCGCGGCCGCGCTGCCCCTGCTGGCGACCGCGATGCGCGCGCTGCCGCAGGAACCGCGGGCAGCGTTCCGCTATGGCACCGCGGCTTACCTCTGCGGCGACTTCCGCGCGGCGGCCACGGGCTTTGAGGCCGCGGCCCGGCTCGACCCGCAATCGGCCCAGGCCTGGAACAACCTCGCCGCCGCACACGGGCGCCTGCAGGACTACCCGGCGGCGATTTCCGCTGCCCGCAACGCGCTGCGCCTGGAGCCCGGCGCCGCCTCCTCGCACCAGGCACTGGCGGCACTGCTGTCGAACCTTTTCGACCGCACCGCCCTGGAAGAGGGTCTGCGTTGTGCGCAACGGGCACTGCAATTGCAGCCGGGTCTCGCCGAAGCCCACCGCAATGCCGCGATCGTGTTGCGCAAGCTAGGCGAACCGGCGCGCGCCGAAGCGCACGCGCGGCAGGCGCTGCAACTGGCGCCGCGTGACATCGACGTCGTCGACACGCTCGGCGAGCAGTTGCTGCTCAACGGCGACCCTGCCGCGGCGGCGGCCATCTACGCCCAGGCCCTCGCCGCCGGCGTGAGTTCGCCGGTCCTGCAGCGCCAGCACGGCATCGCGCTGCTGCAGGACCGCCAGCCCGACGCTGCCAGCCAGGCCTTGTCGCAGGTGCTGCACGACCGTCCCGACGACCAGCGCGCGATCGCCCACCTCGGCGTGGCGATGGCGGCGCAGGGCCAGGCCGGGGCGGCCGCGCAGTGGCTGGGCCTGCATCGGCACGTGCACGCGATCGAGCTGCTGCCGCCGGACGCGTACATCGATCACGCCAGCTTCCATTCCGCGCTCGCCGCCGACATCCGCCGCCACAGCCAGCAGCGCTGGGAACCGGCCGGCCTGGCCGCGCGCAACGCCTATCTCAGCGGAGACCTGCTGGCCGACCGCACCACTGCGATCACCGGTTTCGAGCAACGGCTGCGTTCGGCCATCGACGCGTTCCTGCAGCGCACCCGCGCGCAGGCGGTAGCGGCAGGGGACGAAGTGTTCCTGCGCAACGTGCCGCAAGAGTACCGCTTGCACGTCTGGGCGACCCAGGCCGCGGAGCGTGGCTACATCGACACCCACATCCATGAGGACTCATGGCTGTCGGGTGCGTACTACGTCGAGCTGCCGCCGGCGATTCGCGCCGACGACCGCGGCCATGCCGGCTGGATCGAGTTCGGCCGTCCGTTCTCCAGCCTGCCGCAGTGGCCGGAAGCCGAACTGCGCCAGGTCTGCCCGCGCACCGGTACGCTGCTGCTGTTCCCGTCCTACATGTTCCATCGGACGCTGCCGTACTCCGGCAGCGGCGAGCGCATCAGCATCTCGTTCGACCTCGCCGCGGTCTGAGGCGGCCTGGGACGGCCTCAGTCCGCCGGCACGGTCCGGCCGTTGGCCCACTCGCGCAGCGCCTGCACCTGCTCGGCCATCAGCACCGACAGCGGCCGCGTCTGCTTGAGTTCGGCGCGCAGGGTGAAGTCGTTGAGCGGGGCCTTGGCCGCGTGCGCCGCGTACAGGGCGGCGACGATCGCCTGCTCGATCTCGGCACCGGAGAAGCCATCGCTGGCCGCGACCATCGACGCCATGTCGAAGCTCGAAGGCTCCAGCGCACGCCGGCGCAGGTGCAGGCCGAACAGCTGCTCGCGCGCGGCCGCGTCCGGCAGGTCGATGAAGAAGATCTCGTCGAAGCGGCCCTTGCGCAGCAGTTCCGGCGGTAGCGCGTCGATCTGGTTGGCGGTGGCGACCAGGAACACCCGCGACTTGCGTTCGGCCATCCAGGTCAGCAGGTAGCCCAGCACGCGTCGCGACACACCACCGTCGCTGTCGCCGCCGTCACCGGCCAGGCCCTTCTCGATCTCGTCGATCCACAGTACGCATGGCTCGAGCTGCTCGGCCGACGACAGGGCTGCGCGCAGGTTCTTCTCGGTCTCGCCATGGAACTTGTCGTAGAGCGTGCCGAAGTCCAGGCGGACCAGCGGCACACCGAAGCCGGCCGCGACCGCCTTGGCCAGCATCGACTTGCCGCAGCCCTGCACGCCCAGCAGCAGCACGCCCTTGGGCGGGTCGAGGCCGGGCGGCGCATCGCCGCTGGTGAACACGCCGCGGCGCTGCTCGATCCAGCGCTTGAAGCGGCGCGCGCCGGCGACGTCGTCCATGCGCGCGCTGTCGTATTCGTAATGCAGGTGGCCGCTGCGGTTGAGCAGCTCGAACTTCAACTTGGCCAGCTGCGGCAGGTCGCCCGGGCCGAGCGCGCCGTCGTCGTGGATCAGGTGGCGGGTGATGCGGCGGGCATCGATCGGATCGAGCCCGCGCAGGTTGCGGACGATCTGCTGCACCGTTTCCGCATCGGCTTCGACCCGGCGCCCGCCGTGCTCGCGGGTGTAAGCCTCGGCCTCCTCGCGTACCAACTTGAGCAGGGCGTTGGCGTCCGGCAGGCGCGGCGTGAAGCGCACGGCCAGCGCGTCGAGCTCGGGCGGCAGTTCGACCTTGTGGCCGACCAGCACCAGCACGTGCGGCTGGCAGTCGCGGCGCTGGATGATGTCGCGCAGCAGGCGCTGGGTGCTGGCGTAGCCCAGGTAGGGGTGGATATCGAGCAGCAGGTAGATGCCGCGCTGGGTGGCGTCGCGGATCGCATGCAGGGTGGTCGATGCATCCGGAGCAACCTCCGGCGGATCTTCCTTGTCCAGGTCGATGCGGCGCAGGCCCTCGGTGATCGACCAGCGGTGCAGCGCGCGCCACACCTGCATCAGTGCCTGCCGGAACAGTTCGACCACGCGGGCCTCGTCGCGGGTCTCGATGACGATCAATGGGGTGTTGGCGCGGATAAGCGCGGTCAGGTCCTGCAGTTCGCTCATCGCGTGTGGCTTTCCGGGGCTTCCGTGTCGGGGCTTGATGATAGCGGCAGCACGACCTGCACCGTCGGCTGGCCCGGCTGCGCCGGCCGTCGCCACGATGGTCGCGCCCCGGGCCCCGGTGTACGCTGCGGCTTCCATCCAGAGGGAGTTCGCATGAAGACCGTGCTGGTGGCCAGTTCCAAGGGTGGCGTCGGAAAGACCACGATCGCCACCCATATCGCCGCGCAATCGGCTATCGAAGGTCTGCGCACCGCGCTGGTCGACGCCGACCCGCAGGAGTCCTCGACCCGCTGGGCACAACGGCGCGCGCTGCTCGAAAGCGCCGTGCTGCCGCTCGACGGGACCCGCCGCAAGGCCTGGCGCAAGCAGTTGCCCGACGACACCCAGCGACTGGTGATCGACGCACCTGCCGGCGCGATGGCCGACGATCTCGACACCTTTCTTGAATTCGCCGACGCTGTTCTGGTCCCGGTGCAGCCGTCGGCCCTGGACATCGACGCGACCGTGCCGTTCCTGGACTCGCTGGCGCGGCACCCGCGGGTGCGCAAGGGCCAGCTGCGGGTCGGCCTGGTCGGCAACAAGATCAAGCCCTGGACCAACGCCTCGCAGCAGGCGCTGGAGCTGCTTGGCGCCTGGCCGTACCCGGTGGTGGCGCAGTTGCGCGACAGCCAGGCGTACGTGGTGCTGACCGGGCTGGGCAAGAGCCTGTTCGACTACCACTCCGCCCAGGTGCGCGAACACCAGGACGACTGGCAGCCTTTGCTCAAATGGTTGAAGAAGCCGTGAGGGCTCATTGATCAACGCGACGTCACGCCGGTCGAGGATAATGCACGCTCGATCTCCATCCGATCCTTCGGTCCAGACGCGAAAAGGTAGCGACGCGAATGCGTGAATTGATCCTGCTGCGCCATGCCCACGCCGAACCTGCCGGTAACGGCCAGGCCGACCTGGACCGCCCGCTCTCGGCCGAAGGGCTGGCCGAGGCCGAAGCCGCCGGCCGCTGGCTGGCCGCCAACAAGATGGTGCCCGACTGCGTGCTGTGCTCGCCCTCGCGGCGTACGCGCGAAACGCTGGAGGCGGTGCTGGGCACGATCGGCTATGTCGACCAGCGCATCGAACCGTCGATCTACGAGGCGACCCCGGGCACCCTGATCGCCCTGGCCGACGCCCACGGCGAATCCGAGCGCCTGATGATGGTCGGCCACAACCCGGGACTGGAGCGCCTGGCTGCGCTGCTCCACAGCGGCCAGTCCGGCGACTACCGCGGCATGCCCCCGGGCGGTATCGCGGTGCTGAGCGTGCCGACCGGGACCAGTCTCGAACCGGGAGTGGCCCAGCTCAGCGCTTTCTGGTGGCCGTGACAACCAGTTCGCAATGCGCCCCGGTGGCGCTGAAGTCTCGTGTGTTGCTGCTGTCGTCGTGCGTGTTGTCGTGCCTGTTCGCGGGCTGGCCGGCGCTGGCCTACCAGGACACTCCGTCCGCACCCGTCGCCACGGCTGGCGCGCCGGTGCAGGCATCCGTGCAGGCATTCGACCCGCGTTTCACCCGCTTTGGCTTCGAGCTGCGCACGCGCTGGGGACAGCGCGTGATCGGCATGTTCCCGGAATACGAGGGCGAAGTGACCGTGCTGCCGGACGGGCGCCACCTGGTGCGCATCGTCCTGCGCACCGCTGGCGTCACCGTCGCCGAGTCCGAGCGTTACACCGCCATGGCGCGCGGCCCCAGCTTCTTTGATTCGGCGCGTCATCCAATGATCGAATTCGAGTCCGACCCGCACCCGGATCTGCTGATCCGCGCCGGCGGCCGCCTGCGCGGGCGGCTGACGATGCACGGTGTCAGCCGCATCGAAACGTTCCAGCTCGCGCCGGCCGCTTGCGATCGGCCGGGCAAGGACTGCGACGTCGTCGCCAGTGGCAGCATCAGCCGCGCCGACTACGGCCTCGACGGCTGGCAACTCGCACTGACCGACCGTGTCCGCTTCAACATGCGCGTGCGCGTGATCGAGGCGCGCTGATGTCCCGCAGTTGGCGATTCGCGGCCGTGGTGCTGGCGCTGGCGGTGTCCGGCTGCGCCTCGCTGTCCAATAACCAGCGCGACCGCGCCAGCGCGATAGCGGCCGCCGCGCGCTCGACCCAGCTCGACTGCGACCGTCCCGACGCCTGCGCGCAGCCATCGCCCCTGCGCCAGCTGGCATCGCAGGCTTTCGCCGAATCCAGCGAACAGGCGCCGCGCCACTACGCGCTGATCCTCGATGTCGGCCCGGATGCCCTGCTGGCCCGCATCAACCTGATCCGCAGCGCCACCACCGCCATCGACCTGCAGACCTACATCTTCGACGAGGACGATGCCGGCCGGCTGGTCATGGAGGAGCTGCTCGCCGCCGCGCGCCGGGGCGTGCGCGTGCGGGTGCTGATCGACCAGCTGTCGGCGCTCAAGCACGTCGACACGCTGGCGGCGCTCGCGGCCGCCCACGTCAACTTCGAGCTGCGTCTGTACAGCCCGGTGCTCGGCCGTGCCCAGACCAGTTACCCGCAGTACGCGCTGGCGGCGGCGTGCTGCTGGAACAAGCTCAACCAGCGCATGCACACCAAGCTGCTGCTGATCGACGGCGCCGTCGGCATCACCGGCGGACGCAACTACCAGGACGACTATTACGACTGGGACGACCAGTACAACTTCCGCGACCGCGACCTGCTCGTGGCCGGTCCCGTGGCGCACGTGATGGGCGAGGACTTCTCGCTGTTCTGGAACGACCGCCGCAGCGTGCCGGTGGAGCGCCTCAACGACATCGGCGAGCGCCTGCTCAAAGGCGGGGCGCCATCGTTGCCGACGGCGGTATACGAGCGGCCGGAGCGCGCGCAGGCGATGCGCCGCGACGCTGGCCAGACGGCGCTGATCCAGCAGCGGCTGGCAGGCAGCGCGTTGCCGGTGGGTGATGTGCGCTACATCTCCGACACCCCGGAGAAGCACCACAGCAATGGCGGCGACCAGCAGGCGGTGGCCTCGGGATCGCTGCGCGAACTGATCGAATCCGCGCGCAGCGAGGTGCTTCTGCAGACGCCCTACCTGGTCCTGTCGGACGCGGCGCAGGAGATGTTCCGCCAGCTGCACCAGCGCCCGCGCGAGGAGCGCCCGCGGATCATCGTGTCGACCAACAGCCTGGCCGCGACCGACGCCTTCATCGCCTACGCGCTGTCGTACAAATACAAGCGCCGCTACCTGCGCGAGTTCGGTTTCAACATCTTCGAGTACAAGCCCTTTCCACGCGACGCGCCGATCGATGTCGCCACCACCGGCGCGACCCTGCCGGCATTCGACGATGCCAGCTCCGGCGTCGCCGGAAGCGACCACGAACTGGAAGTCGATCCCGCCGCGCTCGTCCCCGAACGCGCCGCGTCTACCGAGGGTATCGAGCCGGCGCCGACGTCGCGCGGTTCCGCCACGCCGCAGGAAACGCACCGCGAACTGCGCGATCGCTACGACCGCCGCAGCGCGCTCGAACGCGAGCAGTACCGGCGCGCGCTGTCGCGTGAGTACACGGCACTGCGTTACGGCTCGCGCAAGGCCAACCAGCCGGTGCCGCTCGAGCGAGCCGGCGTGCGCATCGGCATGCACGCCAAGTCGATGGTGATCGACGAGAAGATCGGCGTGGTCGGTACCCACAACTTCGATCCGCGCGGCGATCACTACAACACCGAGAGTGCCGTGGTGATCGAGGACGCGGCGTTTGCACAGGCCCTGGCGGCCAGCATCCGCCGCGACATGGAGCCGGGCAACTCGTGGGTGATCGCGCGGCGTGACAAGCCACCGGTGTTCTCGGGCCTGGACTACTCGCTCGGCAAGATGTTCGAGGCGATGCCGATCTTCGACCTGTGGCCGATGCGCTACGCCACCAGCTACGAATTCGTGCCCGGGCCGGAATGCCCGCAGCCGTTGCTGCCGAGCGACCCGGGCTTCCGCGCCTGTTACAAGCCGGTCGGCGATTTCCCGGAAGTAGCGCTGGGGCTGAAGGGAATCACGACGCGGATCTTCACCGCATTCGGCGCGGGGTTGGCTCCGATCCTTTAGCTGGCTGCGGACCCGGGTGCGCTGCACTTACCCGGGCTACGGCGGCCTTGAGGCGACCCGGGTGCGCTGCGCTTACCGGGCTACGCGGGCCTCGACGTCGGGTAGCCCGGGTAAGGCCGAAGGCGCACCCGGGGAAAAACACCCCCCGCAACGCCCTTTTCGCGCACTGGCCGCTTCGCCCCCCAGTGCCGACACCCCATTCAGTTGGCTGACCGTGACGCTCGTCACTGTCCCCCATGGGCCGGATGGGCCCCCTGCGACCCCGAACGATCGCCTCGAGCCAACACCCCTGCCATCAGTCATGGCAACGGTCTGCTCGAAATAGCTATCTATATCAGCAAGTTCCGACTGCGGTCGCGCTTCATCAGATAGGTCTTCGGTGGGGTGACTTCTGGCCCATGGCGGAATCGATCTGGTGTTGTAGTCTACCAACACACCAAGTCACACCCCCGCTGACTCAGGACACCGCCATGAACGCCATCCGCCCGATCTCCGCCCTCTTCGCCAAGCCGGCCGCCCCGGCCCGCCTGACCGCCAACCTGCTCTCCGCCGCCCCCGCCCGCCTGCATCGCGAACGCGATTTCGGCATCGGCTACGGCAATAGCAGTGGCTATGCCAGCAACCGCCGCTACACCTCCGAGTGGGGCCCGACGCGCTTCCGTTGCGCCTGAACCGCTACTCGCCACACCGCACCACCTCTTCGCCAGGATCAAGCCATGAACGCCTTCACCCACACCCCGACCGCCCCCGTCTCCGCTCCGCGCACGAACGTCGTTCCGATGCCGCAGCGCCATGTTCACCGCGAGCGTGACTTCGGCGTCGGGTACGGCAACAGCAGCGGCTACGCCACCGACCGCCGCTATGCCCAGGACTGGATGCAGCCGCGCTTCCGCTGCGCGTGATCCGAGCGAATGAACAAATCCGATGGCGGATCGAATGACGCTGTAGCACCACCCGCACCACCCGCACTGCCCGCAATACCGCGACACACAAGGTGTATCCAGTCTTCCCCCTGGCCCGGGGCCGGCGCGTCGGACTCTCTCCGTGGCGACGTGCCGTCCCCCGGGCCCATTTTTTTTCACCGCGACCGGTCCCTCTGAGATCCGCCATCCAGGCCGCCGCAACGGCTGGCCGCCACCGCCCACGCTGGGCTAATGTGGCGCGATGAGCGAAGAAACCTCCTCCCCGCCGCAGCGCTCGCCGTTCCGCGGCATCCCCGACCTGGCCGACCTCAACGCCCTGTCGAAGGGCACCGCGATGGAGCCGCTGGGCATCGTCTTCACGCAGATCGGTCCCGATTTCGTCCGCGGCACCATGCCGGTCGACGAGCGCACCCGCCAGCCGTACGGGTTGCTCCATGGCGGCGCATCGGTCCTGCTCGCCGAGACCCTGGGCAGCAGTGCCGGCAACCTGTGCGTCGGCAGCGACGAGGTCTGCGTCGGGATCGAGATCAACGCCAACCACCTGCGCGCCGCGCGCGACGGCATGGTTACCGGCACCGCCCGCCCGATCCACGTCGGCGCGCGCACCCAGGTCTGGGACATCCGAATCGAAGACGAACGCGGCCGCCTGGTCTGCATCTCCCGCCTGACCCTCGCGGTGGTCCCGCGCACCTGACGGCGGCACGAACCCCGGGTGCGCTGCGCTTACCCGGGCTACAAATGCGGCACGCCGGGACGTAGCCCGGGTAAGCGAAGCGCACCCGGGGGGCCGACACGCAAAACCCACCGCCAAAGGCCAATTGACGCCGCCAGTCCCGGAGCCGCAGTCTTGCCCCGCCAGCGAAAGCGCCTGGCCTCGGGGATTCACGGTACTGACGGAGACGGCCTTGGATACAGCAGCACGAGCGAAGTGCCCGCGCACGCAGCGCACCTGGGGATGGTTGATCGCGATGAGCCTGGCGGCAGGCACCGGCGCGGTAGTCGCCGCCGACGACACCACCATCCATCCCGAACGCTGGCCCACGGTCGCGCGCCCACTGCCCGTGGATCGCGCCCTCGAGCGGCGGATCGACAAGCTGCTGAAGTCGATGACGCTGGAAGAGAAAGTCGGCCAGGTCGTGCAGGGCGACATCTTCACCCTTACCCCCGAGGACGTCCGCAAGTACCGCCTCGGCTCCGTCCTCGCCGGCGGCAACTCCGACCCCGGCGGCAAGTACAACGCCCCGCCCGCCGACTGGCTGGCCCTCGCCGACGCCTTCTACGAGGCGTCGATGGACACCTCGGGTGGCGGTAAAGCGATTCCCATCCTGTTCGGCATCGATGCCGTGCACGGCCAGAGCAACATCGTCGGCGCCACCGTGTTCCCGCACAACATCGGCCTGGGCGCCGCGCGCGATCCCGCGCTGATCCGTGAGATCGGCCGCGTCACCGCGATCGAAACCCGCGCCACCGGCATGGAGTGGACCTTCGCCCCGACCGTGGCGGTGCCGCAGGACGACCGCTGGGGCCGCTCGTACGAAGGCTATTCGGAACAACCGCAACTGGTGGCGGCGTATTCCGCGGCGATGGTCGAAGGCCTGCAGGGCACGCCGGGCAAGCCCGGCTTCCTCGACGGCCACCACGTGATCTCCTCGGTCAAGCACTACGTCGGCGACGGCGGCACCGCCGACGGCAAGGACCAGGGCGACAACCTGTCCAGCGAAGACGTGCTGCGCGATGTCCACGCCGCCGGTTACCCGCCGGCGATCGCGATCGGCGCGCAGGCGGTGATGACCTCCTTCAGCAGCTGGCACGGCATCAAACTGGCCGCGAGCAAGCCGCTGATCACCGACGTCCTGAAAGGGCGGATGAACTTCGATGGCTTCGTCGTCACCGACTGGAACGCGCACGGCCAGGTCCCGGGCTGCAGCAATGATCACTGCCCGCAGGTGATCGCCGCCGGCATCGACATGGTGATGGCACCCGACACCTGGAAGGCGATCTACGAAAGCACGCTCGCCGCGGCCCGCTCCGGCGAATTGCCGATGGAGCGACTGGACGATGCCGTGCGCCGCGTGCTGCGGGTGAAGTACCGGCTCGACCTGTTCAACGCCGGCAAGCCCTCGCAGCGACCGCTCGGAGGCAAGTTCGACCAGCTCGGCTCGCCCGAGCACCGCGCCATCGCGCGCCAGGCCGTGCGCGAGTCACTGGTGCTGCTCAAGAACGCCAACGGCGTGCTGCCCCTCGATCCCCGCCGCACGGTGCTGGTAGCCGGCGACGGCGCCAACGACATGGGCAAGCAGAGCGGCGGTTGGACCCTCAACTGGCAGGGTGTGGGCAGCACGCGCGCCGACTTCCCCAATGGCGACACGATCTGGGAAGGCCTCGATCGCGCGGTGCGCGACGCCGGCGGCAAGGCCGAGCTGGCGATCGACGGCCGCTACACGCGCAAGCCCGACGCCGCCATCGTGGTGTTCGGCGAAGATCCTTACGCCGAATTCCAGGGCGACATCCCGACCCTCTGGTACAAGCCCGGCGACGACCGCGATCTGGAGCTGATCAAGCGCCTGAAAGGCGAGGGCATCCCGGTGGTGGCGGTGTTCCTCAGCGGCCGGCCGTTGTGGATGAATCGCGAGATCAATGCAGCCGATGCGTTCGTCGCGGCATGGTTGCCCGGCAGCGAAGGCGGCGGCATCGCCGACGTGCTGCTGCAATCGGCCGGCGGCGGTGTAGCCCACGACTTCAAGGGACGCCTGGGGTTCTCGTGGCCGCGTCGCGCCGACCAGTACATCAACAACGTCGGACAGCCCGGTTACTCGCCGCAGTTCGCGTTCGGCCACGGCCTCGGCTATGGCGATGATGGCAACCTGGCGAAGCTGTCGGAAGAGCCGGGTGTATCGGCGGCGATGGGACGGCCGGGCGTGTACTACGCCCGTGGTGTGCTGACGCCGGGAATCCAGATGCAGCTGCAGGGCGCGACCGGTTCCGCGGTCAATGTCACTGCACTGCCGGCGGCGTTGCCCGACGGCAGCGTGCGCGTGCGCGCGATCGACCACCTGGCCCAGGAGGACGCGCGTCGCATCGAGTGGTCCGGCGCTGGCGAGGCCACCGTGTCACTGCGGTCGGCGGAAGCCAAGGAACTCACCCGCGAGACCAACGGTGACGTCATGCTGGTCCTGACCGTGCGCGTGGACGCGCCGGCGAAGGGCGAGATGACCATCGGTGTCGGCTGCGGCCCGGGCTGCGGTGCGAAACTGCCGCTGACGGATACGCTCGCCGGCCTCCAACCCGCGCGCTGGACCACGCTCGGCATTCCGCTCAAGTGCTTTGCCGCGGCCGGCGCGGACACGTCGAAACTCGACACGTTGCTGAGCCTGCAGGCCAGGGGCCCGGCGCAGTTGTCGCTGTCGAAGGTCGCGCTCGGTGCCCAGGGCGATGCGGAGAAGGTGATGGCGTGCGCCGTCAAATGACGTAGGCAATCCATCGATGCAGGAGCGGGCACGCTCGCTCCTGCATGCCATCGCAGCCTCAGGTCCGCTGCGACCAGGATCGAACGTGGCGGCCATTCACTCCCGCAACATCCACCCACGTATGGCAAACAGCGCTGGTCGCGGCGACAGCCCTTCGGTATCGTGCAATCAATGAATGCGCCGTCCCCCCATGCCGGCGCGACGGCGCCGACCACGGCGCCCGCCGCGCGCGCGCTCCGTTATCTCGTCCGGGTGCCATTGCTGCTCTGGCACGTGATCGTCGACCTGCCACTGGTGCTGCTGCTCGGCACGCCCCTGACCGCCGGCGTGCGCGTCGGCGGCGAAGGCCTGGACCACCGCGCGATCCGCGCCTGGTCGGCAGGCCTGCTGTGGATCTTCGGCTTCCGCCTGCGACGCTACGGCACGCCGCTGCAAGGCGCAGCGATGTTCGTCGCCAACCACGTCAGCTGGATAGACATCGAGACCCTGCACAGCCAGCGGATGATGGGCTTCGTCGCCAAGCGCGAGATCGAAGGCTGGCCGCTGGTGGGCTGGCTGGCCGCCCGCGGCGAGACCATCTTCCATTCCCGCGGCAGCACCGAATCGCTCGGCGGCGTGCTGCACGAAATGCTGGCGCGCCTGCGCAACGGCCGCTCGGTGGGCGTGTTTCCCGAAGGCGGTACCCGCGGCGGTCGCGAGATCGGGCCCTTCCACGCGCGCATCTTCCTGGCCGCGGTCGAAGCCGGCGTGCCGGTACAGCCGGTCGCGCTGCGCTACGGCGAGGGCGGCGAGGCCCAGCACATCGTCGCGTTCCAGCCGGGCGAAAGCTTCCTCGGCAATTTCATCCGCCTGCTCGGCGAGCCGGTGCGGATGGCGGAAGTGCATTTCCTCGAGCCGATCGCCCCGAGTCAGGCCGATGGCCGCCGCCGCATCGCCGATCTGGCGCGGTCGCGAATCATCGAGGCCATGACTGGATGAGAAATACGTTGTTGTCAGTAGACCCGAATTAGTGGGCGCACTCGAATTCGTATGGCTATGGTCCCAGGCATGCTGACCGCCGCCGACTACCGACCGCCACGCTGGCTGCGCAACGCGCATGTCCAGTCCGCGCTCGGTTCCAGCGTGTTGCGCCGGCGCTACAGCGAGCGAAGCCTGGCCGAGCTGGGCGCGGTCAGCACCGAACACCTGATCGACACCGGCGACGCCCGCCTGCACGGCCTGCACAGCGCCATGCCCAACCGCGAATCGCGCGGCCTCGTGTTGCTGCTGCACGGCTGGGAAGGCAGCGTTGACTCCAGTTACATGCGCCTGACGGCGGTGCAGCTGCTGAAGGCCGGTTTCGAGGTGTTCCGCCTCAACTTCCGCGACCACGGCAACACCCACCACCTCAACGAAGGGCTGTTCCACTCCAACCGCATTGACGAAATCGTGCGCGCGGCGGTGGAAGTTGCGCGGCGTTTTCCCGGCCGGTCGATGGCCGTCGCCGGCTACTCGCTGGGCGGCAACTTCGCCCTGCGCCTGGCATTGCGCGCACCGGCCGCCGGCCTGGAGCTGGCGCACGTGGCCTCCGTCTGCCCGGTCCTCGACCCGGCACGGACCATGGAACAGATGGAGCAGGGCCTGCCGCTCTACCTGTGGTATTTCGAGCGCAAGTGGCGCGGCTCGCTGGCGCGCAAGCGCGAGCTGTTTCCGCAGATCCACGGGTTCGACGACCAGGTGCTGGGCCTGCGCATGCGTCCGCTGACGCAGTGGATGGTCGAGCGCCACACCGATTTCGGCACGCTCGAGCGCTACTTCGACGGTTACTCGATTGCTGGCGATCGCCTGTCGGCGCTGCAGGTGCCGGCCAGCATCCTGATGGCGCAGGACGATCCGGTGATTCCGGTCGACGGCTTCCATGCCCTGACCCTGCCGCGTAACGCGCGACTGGAAATTGCGCCGTGGGGTGGCCATTGCGGCTTCCTCGAAAGCGCCAGCCTGGACGGCTTCGCCGAGCGCTGGATCGCCCAGCGCATGCTCGACGGGGCTCAGTAGGTCCACACCCATAGGGCGGGGTTCCGGTCAAAAACCTGTGAACCGATCCGGGCCGGGCGCCTGCAACCGCTACAATCGCGCTTTCGCCTGAATCATCGAGTTGTCCATGTACGAACCGATTATTGACGCCCTGCGCCGCGGCGCGGCCCCCGAAGCGCTGGCTGCAGCGCGCGAGGCCATTGCCGCCCAACCGCAAGACGCCACCGCGCACCGCCTGCTGGCCGCGGCACTGCGCCTGGATGGCGACCGCGAAGGCGCAATGGCGGCCATCGGCCAGGCCATCGAACTGGCACCCGATGACGCCAACCTGCACCTCGAGCGCGCCGGCCTGCTGCTGACCGAGCGTCAGCTCGACGAGGCTCAGGCTGCGCTGGCCCGTGCCACTGGCCTGGACCCGAACCAGTTCCCGGCCTACATCATCCAGGCCCACCTCGCGGTGGGCCGTGGCGACCTCGACGAGGCCGAGCGCCTGGTCCGCACCGCCGCCCGCATTGCCCCTGAGCACCCGCATGTATCCGCGCTGGAAGGCACGCTGGCCTTGCGCCGCGGCGATGCTGACCGTGCCCTGGCAATTCTCAGCGGTGCCTCCGAGCGCTTCCCGGGCGATCCGCAACTTCGCCACGCGCTCGGCTTCGCCTACCTCGGCAAGGGCCATTTCGCTTTCGCCGAACAGGCCTTCCGCGGCCTGCTCGAGTCCGATCCGGATTCGCGTCCACTGCGCCTGCTGGTTGCCGATCTGCTGCGCCGCCAGTCGCGTCCGGCCGAGGCCGCTGACGAACTCGCCCCGCTGCTCGAAAGCGATAACGGCACGCCGGCCATGCAACGCCTGGTAGGTGAGCTCGAGCTCGACGCCGGCCGCAACGAGCGCGCGCTGTCGCTGCTTCGGCAGGCATTCCTCGCGCAGCCGCTCGACCGCCGCAGCATCCTGCCGCTGATCGAAGCCTGGCGACGCCTGGAACTGCTCGACGAAGCCCGTGCCACGCTCGACGCGACCCTGCTCGAACACCCGCAGGCACAGGACCTGTGGCGCGCCCGCCTGCTGTTCGAGGAGTTCGCCGGCGACCAGGCGCGCGAAGTGATCGCGCGCTGGCGCGAGGCGATGCCCGATTTCGTGCCGGCGCTGGAAGCGCAGTCGACCCTGCATGACCAGGCCGGCGAACACGAGCAGGCCTTCGCCGTCGCCCAGCGCATCACCGAGCTGCAGCCGGGCCACACCCTGGCCGAACTGCGCATCGTCGATGAGTTGCTGCGCAGCGACCCCGAGGCGGCGATATTGCGCGTGGAAGGCCTGCTTGCGCAGGCGCCGGATGCCGGCGTCAAGCGCAGCCTGCGCCAGCTGCTGGGACGTTGCTTCGATGCCGCCGGCCAGCCCGACGCCGCTGCCGCCACCTGGGCCGAGCTGCATGCCGACGTCGTCAGCGAGCGCTTGCCGCTGCCCGAACCGTCGGCGCCGGACGCGATCACGCAGTGGCCAGAGCTGGCGCCGCCGCCAGAAGACGATTCGGCCGTACTGCTGTTGTGGGGCGCACCGGGCTCGCTGGTCGAGCACATCGGCGTGACGTTCCACCATGCCGGTGCGCCACTGCGTGTCGATCGCTTCGGTGCGCCGCCGCCGGGCGACCCGTTGCAGCGCTACAACACCGTGCCGGAACTGCTCGACGGCTCACTCGATCCGGCCTACATGGTCAGCCTCTGGCGTGCGGCATTGCCGTCGCGCGGCATTCCTGACGGGCGCGTCTTCGACTGGCTGCTGTGGTGGGACAACGCCCTGCTGCTCGGCCTGCGACCGCACATGCCCGAAGCGGTGCTGATGGTGGCCATGCGCGATCCGCGCGACATGCTGCTGGACTGGCTCGCCTTCGGTGGACCGGTGCCGCTGGCGCTGGCGTCGCCGCTGGAAGGCGCGCGCTGGTTGGCCAGGACGCTGGAGCAGATTGCGCTGCTCAATGAGCAGGACCTGTTCCCGCACCGCCTGATCAAGATGGACGACGCCAACCCCACAGGCATCGCCCAGGCGATTGCCGATGCCCTGGGGACCCGCGTGCCGATCGCGCCGCAGCACCTGATGGGGCCGCAGCATTTCGCCGCCGGTTACTGGCGTAAGTACCGCGAAGCCCTCGCCGCGGAATTCGCATTGCTGACCCCGGTCGCGCAGCGACTCGGTTACCCGCTGGACTAAAGAAAGGCGCCGGGCTGCCACGTGCCCGCCCGGCGCTGCTCTCGCGTAGGCTGCCCCGCTTGGCACGGTAAGGAGGAGGACCCATGCACATCCGCAGCGACAGTTTCGAACATCGCCAGCGCCTGCCGGCCGAGTTCGCCGCCGGCCAGCCGACGGGCGACGGATTCGGCTTCGCGCCGAACAGGAATCCGCATTTGGCCTGGGGCGATGCACCGGCGGGAACCCGGTCGTTCGTCCTGCTGTGCATCGATCCCGACGTGCCGACCGAGGCCGAGATGGTCGGCAAGCCCGGCGTGCTGATTCCGGCCGAGCAACCGCGCGCCGACTTCGTCCACTGGTCGATGGTCGACATTCCGCTCAGTGTCAGCCAGATCGTCGCCGGCAGCTGCAGCGACGGCGTGGTGCCGCACGGCAAGACCCGCCCGCCCGGTCCGGCCGGCGCGCGCCAGGGCCTGAACGACTACACCGGCTGGTTCGCCGAGGATGCCTCGCTGGGCGGCGACTGGTACGGCTACGACGGCCCGTTCCCACCGCCTAACGACCTGCGCCTGCACCGCTATTTCTTCCGTCTGTTCGCGCTCGATGTCGACCACCTGGGCGTGCCGGACCGCTTCACCTCGGCGCAGGTATTCAAGGCGATGCACGGCCACGTGCTGGACGAAGTGTCGATCTACGCCACCTACTCGCTCAACCCACTGGTCAAGGACTGATCGCCGCCCGCCACGGCGGGCCATCGCACCAGGGGGGTTGCGATGCAGTACCAGGAAAAGCTGGAATCGCTGGTCGAGGCCGTGCAGCAGCTGTCGCTGGCGCGCGACCTCGATAGCGTCGCTGCGATCGTGCGCGGCACCGCCCGCTCGCTCGCCGGTTCCGATGGCGCGTCGCTGGTGCTGCGCGATGGCGGCCAGTGCTACTACTACGACGAAGATGCGATCTCGCCGCTGTGGAAGGGCCAGCGCTTTCCGCTGGGCCAGTGCATCAGTGGCTGGTGCATGCTCAACCGCAGCGCGGTCGCGATCGAGGACATCTACGCCGACGAGCGCATCCCGCACGCGGCTTATCGCCCGACCTTCGTCCGCAGCCTGCTGATGACGCCGATCCGCACGATCGAACCCATTGGCGCGATCGGCAGCTACTGGGCGCAGCACCACACGCCCAGTGCCGACGAAATCCATCTGCTGCAGACGCTGGCCAATGCCACCTCGGTGGCGCTGGAGAACATCCAGATGCACGCAGAGCTCGAGCAGCGCGTGCTCGACCGCACCGAGGAGCTGGCGCGCACCAACCAGCTCCTGCGCGAAGAGATGGACGAGCGCGAACGCGCCGAGCGCGAAGTGCGCCTGCTGTCGCTGACCGACGAACTCACCGGCCTGCACAACCGCCGCGGCTTCCAGTTGCTGGCCACGCAGGAACTGGAAGTGGTGCGGCGCCTGCAGCAGCCATGCCGGCTGATCTTCATCGATGTCGATGGCCTCAAGCAGGTCAACGACCGCCACGGCCACGCCGCCGGCGACGTGATGATTCGGCAGGCGGCGGAGCTGCTGCGCGTGGTGTTCAGCGATGCCGACGTGCTCGCGCGCTGGGGCGGTGACGAGTTCGCCGTGCTGGCGCTGGACGCGGTCGACGCACCGACCGTGCGCCGTCGTGTCGAAGCGGGCGCGGCACGGCTGGCGGCGCTGTATGTCAACCAGCCGTACACGCTGTCGCTGAGCGTCGGCGTCATCGACCCGGCCGATACGCCAGGTGGGAGCCTGGCAGAACTGCTGGTCCAGGCCGACGCGGCGATGTACGCGATCAAGACCGGAAAGGCCGGCATGACGACGCGAATGCCGGCCTGACGCCAGCGTCTACTTGCCCTTGCCGGCCGCAACCTGCTCCGACTCGACCACCATGTCGAGCACGTAGGCGGTCGACGAGCCGTCGGCCGGCGGGTTCTTGATCGTGAAGCGCTTCACCCTCACCACATTGCGGATGCCGGGGGTGTGCTCGTAGCCCTCGATGTCCTGGTATAGCGGCTGCCATTCGCCGGGCGTGCCGCTCTTGATGCCGCGATCGTCAAAATGCAGCTCGCGCACCTGCAGGCACTGCTTGTTCGGAATCAACGGGTGATTGCACGGCTTGGTCTGCGCGGCCACTTCGAGGAAGGCGGTTTCACCCGGTCCGCCGTAACGCGTTTCGGCGGTGGCCTCGCCGCGGAACGTCAGCACCTCGCCATCGGCGGAGGTCAGCGTCAGTTGCGGTTCGCCCTCACTGCGCAGCGCGATCGTCTGCGGCGCCTCCAGGCGCTTGCCGATGGCCTGGTCGAGCGCCATCAGCTTCGGGTCGGTGCAGGCCATCATCGTTGCGGCCAGGCGCGCCACCTGCAGGCGGTTGCCGTCGACGGTGTAGCCGCCGCCCATGCGGTTGCAGGCGTTGCCCACGCTGACGCGGCCATCGCGGAAATCGAGTTGCAGCGGCTTGTCGGCGCGGGCGAACAGCGCATCGATGCGCTGGCCTTTGGCATCGACGGCCTGCTCGAGCATCCAGTGCTGGCTGCCCAGGGCCGTGGCATCGATCGCGGACGCGGTCGCGGTCGCAGCCGCGGCGGGCGCTTCCACCGTTGCCGGCGTTACCGGCGGAGTCGCAGCTTCCGGTGGCGATGGCGCCTTGGCGCAAGCGGCAAGGGCCAGGGGCAGGGCGAGCAGCGTCAGTCGGTTCATTTGCGGTCTCCATTGCAGGTGCCAATGGGAACGCAATGGCAACTAAATCGGGGTGAAGGCGCGCAGGTCGCGCGCCCACCCGGTTCAGGTTCCGGTCGGCACCAGCAACAGCAGCGCCGCGCCCAGCACGAAGCGGTAGATCGCGAACGCGGTGAACTTGTGGCTCTGGATGTACTGCAGCAGCCACTTCACTGCCACGAACGCGGTGATCGCCGAGGCGACGAACGCCACCGCCAGCGCGGTCCAGTCCTCTTGCGCGGCTTCGCCGTTGCCCAGTACGTGCATCAGTTCGTACGCGGTGGCCGCGAACATGGTCGGGATGCCGACCAGGAACGCGAACTCGGTGGCGGCCGCACGTGACGTGGTACCGGCCAGCAGCGCGACGAAAATGGTGGCGGCCGATCGCGAGGTGCCTGGAAACACACCGGCCACGACCTGGGCGATGCCAACCAGGATCGCTACCGTCCAGGTGATGGCAGCACGCTCGCCGAGCCTGGCCGCGCGTTTGGCGGCGAAGTGCTCGGCCGCGATCATCCACACGCCGCCCAGCACCAGTGCCCATGCGATCGGCGTCACCTGGTCGGGGAGTTCAAACCCGAGCTTCTTGACCACCAGACCCAGCACCGCGGTCACGCCAAACGCAGCAGCGAGCTTGAATGCGTAGTCGCGTGCCTGCGCCGGTGTCAGGGCCATGCCAGCAGGGCTGTGCTCGGCGCTGGCGCGACGGCCGATGAAGCCCATCGCCAGGTCCCACAGCCGCTGCCGGTAGATCAGCACGACCGCGAGGATTGCGCCGGCCTGGATCGAGATGTTGAACAGATCGCTGCGGTGGCCGAGCCAGCGCTCGGCAATCAGCAGGTGGCCGGTGCTGGAGATCGGCAGGAATTCGGTGATGCCTTCGATGATGCCGAGCAGCAGCGCGGCGAGCAGGTCAGTCATGCAGTGGGCCGGTCGGAAGGTAGGGGCGGTGGTCGCGCGACGCGGCAGCATACCGGATCGGCGGTTTGCACCTGGTTGATGCAACGGCCCCCGAACGCGCACCAATATGGTGCAGATTCAGCGGCCGCCCAACCGGGCCCCTTTGTAAATCAAAGGCTTGCAAGAACTGAAATATTGGCACGTTCATTGCTTTGATATAGACAAGTGCGGCCGACGCGGCCGACTTTTTCCCACATCCTGCATCCCCTGTCCCGGAGTACCCATGTCGCTCGAGCACGTAGAAAAGCTGATCAAGGACCACAAGGTCGAATTCGTTGACCTGCGCTTCGTCGACATGCGCGGCGTGCAGCATCACGTGACCTTCCCCAAGTCGATCGTCGAGCCGGGCCTGTTCGAGGACGGCAAGATGTTCGACGGTTCCTCGATCAGCGGCTGGAAGGGCATCAACGAATCCGACATGGTCCTGCTGCCGGACGCCAGCACCGCGTTCCTGGACCCGTTCACCGCTGACCCGACCCTGGTCCTGACCTGCGACATCCTCGACCCGGCGACCATGCAGGCCTACTCGCGCGATCCGCGCGGGGTCGCCAAGCGCGCCGAGGCCTTCCTCAAGTCCAGCGGCATCGCCGACCAGGCCTTCTTCGGCCCGGAGCCGGAATTCTTCATCTTCGACTCGGTCCGCTTCGCCAATGAAATGGGCCACACCTTCTTCCACATCGACTCG
>DATDBK010000232.1:0-36117 GCA_036524935.1 Lysobacter sp. | reverse complement strand
CCACCAAGCGCACCTATCAGCCCAGCAACCTCAAGCGCAAGCGCGACCACGGCTTCCGTGCCCGCATGGCGACTGCCGACGGCCGCAAGATCCTTGCCCGTCGCCGCGCCAAGGGCCGCAAGCGTCTCTGCGCCTAAGCGTCGCCGCTGTCGCCTCGTGCGGCAGCCGACCGGCCTTTGCCGGTAGTCCCTAGATGACCTCGGCCCGCTTCCCGCGCACAGCGCGGGTACGCGCGCGTTCCGACTTCGATCGCATCTTCCAGCATGGTCGGCGAGTAGCGCTGCCCGTGCTGGCTTTGCATTGGCAGGCCAGCGACGTTCCCGCACGCCTGGGCCTGGCCGTCTCGCGCAAGGTCGACCCCAATGCGGTCGGACGCAACCGCATCAAGCGCGTTCTGCGCGACACCTTCCGCAAGATTCGTGGCGAACTCGCCGCGGGCGACTATGTCGTGGTCGCACGCCCCGCCGCCGCGCGCAGCACCGGCCCGGAACTCGCCGCCGCCCTGCGCGGTCTGTTGCAGCGCTGCGGTGCGCTGTCCCCTGCGTTGCCCCCGTCATCCGCGCCCGGCACAATGCCCGCCGCCTCCCCTTCCGCCCCATTGCCTGACTCCGGTCAAGGCTGAGCCCGCCTGTCGCCCATGAACCAGACCCGTGTTTTCCTGATCTTCGCCTGGCTGATGGTGGCGACCTTCCTGTGGATGGAGTGGGGCAAGGAGAAGGCCGCACCGCCTGAGCCCGCGCAAACCACCACCGCGACCGCGACGGTCGGCAACGGCGCCGTACCTGGTGCGCCTGTCGCGCCGGCCGCCGGCGCAGTGCCTGTCGCGCCGAACATGGCCGCCGCCTCTGCAGCACCGGCCGCCGCCGCCGCGACGGCGCCGACCGTCACCGTCACCACCGACGTGCTCAAGGTCGTGCTCGACGGCGGCGAACTGCGCCAGGCCGACCTGCTCAAGTATCCGAGCACGGCCGATCGCAACAGCGCGCCGGTGCGCGTGTTCGCGCAGGACCCGGCCAACTACTTCGTCGCCCAGAGCGGCTGGGTGCAGAGTGGCAACGGCGGCAACGCGCCGACCCACCAGGCCGGCTTCATGCCTGAAAGCGGCAACGCCGAGTATTCGCTGGCCGAGGGCGCATCGAGTGTCGACGTGCCGTTCGTGTGGACCGGCGCCGACGGCGTGACCATCCGTCGCACCTTTACCTTCAGCCGCGGCGACTATGTGGTGAGGGTTCGCGACGACGTCGTCAACGCTGGCAGTGCGCCGTGGCAGGGCTTCGTCTATCGCCAGCTCAGCCGCGTTCCGCGCGCGCTGGTGAAGAAGGGCCCGATGAGCGCCGAGCAGTACAGCTTCCAGGGCGCGGCGTGGTACTCGAGCACCGACAAGTACGAGAAGCGCAAGTACGACGACTTCGTCGACGATGGCCCGCTGGAAAAGCAGGTCACCGGCGGCTGGGTCGGCATGCTGCAGCACCACTTCTTCTCGGCCTGGATTCCGGGCAGCAACGACAAGAGCACCTTCTCGCTGGTGACGACCCAGGGCGCCGGCGGCACCCAGTACGTGGTTCGCGAGATGGGCCCCGGCGTCACTGTGGCACCGGGCACGAAGGCCTCGACTGAAGCGCGGCTGTGGGTCGGCCCGAAGCTGGTCAAGGCGATCGAGGCACAAGACATCCCGGGGCTCGACCGCGCGGTCGACTTCAGCAGCTTCAGCATCATGGCGACGATCGCCAGCTGGCTGTTCTGGGTGCTTGAGAAGATCTACGGCCTGGTCGGCAACTGGGGCTGGGCGATCGTCGGCCTCGTGCTGCTGATCAAGCTGGCGATGTTTCCGCTGTCCGCGGCGCAGTACAAGTCGATGGCCAAGATGCGCAAGTTCCAGCCGCGCATGGCGCAGCTCAAGGAGCGCTACGGCGACGACAAGCAGAAGCTGCAGATGGCAATGATGGAGCTGTACAAGAAGGAGAAGATCAACCCGGTTGGCGGCTGCCTGCCGATCCTGCTGCAGATGCCGGTGTTCCTGGCGCTGTACTGGATGCTGTCGGAGTCGGTCGAGCTGCGCCATGCACCGTGGATCGGCTGGATCACCGACCTGACCTCGCGCGATCCCTACTTCGTGCTGCCGGTGATCAACGTCGCGGTGATGTGGTTCACGCAGAAGCTCAACCCGACCGCCGGCATGGACCCGATGCAGGCGAAGATGATGCAGTTCATGCCGCTGGTGTTCGGCGTGATGTTCGCCTTCTTCCCGGCCGGCCTGGTGCTGTACTGGGTGACCAACGGCGCGCTCGGCCTGCTGCAGCAGTGGTGGATGATCCGCCGCTACAGCGAGGAGCCGGCGAAGGCCTGAGCCTCGCCGCCGTGAGTTGAACGAAGCCCGCCGCAAGGCGGGCTTTGTCTTTTCTGCGACCATATCGCCATGAGCACGCCCGCCCGCGACACCATCGCCGCGATCGCCACCGCCCCGGGCGCGGGCGGGGTCGGCATTGTTCGCCTGTCGGGTCCGCTTGCACGCACCATCGCCGAAGGGCTGTGCGCACGAACGCTCACGCCACGCCACGCCCACCACGTGCGATTCGCGGCGGACGACGGCACCGCCATCGACGACGGCATCGCCCTCTACTTCGCCGCGCCCGCCAGCTACACCGGCGAGGACGTGGTCGAGCTGCAGGCGCACGGCAGCCCGGCCGTGCTGCAGGAACTGGTGGCGCGCTGTGTCGCCCTCGGCGCGCGACGGGCCCGGCCCGGCGAATTCAGCGAGCGCGCCTTCCTCGAAGGTCGCCTCGACCTTGCCCAGGCCGAAGCGGTCGCCGACCTGATCGCCGCTGCCGATGCACGCGCTGCGCGGGCGGCGCGACGCGCGCTCGACGGCGAGTTCTCGCGCCGGGTCGATGCCCTCGCCGACGAACTGCTGGCGATCCGCGTCCACGTCGAAGCCGCCATCGACTTCGCCGACGAACCGATCGACACCCTCGGCGGCGCGCAATTGCGTGCGCGACTGGGCAGCACGGCCGGCGACCTCGACGAACTGCTCGCCGCCGCCGAACGCGGCCGTCGCCTGCGCGACGGCCTGCATGCGGTGATCGTCGGCCCGCCCAACGCCGGCAAGAGCTCACTGCTGAACATCCTGGCCGGTAGCGACCGCGCCATCGTCACCGACATCGCCGGCACCACCCGCGACCTGCTGCACGAAACCATCCGCATCGACGGCGTCGAGTTGACCCTGGTCGACACCGCCGGACTGCGCGAGGGCGGAGACGTCATCGAACGCGAGGGCATGCGCCGCGCCCGCGGTGAACTCGATCGCGCCGACCTGGCGATCGTCGTCCTCGACGCACGCGAACCCGAGGCAGGGCGCAGTGCCGTCGCCGACGCCATCGCCGGCGTGTCCGCCCGCCTGTGGTTGCACAACAAGGCCGACCTGCTCGAAACACCCGTCACCCCGGCCGATGCCGACACGCTGCCGGTGTCGGCGCGGACCGGCCTTGGCATCGAGGCACTGCATACCCGACTGCGCCAGCTCGCCCAGGGCAACGATGACGGCGCCGGCGAAGGCGCCTTCACCGCCCGTGCCCGCCACGTTGATGCCCTGGCCCTGGCCCGGACCGAACTGGCCGATGCGCGCGAGCATCTCGACCACGAGATGCTCGACCTTGCCGCCGAAGCCCTGCGCCTGGCGCATGAGCAGCTCGGCGAGATCACCGGCCGAGTCCGTGCCGACGACCTGCTCGGCCACATCTTCTCGAGCTTCTGCATCGGCAAGTAGGGCCACGTCCGACCCTCGCGGCCAGGGCCCGGTCCGGCGCGCCGGCGCGCCTGAACAGGCCGCCCCGGCGCCGATGGGATTCAGTAACAGGCCGGGTCGATGGTAGGCTGCTGCCGCCGCCGCTTGACAAACATGGCCCGCTCACGCGATCTAGTGCTGTGTGCTCGTGACGGCGCACTTCAGGGGAGCTTTGCCAACTATGACCGTCGTAAATCCGAAAGCCCGGCGTTCCCGCCGGCTGTCCGCAGTAACGCAGTTGTCCGCCGTGCTGGCCATCGCCTGCGCGCTGGTTGCCTGCCAGAAAGAAGAACCCGCGCAGCCATCCGCGGCAGCACCTGCAACCACCGCGGCCGCACCGGCGGTGACGGCTGACACCGCGGTGTCGGCAAAGGTCACTGCCATGACGGCCGACCAGTTGCGCGAAGCGGCCCGCAAGGCCTATGCCGAGAACCGCCTGTACGCCCCGGCCGAGGACAACGCGGTCGAGTACTACTTGGCCCTGCGCGACAAGGCACCCGGCGATGCCGCCGTGTCGAGCGCGCTGACCGACCTGCTGCCGATGACGGTCATCGCCATCGAGCAGAGCGTCAACCGCGAAGACTTCACCGAAGCGCAGCGCCTGTCGGCCCTGCTCGAGAAGGCCGACGCGCAGCACCCGGCACTGGCCCGCCTCAAGGCCAGCGTCGCAGCGCAGCAGGAAGCTGCCGGCAAGCGTGCTGCCCAGCAGCAGCTGACCGCCGAGGACGAGGCCAAGCGCAAGGTCGAGCTCGAGCAGAAGCGCGTAGAGGACCAGAAGAAGCAGCAGGAAGACGCTGCCAAGCTGCTGGCCTCGCAGAACGCCAAGGCTGCCGCCGACAAGGTCGCCGCCGACAAGGCTGCTGCCGACAAGGCCGCCGCTGACAAGGCCGCTGCAGACGAGCGTGCCGCCGAACAGCGTGCCGCCACGGCCCGCCAGACGGCTGCCGCACCGGCCAGCGCCAATGCCAGCGACCTGCGTCCGCTGTCGATGCCGCCGCCGCGTTATCCGCCGGAAGCACTGCGTGCCGGCACCTCGGGCGAGGTGCAGGTCGAGTTCACCGTCGGTACCGATGGTTCGGTCACGGCCGCCCGCGTGGTCCGTTCGAACCCGGCGCGCATCTTCGACCGCGAAGCAGTCAACGCAGTGCGCAAGTGGCGCTTCCAGCCGGTCGACTCTCCGGTCACGACGCGCCGCACGATCGGCTTCAATCCGCAGAGCTGATCCGGCCAGGCGTCGCGGCTCCGGTTGGGGAACCGGATTCGCAGCGCAAAGCAGCAATAGAAAAGCCCGGCGCAAGCCGGGCTTTTTCTTTCAAGCGAAGCGAACCCGGGGTTGGACATGCATGCCCCCGGGTGCCCCCGGATCAAGTCCGGGGTTACCCGGGCTACAACTGGCTCAGCCCGAGATCGCGAGGCGCTCCTGGTGATAACGGCGCACGGCCGCGAACCACAGCAGTGCCGCGACACCGAAGCCGGCTGCCAGGTAGATCGCCCACACCTGCGGGTCGATCGACTCGCCACGGATCACCTTCAGCAGCATCTGGTTCTGCGCGAGGAACGGCACCGCGAACTGCCACAGCTGCGTCTTCACCGGATTCACCGCCAGCGCGATTGTCGGGATCATCGGCAGCAGCATCAGCCACGTCATGTGGCTCTGCGCTTCCTTCATGCTCTTGGCGGTGGCCGACAGGAAGGTCAGCAGCGTCGTACCGATGAACAACATCGGCAACAGCACCAGCAGCATCTTCCCCATCGCGACGAAACGCACGTCCAGCATCTTGCCGACCGCGGTGCCGAACTGCGCGCTGAACTTGAATGCGAGCAACGTCAGCAGCAGCGACAGCAGACCCAGTGCACACGCCGCCGCGATCTTGCCGCTGACGATCGCACCGCGACGTGCCGGTGTCGCAAGCAGCGGTTCGAGCGACTGGCGCTCACGCTCGCCGGCGGTGGCATCCATGATCAGGTAGGCGCCGCCGAGGAACGACATCAGGATCAGCAGGTACGGCATGATCGATGACAGGACCAGCCCGCGCTTGGCATCCTCGGTCGCAAGGTCGCGACTGCCGACGTTGAGCGCGCGCGTGATCGATGGATCGATGCCGCGCGCAAGCAGCCGCAACGCACCGACCTGGTCGCCGTAGGCCATCAATGCGGCGCGCAGGCGCGCCCCCGGGATCTCGCTGTCGCGACGCGTGCTGTCACGCACGATCTCCACCAGGGCCGGCTGGCCGTCGTGCCAGTTGCGCGCGTAGCCGACGCTGATGCGCATGGCGACGTCGATGTCCTGGCGCGCGATCGCCGCATCCAGGTCCGCCGGTGCCGGCTTCGCCTCGATGCCCTGCGTGGCCAGGAACGCGACCAGGTTCGGTGCGCGCTCGATGCCGACGGTCGGCACCTCCAGCACCTTGTCCAGCTGCGTCCTGGCGCGACTCTCCGCCAGCGTGCCGATGCCGATCATCAGCAGCGGATACAGCAACGGTCCCATCAGCAGCGCCAGCGCGAGCGTGCGGCGGTCGCGCGAGATATCGCGAAGCTCCTTGCGCATCACCGCCCACAGCGTGGCGATGACACCCGTGCGCGGACGCACGTTGTCGGAATGGTTCGCGCTCATGCGTGCAGGCCCTCGTCGGAGCCGATCGCCTTGACGAAGGCGTCCTCGAGGTTCGCTTCACCGGTCTGCGCGCGCAGCTCATCGGCGCTGCCGGAAGCGACGACCCGGCCCTTGGCGATGATGACGATGCGGTCACACAGCGCGGCGACCTCCTGCATGATGTGGCTGGAGAAGATCACGCAGCGGCCCTCGGCGCGAAGCTGTTGCAGGAAGCCACGCATCGCGCGCGTGGTCATCACGTCGAGGCCGTTGGTCGGCTCGTCGAGGATCACGTTGCGCGGATCGTGCACCAGGGCGCGTGCGATCGCAGTCTTGGTGCGCTGGCCCTGCGAGAAGCCTTCGGTCTGGCGGTCGAGGATGTCGTGCATCTGCAGTGCGTCGGCCAGTGTCTGCGTGCGCTGTGCGATCGCCTGTGAGGACATGCCGTGCAGCTCGCCGAAGTAGGCGATGTTCTCGCGCGCGGTCAGCCGCTTGTAGACGCCACGCGCATCGGGCAGCACGCCGAGCGCGCGACGCACCGAGGCCGGGTCGCGCGCGGCATCGATGCCGTCGACCATCACTTCGCCGGAGTCGGGCTTCATCAGCGTGTAGAGCATGCGCAGCGTCGTGGTCTTGCCGGCGCCGTTGGGACCGAGCAGGCCGGTGATCTGGCCGTCGTGCGCTTCGAAGTGGACACCATCGACGGCGCGCACGATGCCGCTCCTGGTCTTGAAGCTCTTGTGCAGGTCGTTGGCGATGATCATGGTTCCCACCCGTTGAAGCCGGTGAACGGCGGCACATGGCCGATGCTGTCCAGGCACTTGGCGTCGAGCTTGCGTGCGTCGCCGGATTCGATGAACTGACCGACCAGCTTCGGCAGGCAACCGACGCCACCGACGTTGTGCCCTTGTCCGCGCAGCACCAGGTGGCGGCCGTTCGGCAGGCCCTTGAGCACCCGTTCGCCGAACGCCGGCGGGGTCACCGGATCGATCTCACCGGAAAGCAGCAGCGCCGGAACGTCCGACCTGAGCGGTTCGTTGAAGCCGTCCGGGCGCGTGCCGTGCGGCCACGTGCTGCACGCGGCGAAGAACGCGGTGGCGACGTCGGCGCCGAGGACGGTGTCGGCATCGGCCGGATCCGGGCGATAGCGGTCGGCGTCCTCGGCACAGATCACCGACCACTGCATGGTGCGAGACATCTGCCCGCCGACCTCGCGCGTCATCATCTGCGACAGCGCCATCAGCGGTGCATAGCGCCCGCGGTCGGCCTCGTCGATCACCACCGGCAGCAGCGACGCCATCTGCGGCATGTACGAGAACAGGTGCGTCAGGCCGACCACGGTGTCGGCAGTGAGCGTGTCGTGCCTGACCTCGGCGCTGGCCGGATCGCGGTACTCGACCTCCACCGGCGCCGCTGCCAGCCGCGTCTTCAGTGCGTGCAACTGCGTGCGCAGATCCTGCGGGAAGCGCTTGCGGCAACTGGGCATCTGCTGGCACTGGGCGATCTGCAGGCCGAGCGCGCGTTCGAACGTGCGCGCGAATTCGCCGCCGACGACCAGCTCGTTGGGCGCAACGCCGTCGAGCACGATCGAGCGCGTGTGCTGCGGGTGGCGCGCGGCGTACTGCTGCGCCACGCGCGTGCCGTACGACACGCCGACCAGGTTGATGCGATCGAAGCCGAGTGCGGCGCGCACCGAGTCGAGGTCGGCGATGGCCTGTGTGGTGGTGTAGAAGCGTGGATCGGCCTTGCCGGCCAGGGCCTGGGCACAACGCGCCGCGTAGTCGGCGATGGCGCTGGCATCGGTCTCGTCGGCATCGGGCAGTGCCAGCTCGCGGCCATTGCCGTCGCGGCAGTCGAGCGGGCTGAGCTTGCCGGTGCCGCGCTGGTCGATCAGGAAGATGTCGCGCTGCTTGCGCACGTCGCGCAGCGCCATGTCGATCTGCGCGGCGTACTCGGTCGCGGCCTGGCCGGGGCCGCCGGCGAGGAAGAACACCGGGTCGGGAGTGCCACCGGACTGGTCATTGGCGGGCAGCCAGGCGATGTTGAGCGCGATCCTGCGGCCCTTCGGCCTGGCCGGATCCTCGGCGACGTCGAACGTCGCGCACTGCGCATCGATGCTCGACGGCGACAGCGGCGCCGACAGCGTGCAAGGCTCGAATGCAATCGTGCCGAACATCCGCTTGCCAGTGGCGTTCACCGCCGCGGACGGGTCCGCGACCTGCGAACTGCAGCCCGACAGCAGCAACCCTGACAACAACGGGACCGCTGCCAAAGCGGCAGTCCATCCCCTGATCTTGCGCATGGCGACCTCTGGTCCATAAGGCAAAGCGCCTTCAAGGATGCCAGACGAAGACCACCGGATGAACGTGACCAGGTGCACTCGCCATCTCGCGCGGGGCGGGATCCGATGCGCCGCCGGCCCTACTTGCTGCTGACGTACTTCTCGCGGCGGATCTGCGGCACCGGCAGGCCGTGGCCCTTGAGCGCCTCGAAGCAGGCATCGACCATGTTCGGATTGCCGCACAGGTAGGCGATGTCGTCGCCGGCACTGGGCGCGAACTCGTCGAGATACTGCTGCACGTAGCCATGGCGGACATCGGCATGGGCCTGCGCCGAGCCCGGCTCCGGCAGCTCACGCGAGAAGCACGGCACGAAGCGGAAGTTCTGCGGATGCTTCTCCGCGAAGGCGCGGAACTCGTCGCCGTAGAGCAGTTCGATCGGGGTGCGCGCACCAAACAGCAGCACGACCTGGATGCCGCGCTCGCGGATCAGCGCTTCCAGCTGCGGCAGCATCGCCCGGTACGGCGTGACGCCGGTCCCGGTGCCGATCAGCAGGTAGCGCCTGTTGGCGTCGGCCGGCATCAGGCAGAAGCGGCCGAAGGGGCCGCTGGCATCGACGCGCCCGTCGTCTTCCAGGCCCTCGAACAGCGCCGTGGCGGCGCCGCCGGCGACATAGCTGACCGCAATCTCAACGGCCTCGCCGGGTCCCAGGGCATGGTCGTGGATGGTCGCAAGCGAGTAGCTGCGCTTGGTCGCGGTGCCGTCGGCGTAGGTGAAGTGGACCTGGATGAACTGGCCCGGGATGAAGTCGAGCTGCTGGCCATCGTCGCGGACGAAGGTGTAATGGCCGACCGTGGGGGCCAGCATCCGGCGCGAGACGAGCTTGAGAGGGAAATGCTGGATGGCCACGGCAATACCGGAAAGGTGCGACAAGGTGCAACAGACTGTGGCCGGAGTGCCGCCACGAGGCCGCCTATACTACCGGTTATCGCTGCGCGGCTCGCGGCGAAGCGCTCCAGAACAGGCTCCCAGATGACCCCCGCTTCCAATCTTTCCTCCGCGGTGACCGCCGCTTCCGCCGTCCCTGCTCCCGCGCTGTCCGTCCGCGACCTGCGCAAGACCTACGACACCGACGTCCAGGCGCTCAAGGGCGTTTCGCTGGACGTCATGCCGGGTGACTTCTTCGCCCTGCTCGGCCCCAACGGCGCCGGCAAGAGCACCCTGATCGGCATTGTCAGCTCGCTGGTCAACCTCAGCGCCGGCTCGGTGTCGATCTTCGGCGTCGACCTGGCGCGCCAGCGCGATGCGGCCATGCGCCTGATCGGGCTGGTGCCGCAGGAGCTGAACTTCAACATGTTCGAGAAGCCCCTCGACATCCTGGTCAACTACGCCGGCTTCTACGGCGTGCCGCGCGAGGAGGCGCTCCAACGCGCCGAGGTCGAGCTCAAGCGCGCGCACCTGTGGGAAAAGGCCAACATGATGAGCCGCACGCTGTCGGGCGGCATGAAGCGGCGGCTGATGATCGCGCGGGCGATGATGACCCAGCCCCGGCTGCTGATCCTCGACGAGCCCACCGCCGGCGTCGACATCGAGATCCGTCGCGGCATGTGGAAGACGCTCAAGGAGATCAATGCCGCCGGCACCACGATCATCCTGACCACGCACTACCTGGAAGAAGCCGAGAGCCTGTGCCGCAACCTGGCCATCATCGACCGCGGCCGCATCGTCGAGCAGGGGCCGATGAAGGTGCTGCTGGCCAAGCTCGACGTCGAGGGCTTCCTGCTCGACATCGACGGCCAGCTGCCGGCGACGCTGCCGCTGATCGAAGGTACGACGCTGCTGGCCGCTGATGATCACACCCTCGACATCGAGATGCCGCGCGCGATGGACCTCAACCGGGTCTTCGCGGTGCTCGGCGATGCCGGGATCCGGGTGCGCTCGATGCGGACCAAGTCCAACCGCCTCGAGGAACTGTTCGTGCGCCTCACCGGCGAGAACGCCCAGGACGGCACCGCGCAAGCGCCGCCCGAGCCGGTGGCGTGAACAGGCCGTACGACCAGATAGCGTGAACGCCGGCGAAGCCGCCGCTGCTCGAACCACAAACGCATTGCAGGACGAACCATGAATACCGCCGTCGCCAAGACCCTCACCGACCACCAGCGCAACCTGGTCGCGCTGGGCACGATCGTCCGCCGCGAGGTCAACCGCATCCTGCGCATCTGGGGCCAGACCCTGGTGCCGCCGGCGATCACGATGACCCTGTACTTCCTGATCTTCGGCGGGCTGATCGGCTCGCGCGTCGGCGAAATGGACGGCATCAGGTACATGGACTTCATCGTCCCCGGCCTGGTGATGATGAGCGTGATCCAGAACAGCTACGGGAACATTTCCTCGTCGTTCTTCGGGGCCAAGTTCGGCCGCCACGTAGAGGAACTGCTGGTCAGCCCGATGCCGAACTGGGTGATCCTGGGCGGCTACGTCGCCGGCGCGGTGCTGCGCGGGCTGATGGTCGGCGTGATCGTGCTGGTGATCGCGATGTTCTTCACCAAGGTGCGCATCCCGCATCCGCTGGTGACATTCACCACGGTCCTGCTCGGTGCGACGATCTTCTCGCTGGCCGGTTTCGTCAACGCCGTGTACGCCAAGAAGTTCGATGACGTCGCGATCGTGCCAACCTTCATCCTGACCCCGCTGACGTACCTGGGCGGCGTGTTCTACTCGGTCAAGCTGCTGCCGCCGTGGGCCGAGACGATGACCCACGCCAATCCGATCTTCTACATGGTCAACGCGTTCCGCTACGGCCTGCTCGGCGTCAGCGACGTACCGATGTGGGTGGCCTACACGCTGATGCTGTCCTTCGTCGTGGCACTGGCGGCGCTGGGCCTGTGGCTGCTCAAGCGCGGTGTCGGCCTGCGCAGCTGAGGACTTGCAGATGCGTGTCCTGGTCCTCGGCGCCGGCGGTACCGGCGGCTACTTCGGCGGGCGCCTGGCGCAGTCGGGAGCCGACATCACTTTCCTGGTCCGGCCGCCGCGCGCGGAACAGCTGAAGTCAAACGGACTGGCAATCCGCAGCCCGCTGGGCGATGCCGACATCGAGGTCGCGCACGTCACCGCCGATGCGTTGCCGGCGCTGGCGCGGCAACGACCGTTCGACCTCGTGCTGCTCAGCTGCAAGGCCTACGACCTCGACAGCGCGATCGAATCGGCGGCCCCCGCCGTTTCCGATCGGACTGCGGTGCTGCCGATCCTCAACGGGCTGGCGCACTATCCGACGCTCGACGAGCGCTTCGGCCGCGAGCGCGTACTCGCCGGGCTGTGTTTCATCAGCGCGATGAAGGGACCGCAGGGCGAAGTGCTGCACCTGGGTCGCCCGGCATCGATCACTTTTGGCGAGCGTGACGGCAACCGCGACAGCGAGCGCACCGCGGCATTGGCCAGGCTGTGCGCGGATGCCGGCATCGACCACGTGCGTTCGTTGCGGATTGCCGGCGAGCAGTGGGCCAAGTACACATTCCTGTCGACGCTCGCCGCGGCCACGTGCCTGATGCGCAGCAGCGTTGGCGGCATCGTGGCCGGCGAAGGTGGCGACGCGTTCATGCGGGCGCTCTACCGTGAGTGCCTGGCGGTTGCACAAGCGAAAGGCGAGCCGATTCCCGACGCCGCCCAGCAGACCGCACTGGAAACACTGACCCAGCCAGGATCACCGCTGAAGGCCTCGATGCTGCGCGATCTCGAAGCAGGGCAAGCGGTCGAGGCGATGCAGATCGTCGGCGACATGCTGCACCGGGCGGGCGCAGCCGCGCTGCCGTCGCCGCTTCTGGCCGCGGCCTGGTGCCACCTGCAGGCATACGAAGCGGGACGCAGCGTCCGCCCGTAGCGGTAGTCGGCAATCCGCACTCATGCCCGGGGTTCCTTGGTCTGATGCGATTCAGAAGATTCTGATTGTGCAAGCGGTGCCGCTTGGCTGTACTCATCCCCCCGGCTCCGTGACGGATGCCGAATCAGGAGAGTGATGTGGCAGTAACCCGCACGCGCAGTCGGACCGGAACAATGTCCCTGCTGGTGCCTGTGCTCGCGACGTGCGTTGCTTCGCTACCGATGCCCACGCGGGCGGGCGAACCAACGTCCGCGATCCTGCCCGCCATCCCACCCGCTCGCGCAGTACCACCAGGTCACCCGTCGTTGACCGGCACGCTCCTTCCTGCGCTCGGGCCGGACCGCTCACCGCCCGGCCTGGCTGCGCCTTCCGCCTTCGACCTGGTGCCCGCCCCTGGGGTCCAGCTCCACTTCGCCGGCGAAAAGTTCGTACCGCCCGAGCCGGAATTCCTGCCCTGGATCGAGACCTGTGACAGTAAAAATCTGCACAGCAACGAGGTGCCTTTGTCGCAGCGCGTGAACTGTGTTGGCGTTGGCCTCCGCTCAGACCCGCGAGCGGAACTCGATGCAATTGAGGCCAAGCGCATGGACGCCATGCGCGACAAGGCCGGATCAGGCATATGAAGCCGGACCCGACGTTTGTTCGCGGCCGCAGCCGGCGAGCGTTGCCCGCGCGACCTGGGCTTTTGCCCAGGGGTGCGAGGTGACAGTAGTCCACTCACGCAGGTGGACTGGAACAATGTCGCTGCTGGTGCCTGCAATCGCGATGTGCGGTGCCACGCTGGATAACGCCATTTCGCGGTACCCGAGGTGATCTGAGTCAGTCACAGGCCACCGAGGCACCATCGGCATGGCAAACATCCGGCCAGCCATGCTCGCGCCAGTACGCGGCCATGCCGCTGCGCTGCAGGTAGCGCTGGAAGGCGGGATCCTGGCGCAGCGCGCGCGACTCGGGCTGCCAGAACACCCACTGGTACGAGGCATAGCCGGCGCGCTGCACCGCGTCGAGGCCGTCGATGTCACGTGGGTAATCGCGCACGGGCAGCAGCAGGCGGGTGAAGTCATACGGCACCTGGCCGTGGCGCGGGTGGCGCTCGGACACTTCTATCGCCGGCACCACCGCCGGCCACAACGCGGGATCGCGCAAGGCGGCGACGGCGGCCAGTTCCGACGCGCGCCATGGCACGTCCGCAGGCAACGCCTCGACCAGGCGCTGCGCGGTGTCGTAGTCGCGACGCCATATCGCATTGAAGAACGCCGCCGTCGCGACGCGTTCCGGTGAGGCCAGCGCCAGATGCTCCCTGGCTTCCTCATGGCGACCGAGCGTGTCGAGCAACCGGCCACGCCAGAAGTGCAGATCCTGGTCGTACGGGGCCAGCTTCAGCGCCTCGTCGGTCTCGTCGAGCGCCTCGCGCACGTAGCCAAGCGTGGCCAGCCGATACGAATACCAGCCGCGGCACAACGCGTCGGCGGGGGCCAGCTTGATCGCGAGCCGCGACAACCGCATGCAGTCGTTCCACTGCTGCACCCGGCATGCCCGCGCGGCGAGCACGGCGTGGGCCTCGGGTTGCTGTGGATCGAGTCGCAGCGCGGTTGCCGCAGCCTGTTCGGCTTCCGCACGCAGTTCGTCGCGCCCTGGCTGCGCGCCGAGTGAGCGCGCCCACAGGACCACGGCGAGGCCGCCTTGGCCCCGCGCGTAGTCGGGATGCTCGCGGGTCAGCTCGCGCAAGGCGCCTTCGGCCGCCTCTGCGCGGTCTTCACCGACGCGCGGCGCGGCATTGCGCGCCAGCAGGTAGCGCCGGTACAGGGCGGGGTCTTCATTGGCGTTTGACTCCGCGGCGGACAGACCCAGCTGCAGCTCCAGCGTATTGGCGATCGCGTAGGCGATGTTCCGCTGCAGGACGAAGATGTCGCGCAGCTCACGATCGAAACTCTGCGACCAGATAGTGCGATCGTCATCGGCTTCGACCAGATGCAGGCTGATGCGCAGCCGTTCGCCGTCCTGGCGCACGCTGCCTTCAAGCATGTGCGTGGCCTGCAACCGCCGTGCGACCTCGGACGCCGGCAGCCTGGCATCGCGGAACTTGAACGAGGCGGTGTGCGAGATCACCCGCAGCCCGTCGATATGAGCCAGCAGGCCGATCATCTCCTCGGTCAGGCCATCGGCGAAGGCCTGGCCGCGCGGGTCGTCGCCGACCGCGCGCATCGGCAGCACCGCCAGCACCGGCGCCGGCGTGGTCCCCGCATCACCCCGCGGGGATGGCGACCGCCACAACCACCACGCCAGCGCCACGGCGACGACGGCCATCGCCGCCGCGGCGAAGCGCAGCCACCGCCGCGGCGGCAGCGGCAGCGGACGGGCCGTAGCCGGAGCCGCGGCGTCGCCCGCCTCCTCTCCGGGCGGGCGCGCGTCGAGCGGGGCCTCCCCGGACGTGCCCGTCCCCGGCAGGCCCTTCCCGACCCCGACGTCTACCGGCGACGCTGCGCCTGACGCTGCGTCGACCACGGCGCCCGCCTCCTGCGTGCCCGCCGGCAAATCGAACCGGTAGCCATAGCCATGCACGGTGTGCAGGTAGCGCGAGCTCTGGGCGTCCTCGCCCAGGGCGTGGCGGACCAGGGTGATAACGCGGTTGAGCACGCCCGGGGTGACATGGCGATGGCCCCAGACCTCGTCGAGGATCTCGTCGCGCGAGAACACCTGGCCGGGCGCGCCGGCGAGCAGTTCGAGCACGGCGAATGCCTTGGGCTCGAGCGGCTGCGGCTGGCCCGCGCGCAGCAGGCGCCGGCCTGCCGGGTCCAGGACGATGTCGTCGAAGCGGAGCACTGGGGGAGTAGGGCGGGTCATCGCGGCACGTGGGAAAACACCCAATTACGGATACGCGGGCCGGAGGAGCACACGGCCTAAGCATTCCCCAAGGATTGGCCACGAGCCTTACACAAGCCTGTGCTGGGCCTCAGCCCGGCCTCAAGACCTGCAGGCGCCGCGGCGCGAGGCTGGTCCCGCCGGAAACACGCCGGTGCCGCCCGGAGCCCCGCCATGAACACCAGCCTTGCCATCCTCCTGCTCGCCACGTCCGCTGCCGTCATGCCCGCCATGGCTGCTGCCGCCGAAGCGCCCATCGAGCCCGGCATCCAGTCCATCACGGTCGATTGCCAGCGTCCGCTACTGCCCAGCCAGCAAGCCGTTTCCCGCTTGACCGGCATCGACAACTTCGGCCAGGCCTACGCGATGCGGGCCAGGCTGATGAGCGAAGCCCGGCGGGCCTGCCTGCGCAATCCCGGCATCGTCCGGGTGGTGGTGACCCGGCCGCAGCCGGGCAGATGGCTGGCCGACCGCTGAGCCTGTTCAGTACCGGGCCATCAGCCCGGCAGGCGGAAGAACTCGCGCGCCGTGGCGGTGCTGTTGGCGGCCGAGGTGGCGACGTCCTCGCCGCGATCGCGGGCGAGTTCTTCCACGATGTGGGCCAGGAACATCGGCTCGTTGCGGCGATGCGGCGGCGCTGGCCGGATCGTCCGCGGCAGCAGGTACGGCGCGTCGGTCTCGATCATCAGGCGATTGGCCGGGATCGACTTCACCAGCTCGCGCAGGTGCTGGCCACGGCGTTCGTCGCAGAGCCAGCCGGTGATACCGATGTGCCAGTCGCGGTCGAGGTAGTCGAACAGCTCCGCGCGCGTGCCGGTGAAGCAGTGCACGACCGCAGGGCCGATGCGGCCGTCGAAGTTGTTCATCATCGCCATGAAATCGGCGTGGGCGTCGCGCTGGTGCAGGAACAGCGGCTTGCCGGTGTCGACGGCGATCTGCAACTGCTGCTCGAACGCGCGCCGCTGCGCCGGTCGCGGCGAGAAATCACGGAAGTAGTCAAGACCGCATTCGCCGACGGCGACGACCTCGGGGTGCGAATGCAGTTCGCGCAATTCCTGGTCGCACTCGCTGGTGTACTCGCTGGCATGGTGCGGGTGCACGCCGGCGGTGGCGAACAGCTCGCCCGGGTGCTTCCTCGCCAGCTTCAGCGCCAACGGCGAATGTTCGCGACTGGCCCCGGTCACCACCATCTGCGCCACTCCGGCTTCGCGCGCACGCGCCAGCACGGCATCGAGATCGGGGACGAAGGAGTCGTGGGTGAGGTTGGCGCCGATGTCGACCAGTTGCATGGGCAGTTGGGCATTGCAGGGCGTGGCAGTCTAGCAACCCGCCAATCCGGCCCCGCATGCGCGCCCGCCGCGCACTCGCGCTTATCCTTGCGCGGTGAACGAGCAAGCCCGGCAAGCCCCCCAATTCCCGATCGACGAGCTGCTGCCGCGTATCCGCGCCAGCCTGGTCGAGCACCCGCGCCTGGTCCTGGAGGCGCCGCCTGGCGCGGGCAAGACCACGCAGGTGCCACCGGCCATGCTCGACGCGCTCTGGCTGGGTGGGCAGAAGATCGTGATGCTGGAGCCGCGCCGGGTGGCCGCGCGCGCCGCCGCCGGTTTCATGGCCCGGCAACGCGGCGAGCCCGTCGGCGAGACGGTCGGGTACCGCATCCGCTTCGAGAACAAGGTCTCGGCGCGCACGCGGATTGAAGTCGTCACCGAAGGCATCCTGACCCGGATGCTGCAGGACGATCCGATGCTCGAAGACGTCGGCGCGCTGGTGTTCGATGAATTCCACGAGCGCCATCTCGCCGCAGACCTCGGCCTGGCGCTGGCACTGGATGTGCAGTCGGGCCTGCGCGATGACCTGCGCATCGTGGTGATGTCGGCCACGCTGGATGGCGAGCGCCTCGCCGCCTTCCTCGATGCGCCGCGGCTGAGCAGCGCCGGGCGCAGTTATCCCGTTTCGGTCGGGCATTTCCCGGCACGGCGTGATGAGGCCCTCGAGCACCAGACGCGTCGTGCGGTCGAGCATGCTTTGACGCAGCACCCGGGCGACGTGCTGGTGTTCCTGCCCGGGCAGCGCGAGATCGCGCGCGTGCAGGCCGCGCTCGACGCCAGCCTGCCGGCCACCGGCGCCCACGCCGCCGACGTGCTGACCCTGCACGGCGAACTCCCGGTCGAGCAGCAGTCGCGCGTGCTGCAGCCCGATCCCGATGGCCACCGCCGGATCGTGCTCGCGACCAACGTTGCCGAGTCCAGCGTGACCCTGCCCGGCGTTCGCGTGGTGGTCGACAGCGGGCTGGCGCGGGAACCGCGCTACGACCCCAACAGCGGCTTCGCCCGCCTGGACGTGGTCAACATCGCGCAGGCCTCTGCCGACCAGCGCGCCGGCCGCGCCGGTCGCGTCGCCGAGGGCTGGGCATACCGGTTGTGGCCCGAATCGCAGCGGCTGGAGCCGCAGCGCCGGGCGGAGATCGGCCAGGTCGAACTGGCCGGTCTCGCCCTCGAGCTGGCCGCATGGGGCAATGCCAACCTGCGCTTCGTCGACCCGCCACCGGGCGGCGCGCTCGCCGCCGCGCGCGAGCTGCTGCAGCGATTGGGTGCACTCGACGGCGGTGCGATCACGCCGATGGGCCGGCGCATGCTCGCGCTCGGTACGCACCCGCGCCTGGCCGCGATGCTGCTGGCGCCGTCGCAGGCGGCCGAGCAGGCATTGGCCTGCGACCTCGCCGCACTGATCGAAGCGCGTGATCCCCTGCGCTCACGCAGTGATGCCGTGGCCGAGCGCTGGCAGGCCCTGGCCGCGTTCCGCGCCGGCCGCGTCGGCGCCGATGCTTCGCGCGCTGGCCTGGCCGCGATCGACCAGGCCGCGAAGCAATGGCGCCGGCGCCTGCGCATCGACGCCACGCCACCCGCGTCCGCGCCGCCGCACCTGCTCGGCGACCTGTTGCTGCACGCCTTTCCCGATCGCATCGCGCGCCAGCATCCGACCGATCCCCATCGCTACCAGCTTGCCAATGGCCGCAGCGCCAAGCTGTTCGACGACAGCGCGCTCTACGGCGAACCCTGGATCGCCATCAGCGAGTTGCGCGACGACCCGCGCGATGCGCGGGTGATGCGGGCCGCACCGCTCGACGAGCAGCGACTGCGCGCGGAGTTCCCCAAGCGCTTCGTCAGCGAAGACCGGGTGCTCTGGGACAGCGCCCTGCGCGGGATAGCGGCCGTGCGCGAGCAGCGCTTCGACCGCATCGTCATCGACAGCCGGCCGCTGGCCAAGCCCGACCCGTCACGCTATGCCGACGCACTGGTCGACGCCGTTCGCCAGCTTGGCTTGCAGGCATTGCCGTGGACGCCGTCGCTGTCGCAATGGCGCGCACGTGTGCGCTGCCTGCGCGCCTGGCTGCCCGAGCTGGCACTGCCTGACCTCTCGGATGAAGCGCTGCTCGCAGGCGCGGACGACTGGCTCAAGCCGGCACTCAGCGGCAAGACCCGTCTCGACGCACTTGCCGAACACGAACTCGGCGAAGCACTGCGCTCGCTAATCGACTGGTCGATGCGGCAGAAGATCGACGCCCTCGCACCGACGCGGATGGCGGTGCCGTCGGGCATGGAGCGCTCCATCGAGTACGCCTTCGACGATGCCGCGGATGCACCGGTCGCGCCGGTGCTGGCGGTGAAACTGCAGGAACTGTTCGGCCTGGCCGACACGCCGCGCATTGCCGAAGGCCGCGTGCCGCTGACGCTGCACCTGCTCTCGCCGGGCGGCAAACCGTTGCAGATCACCCAGGATCTGCGCGGCTTCTGGGACCGCACCTACCCGGAAGTGAAGAAGGAAATGAAGGGCCGCTATCCCAGGCACCCCTGGCCGGACGACCCATGGACCGCCGCCGCCACCCACCGCGCCAAGCCCCGCGGCACGTGACCGGCTCGATACACTTCGCGGCATGACATCGCCGCTCGATGATCCACGCTATCTGCCGTTCAAGCTCGACCTGGTCGGGCGGCGGGTGTTGTGGCTGCGACTGGATGCGGCGCAACGGCACGAAGCAGCGTTCCTCGACGAGCGCGCGATTCCCGCCAACGCCGATGGCGGTTGGTTGTCGATCGATGCGATGCTCGGCCGTGTCGACGAACCGGCCACACCGGCCGATGCGATCTTTCACATTGGTCATTGCGGTTCGACCCTGCTCAGTCGCCTGCTCGACAGCTGGCCGCAGGTGCAGGGCCTGCGCGAACCGCTGCCGCTGCGGACGCTGGCCGACGCCTGGCCCGACCGCGGGCCGCAGTCGCCGCTGTCGCCTGCGCAGGCATCGCAGCTGCTGCGCGCGCTATGGTCGCGCTGGTCGCAGCCGTTGCCGCCGGAATCGCACAGCGTGGTCAAGGCCACCAGCAGCTGCAACGGACTGATCGATCCGCTGCTCGAACAGCAACCGGCGATGCGCGCCGTGCTGCTCGACATGCCGTTGCAGCCATGGCTGGCGACATTGCTGAAATCGCCGGCGTCGGTATTCGATGCCGCCAGTGCCGCAGGCGGGCGCCTGCGCGACCTGCACGCGCGCGGCTTCGCCGACGGTGTCGCCCTGGCTGCGCTGTCGCCGCCGCAGCAATGTGCGATGGGCTGGCTGGCCGAACGCGTCCGCTTCGATGCGGCCGCCAACGGCAATCACCGTGCGCGCGTGCTGCGCGTGGATTTCGAAGCGTTGCTGGCGCAGCCGCGCGAGCAGTTGCTGCGCGTGGCCGGGCACCTGTCGCTGGACCCGTCCAACCTCGACGTGGTCATGCAGTCACCGGCCTGGAGTCGCTACTCCAAGGCGCAGTCGCATGGCTACAGTCGCGACGATCGCGGCCATGACCTGGCATTGGCGATGCAGCGGCACGGCGCGGAGATCGCAGAGGGCGAGGCCTGGGTCGAAGCGTGCATGCAGCGGTATCCGCAATTGCGGGCGATCGCCGGCTGCTAGCGCCAGGTCCGCCCAGGCAGGCGCGTCAGGTGTCTGCCCACATCCGGAACAGGTTCGTCCGCAGCGATTCCAGCAATACCTGCAGGCGCTGGCGGTCGCCGCCGCTGGCGACCAGCGTGCGTGCTTCCTCCAGCTGCACCAGCAGTTCGCGCTGGCCGATGTCGGCCACCCAGCTCTGCAGCCACGTGATCGCCGCCAGGCGCACGCCACGGGTGACCGGCGTGACGCGGTGGATGGTCGTCGATGGATACAGGATCGCGCTGCCGGGCTCTAGCTTGTAGCTCAGCTCCTGCGCGCCGAGCTGGATCGTCAGTTCGCCACCGTCGTAGTCGGCAGGGTCGTTGAGGAACACCGTGCACGACAGGTCGCTGCGCATGGGTGGCGTCGACGGGAACAGCGCCTCGTCGACATGCCAGCCGTAGTTCATGCCCGGCTCGTAGCGCACCACCGTGGTCCGCGCCATGGTCCGCGGCTGCGCGAACACGCGCAGCTCGGGGAAGCGCATCAGCGCGTCGCGCGCGATCTGGGCGATGCGGGCGTTGGCCGGATCCTCCTGGGGCGCCTGCAGGTTCTGCTTCACCGACGAGTCGGGATTGGTCACGCGACCATCGCCGAAGCGCACCTGCGGCAACAGCTCACGCACCGCCTGCAGCTCGGCGCTTGAAAGCACGTTGGACAACACTCGGATCATGGCGGACCGCGCGGGAGCGAACGTAGGCAGCAGCCATGATCGGCATTCAGCCGCGAGTCGGCAACCTCGCGCATCGCTCACGCCGCTTCAACGAACCGGCGGGGACACTGGACCCCTGCCCACGCCTCACAGGTTACCCACGATGAGCAAGTTCACCGACCTGCCCGAACGCGCCCTGGAGCTGGCTAGCGCGGTCAGCGACAACATTCGCCACGCCGTGCCCAGCGTCACCCAGCACGCCGGCAAATGGCTCGAAACCGGTGCCAAGCTTGGCGTGGTCAAGGGCGGAGTGCAGGTCGCCGGCAAGTTCGCGCGCCGCAACCCGGTGCTGGTGGCCGCCGCCGTGGCCGGGGCCGGCCTGCTCTGGTACGCGGCCAAGCGCCGTGCCCGCCGCGCCGAGAACGGCAGTGGCGAGGCGATCGAAGGCAGTGCCCGCCGGGTCGAGGCGAAACGCCCGCCCGCTCAGCGCCGGGCCACGCCGCGCCGCACCCGCCAGGCCGCAAGCGAATAGCCCGGCGAGGGTGTCCCTAGTCGATGGTGATCGGGCCAGCCTCGGGCAGCTCGATGATGAAGCGCGCCCCGCCATGACGCCGCGGCTCGTACCAGAGCTGGCCGCCGGCGTTGGCGATGATGCGCTTGGCCAGTGACAGCCCAAGGCCATTGGACCGTCCGTCCGGATCGTCACCTTCGTGCAGGCGCACGAAGGGTTTGAACAGTTCGCGCTGGCGATGGGCCGGAATGCCCGGTCCGCGGTCGGCAACGATCAGTTGCCAGTAGCCCGGCGCACCACTGCGGGCGGTCAATGACAACTCGCAGTCGGGGGCGTACTTCATCGCGTTGGTCACCAGGTTCTCGCTGACCTGGCGCAGCACGCGCGGATGGATCGCCACCTGGGTCGGTCCGGACGGCGGACGCATGTCGACGCGGATCCCGCGCGCCTCGAGCTGGATCTCATAACGCTGCAGCAACCACTGCATCGTCTCGCCGAGGTCGGCGCGCTCTGCCGGGATCTCCTGGGCGAGCCGCCCCGCCTGGCTTTCCAGGTAGTGGCGGATGTACCCCAGCGCATCGTCCGCGCTCTCGTGGATCATCTGCAGGTAGCGCGGCACGCGCTCGGGCTTGCAGGCGCCGCTGCGCAGCAGTTCGCCGGCGAACAGCACGCTGCTGAGCGGGTTCTTCAGATCGTGGGCAACCAGGTTGACCAGTTCCTCGCGTTCGCGGGCGACACGCTCGAGGCGGTCGCGGGCGAGTTTGAGGCCGACATGGGCGTTGACCCGTGCCAGCAGTTCCTCGGGCAGGAAGGGCTTGGTGACGTAATCGACCACGCCGGCGTCGAAGGCGCGCAGCAGCAGGTCGCGATCATGGGCGGCGGTGACAAACACCACCGGCACCTGCAGCGGACCGAGCTCATGCAGGGACGCCAGCACATCGAAGCCGTCCATGCCGGGCATCATCATGTCGAGCAGGATCAGGTCGGGCGGCGATTCGACGTAGCGCTGCAGCGCTTCCTCGCCGCTGCCGGCGGTGATCACCTCGTACCCCTGGCGGACCAGCAGGGTGCCGACCACGCGCAGGTTCACGTTCTGGTCGTCGACGACCAGAATTCGGCCCGAATTGCTTGTAGCTATGGCCATGCGTCCGTGTCCCCGTGGCGGCGACGTCCCCTTTCGCGCCGCGGCAGCATCGGGCCAGACGTTAGCAGAAACCTGCCGGATTGCGTGCATTTGAGTTCCTTTCGCCCGCAATCCCGTGCCGGCGTTGGTCGACATCCGGTCATGATCCGCAACACGGCGTTGCGGGATGCGTCTGCCCCACCGACCACAACGCGTCGCATGATGTAACACCCTACTCCCGCCCCGACCCCCATATGAGCCGGTTTGCCCTCCCATCCGCCCGACCGCTGGGCCGCTCGCCGCTGCGGGTCGCGCCGTTTGCCTTTGGCGGCAATGTGTTCGGCTGGAGCGCGGACGAGGCGACCTCGTTCGCCCTGCTCGACGCTTTCGTCGAGGCCGGCTTCAACCTGATCGACACGGCCGACTCGTACTCGTACTGGGTCGCGGGCAACCAGGGTGGTGAATCGGAGACGATCCTGGGCCGCTGGCTCCGGCGCGGCGGCAAGCGCGAGCGGGTCATCATTGCCACCAAGGTCGGCAAGTGGGAACGGCACCGCGGGCTCTCCCCGGGCACTATCCAGGCCGCGGTCGAGGGCTCGCTGAAGCGCCTGCAGACCGACGTGATCGACCTCTACCAGGCCCACGCCGACGATCCCGACACCCCGCTGGCCGAGAGCCTCGGCGCCTTCGGCCGGCTGATCGAACAAGGCAAGGTGCGGGCGATCGGCGCCTCCAACTACAGCGCGGCACGCCTGGCGGAGGCGCTGGACACCGCCCGACGCCACGGCCTGCCGCGCTTCGAGAGCCTGCAGCCGGAGTACAACCTGCATGACCGCGCCGGCTTCGAGGCCGAACTCGAGCCGCTCGTGCGCGAGCAGGGGGTCGCGGTGATTCCGTACTACTCGCTGGCCAGTGGCTTCCTCAGCGGCAAGTACCGCAGCCCTGCGGACATCGGCAAGAGTGCGGCCCGCGCCGGCGCCATCGGAAAGTACCTCAATCCGCGCGGGCTGCGCATCCTGCAGGCGCTGGACGATGTAGCCGCCAGCCACGCCGCGACGCCGGCACAGGTGGCCCTGGCCTGGCTGATGGCGCGGCCGTCGATCACGGCACCGATCGCCAGCGCCACCAGCGTCGCCCAGCTGCAGGAACTGCTGGCAGCCGCGCGGCTGTCGCTGACGCCTGCGCAGATCGAACAGCTCGACGGCGCCAGCGCAGCATGAGCCGCATCGCTGCCGCCTCTGCTACCCACGACCCGTCCGCACGCCACGCGCGGCGGACCGGCTTCCTCCTCGCCGCGACCGGCGCCGTGCTGTTCTCGGCCAAGGCGATCCTGGCCAAGTTCCAGTACCGCCATGGCATCGATGCGCTCGATGTGCTGGCGCTGCGGATGCTGATGTCGCTGCCGCTGTTCGTCGCCCTGGGTATCCACGAATCGCGGCGCGCGGGGCGCTCGCAGATCAGCCGGCGCGATTTCGGCCTGATCCTGATCCTCGGCGTGCTCGGCTATTACCTGTCGAGCCTGTTCGATTTCTGGGGCCTGGAATACGTGCCGGTGTCGCTGGAGCGGCTGATCCTGTTCCTCAATCCGACGTTCGTGCTGCTGATCGGTGTATTCGCATTCGGCCGCAAGGTCGCGCGCAAGGAATGGATGGCGCTGGCGGTGAGCTACGCCGGAGTCGCCCTGGTGTTCGTCGAGAACCTGCGCGTGCAGGGCGAGCATGTGCTGTTCGGCAGCGCCCTGGTGCTGCTGGCGGCGCTGAGCTACGCGCTGTACCTGGCCATGTCGGGGCAGCTGATCCAGCGCATCGGTTCGCTGCGGCTGGTGGCGTATGCGATGTGCGTATCGACTGCGGCGACGCTGATCCACTACCTGCTGCTGCGCGATCCGATGCGCCTTTTGCAGCTGCCGACGCAGGTGTACTGGCTGGGGCTGGTCAACGCGATCTTCTGCACGTTCCTGCCAGTGACCTTCACGATGGGCGCGGTGGCGCGCCTGGGTGCCGGATCGGCGGCGCAGATGTCGGTGATCGGGCCGGTGTCGCTGGTGTTCCTGGGCGCCTGGCTGCTTGGCGAGCCGATCACCGCAGTGCAGCTTGTCGGCACCGCCGTCGTGCTCAGCGGCGTGTTGCTGCTGACGCGACCGGGGGCGAACTCGGTGCCGGTGGCCAACGTGTCGGGCGACATGGATCCGCGCGAAGAGACGCGGGGCTGAGCGCGGCTGGCCTCAGTCGCAGTGGCGCCATTGGCCCGGCGCGAGATCGCCAAGCCGGTACGGCCCGATCGCCACCCGCATAAGGCGCAATGTCGGTAACCCCACCGCCGCGGTCATGCGCCGGACCTGGCGATTGCGGCCCTCGCTGATCGTGATTTCGAGCCACGCATCAGGCACGGTCTTGCGGAAGCGCACCGGCGGATCGCGTGGACACAACGACGGCGCGACGATGCGCCGTGCCTGCGCCGGCCGCGTCGGTCCATCGTTGAGCGTCACACCGCGCGCGAGCGCCAGGACCTGCTCGTCGCCGGGATCGCCCTCCACCTGCACCCAGTACGTCTTGGGCTGCTTGTGGCGCGGATCGGTCAGGCGATTGGCGAGCGTGCCGTCGTCGGTGAGCAGCAGCAGGCCTTCGCTGTCGTGATCGAGGCGGCCGGCGGCGTACACGTCTGCCGGCAGGCCGAACCCGGCCAGCGTCGGCCGTGGCGGCGTGCTGCGGTCGGTGAACTGGCACAGCACGCCGTAGGGTTTGTTGAGCGCGATGAGCATGCGTGCGTGACACGGGAAGCGGGATGGCCGCTTCCCGTGCCGGGGTCCATCATTTCGCCTTGCGGAAGCGCAGTGTCATCCGGTCGCTTTCGCCGATCGCCTTGTACTTCGCGTCATCGGCGGCGTCGTGGCGGTTCACCGGCGGCAATGTCCAGACACCGTTCGGGTGGTCGGTGCTGTCCATCGGGTTGGCGTTGACCTCGCTCTTTTCCTCGAGCACGAAGCCGGCACCCTTGGCGTACTGGATGACCAGCGCCTCGGTCAGGTAGCCGGACTTCTTCTGCGCTTCGAGGTCGGCGCCCGGCTTGGCGCGGTGATCGACGAGACCGAGCGTGCCGCCCGGCCTGAGCACGTCGTGGAACGCCTTGAAATAAGCCTCGGCATTGCCGTCGCTCACCCAGTTGTGGGCATTGCGGAACGTCAGCACGGTGTCGGCCGAACCGGCTGGGCCGAAGTTCGGAGCCTTCGGGTCGAATCCGCGTACTTCCGGTGTCCCGTACACGGCCGGGTTGCCGGCGAACTTGCCACGCAGGGTCTTGTTGGCCTCGTAGCGGTACTTGGGCTGGCCCGGGATCGCGTCGTCCGGGACGGCGGCAACGTACTGGCCATTCTTCAGGTACGGCGCCAGGATCTCCGAGTACCAGCCGCTGCCCGGGGTGATCTCGATGACGGTCTGCTGCGGCGTCACACCGAAGAAGGTGAGCGTCTCGCGCGGATGACGGTAGCGGTCGCGGGCGACGTTGCGCGGATCGCGCGTGCTGCCGGCGATGGCGGCGTCGAGTGCGGCGGCGCTGTTGGCGGCGTTCTTGGCGGCCGGCGCACTCGCGCTTGCGGCATTCGTCGCGGCGGTGGCGTCATGTGCGCCGACGATCGCAACGGAAATCAGGCTGGACAGCAAGGCGACGGAAAGCGTGCGTTTCATGCGGTGGGCTCCAGGCCAAGGCTCGGTACGGGGGCGCCAGCCTAACCCCTGGCGTCGGCGGCAGCCATCACCCGGCCTTGCCGCGCTTGCTGCGTGGCGCCGGCGCGGCCGGCGGCCGCGCCGGTCGCGCCGGTTTGGCACGTTGCGGCGGCACCGCTTCGGCGGCCTCGTAGACCTGCGCTTCCTCCAGCAACCAGTCGCGGAACACCTCCAGGCCGCCGTGCCCGCGCGAGCGCGGCGGGAACACCAGGTAATGCGCGAACTCGGCCTTGAAGCGCTCGTCGAACAGCGGCACCAGGCGCCCGGCGTCGATCAACGGACGCGCCAGCGTCATCCGCCCGAGCACGATACCGAGCCCTTCGACCGCGGCGCGATGGAGGTTCTCCGAATCGTCGAGGATGGCGACGAAACGGTCCGGCGGGGTACCGCCGAACTGCGCGAACCATTCGCTCCAGCGGCCACCGGGCGCGCCGAGCAGCGGGAAACTGCCAAGCGTTTCCAGGGTCGGGTAACCCAGGCGCTCGAGCAGGGCCGGACTCGCGGTCGGCGTCACCCAGTCGTCGAACAGGTGCACGGCCTCCAGGCCTGGCCACTTGCCCGGGCCGAAGCGGATGCCGGCATCGATCGCGGTGTCGCGGGCGAAATCGACCACGCCGACATTCGACTGCAGGCTGATCTCAAGCTGCGGATGCGCGGCGAGGAAGCGCGGCAGGCGCGGCATGAGCCAGCTCGATGCGAACGACGGCATCAGCGTGATGGTGAGCGAGTCATCGCGACACACGCGCGGCTGCAGTGCGCGTTCGATCGCGTCCAGGTGCGGGGCGATGCGTTCGTACAGCGCCTGGCCGTCATCGGTCAGGCGCACACCGCGGGCACCGCGCACGAACAGGCGTCGTCCCAGGCGCTCCTCGATGGCGCGGATCTGGTGGCTGAGGGCGCTGACGGTGAGGTGCATCGACTCGGCCGCGCGGGTCAGGTTGCCACTGCGCGCGGCGGCAGCGAAACCGATCAGGGCCTGCAGGGGCGGACGACTCATGACGCGGGCTCCAGTGCCTTCGGCGTTGGCTCTAACTTGAAAGATATTCAAGTCTGGATTGCAAAAGTGTCGCTTTTTCTTCGCAGCCAGCAGGCCTATCTTGCAACCTGTTCAAGGAAGTTGTCCACGCCAGGCAGGCAATACCGTCACCGGGAGTCAGTCATGAACATCTTCACCAACCTGTTGTTCCTGCACGACCGTCTCGCCGAACCGCATCCCTTCGATGAGGACGACGACCGCTATTCGCACGGCTACGGCAACGCCGCCGCGTCGGAAAAATTCTTCGCCCCGCTGGGCCATGCGCGCGCCGCGCGCAAGACCCGCGAAGCGGCGCCCACGCTGGACTTCGACCCCTGCTGCGCCGTCGGCGGGTGCGCCTGAAGATGAATCGGGCGACGCGCCGCCGCGCTTGAACGGAATACAACGGCAATGTTGGCGAAGGCGCCCTGTCACCCTCGTCGCCTAGCCTGACGTCGAATCGAGGTGGTGCCAGGGAAGGCGCCACGGCCCGGTTACTCCCTTCCCCCACGGAGTAGTGCCATGCAACTGTTCAAGAACGAGTCGCTGCGAGATACCGGTGCGGTTGGCCATGACCTGGCCTTCGGCGTGCCCATGTTCGGCCCGCGATATGCCCGCCGCCCGTTCGAGCCGCGCGCCTTCGCGCTGTCGAGTGCCGGCCTGCACGGTGACGACGTCGACGATGTCGTCGTCAACGTCACGTCGCAGCCTGTCTATCCGCCGCTGCACCTGGGTCGTTTCTGACCCGACCGCGTCATGCCCGGCACGAGCGGGCATGACGCAGGCTAGCGGCGCTGCGTGGCATCATCGGCGCATGCAGGGCGTCCCCGTACAGTTCGAGCATCCCCAGGACGTGGCGCAGTTTCGCCGGCCGGCGCATCGCCCCGGCATCGAGCTCTACCGCGCACACATCGTCCGCCATGCCTTCGACCCGCACACGCACGAGGCCTTCGGCCTGGGCGCGATCGAGTCCGGCGTCGAGCGCTTCCGCTACCGTGGCAGCGAGCACCTCGCCCCGCCGGATTCGCTGGTGCTGATGAATCCCGATGCGCTGCACACCGGCCGCGCCGAGACAGAAGGTGGCTGGCGCTACCGCATGGTCTACATCGATCCGGACGTGGTCGAGGACGTCACCGGTGAGCGCGGCTGGTGGTTCGCCGATGCCGTCACCCACGACCCGGCGGGCGCACGACTGGCGACGACGTTGCTGGACAGGTTGTGGCACGCCGGCGAAGCGCTGGAATTCGACGGCCTGCTGTCACAGCTGCTCGACGCATTCGGTCGCCAGGCACGACGTCCGTCCGAGACGGCGCAGGCAACGCCGCGGTTCGCGCCGGTCATCGACTACCTGCGTGCGCACCTGGATCGTTCGCTGACCCTGGACGACCTCGCGGCCGTGGCCGGGCTCAGTCCATTCCACTTCCTGCGCAGCTTCCGCGCCGTCCACCACGCCACGCCGCAGCAGATGTTGATGGCCCTGCGGCTGTTCGAAGCGAAGCGGCTGCTCGGCGATGGCCAGGCGCCCGCACGCGTGGCCGCCGCCGTCGGCCTGAGCGACCAGGCGCACCTGACCCGCGCGTTTGCCCGCCGCTACGGTGTGACGCCGGCGCGATACCGCCGACAGATCCGGCCCGCAGACCAGCCCGTCGCGTCCCGCTAACGACAACGCTTGACCGGTGCTGCCGGTTGTTTGCGCCGCAGCTGCGGTATCTGCCACCCAAGGTTCATGCCGGCCGCGGCCAACAGGATCGCGACGGCGCCGACGATCTGCAGCGGTTCCAGATGGCGGTCGAACGCGATCCGGTCGACGACGATCGCAACCACCGGATAGACGAACGACAGCGATGCCTGCAGGTGCGTCGGCAGTTTCTGGATGGCGCTGTACAACAGGATGTACACGAGACCGGTGTGCACGACCCCGATGACTGCCAGCAGGCTCCACGCGTGGGCCCCGGCGGGAAGCTCGATCGCGAACTGGAACGGCGCCAGCATCGCCGTGCCCACGAGCACGTGGATCAGCGCGATCAGGTGTGGCGGGGTACCGGTGAGCTTCTTGGCCAGGATCGCCGCAACCGCCCAGAAGAATGCCGCGGCCAGCGCCATCGCGATGCCCGACAGGTACCGCGTGTTCAACACGTCGGCACCGGTCGTGGCCTGTACGACCAGCAGCAAACCGGCAAACGCCACCATCAGCCACAGGACTTTGGTTGCGGTCAGGCGTTCCGACAGGAACAGCGCCCCGAACAGGACCAGCATGAAAGGCTGCGTGTTGTAGACCGCGGTAGCCATCGAGATCGACGCCCGCGAGAACGATGCGAACAGCAGCAGCCAGTTGAGGACGATGGCGACGCCGCCGAGTGCCGCCAGCAGCAATACGCGTCGGGGCGGCAGCGTGCGCAGGTGTCCCAGCGCCAGGCAGATGACCAGCAGCGTGATTGCGCCGAGCGCGCAGCGCCAGAACACCACGCCCAGGGCGGGCACGCCCGACTCGACCACGAACCAGCCAATGGTGCCGAGGATGGCCATCGCGGCGGTCATCTCGGTGGTGCCCTGCCATCTGCGTTCCATCGTTCTGCGTCCTCCGGGGGAGCGCACAGAATGGCGCCGCGCCCTCGGCAAAACGATGGTCTGGCGAAAGCCAGACGACGATTTCACCTGATAATCGAAGGCGAGGTCTGAATTCCGCCTTGCCGCCTGGAGGAGGCCCCTACGGTCCGAACGGAGGCGGGCGCCGCTTGATGGTTTGCGACTTCACGATCGAGGTATTGGTTTCGGCCTTGTCGGCAATGCGGTCGAGTACCTGGTCCAGCGCGTCGATGTTGCGCACGAACAGGCGCGCGATGTAGCAGTCCTCGCCGGTGACCTTGTCGCACTCGACGAACTCGGGGATCTGCGTGATGAGTTCCTGCACGAGGTGTAGCTTGCCCGGCATCGGACGGATCCGGACGATCGCCTGCAGTCCGTAACCCATCGCCACCGGATCGAGCTCGACCGTGAACGCGCGGACCACGCCGCGTTCTTCCAGGCGTCGCACCCGGTCGGCGGCAGCCGGCGCCGAGAGGCCGATCTCACCGGCCAGGTCTTTCATGGAGATCCGCGCGTTGTCGCAGAGGATGGCGAGAATCTGCTTGTCTACCGCGTCCAGTGCATTCATGGTGATGCGCCGCAGTGCCCGGAGTCCGGCGCGTTTGCCGTCGGCGACAGGTTACCAGCCGGGGCTTCCGTGCCAGCAGGCCGCGCGCGCGCCGCAATCTGGTTCAAGACAACGATCCGGACACCGCGCAAGCTCCGCGCATGTGGATCGGAACCCTCTATGCGCTAGCTGCCGGCCTGATGTGGGGCCTGGTGTTCGTCGGCCCGCTGTTGCTGCCCGAGTACCCCGCGGCACTGCAGTCGGTCGGGCGCTACCTCGCCTTCGGCCTGATCGCGCTGCCGTTGGCGTGGATGGATCGCGCCGCCCTTCGCCGCCTCACCCGCGGCGACTGGATCGAAGCGGTGAAGCTGGCCGTCATCGGCAACCTCCTCTATTACCTGTGCCTGGCCAGCGCGATACAACGTGCCGGCGCGCCGCTGCCAACGATGATCATCGGCACCTTGCCCGTGGTGATTGCCATCAGCGCCAACCTGCGCGATCACCGTCGCGACGGTCGCCTGCCGTGGCTCAGGCTGCTGCCATCGTTGCTGCTGATCGCGACCGGCATCGGCTGCGTCAATCATGTCGAGTTGCAGGCGATGCGCGCCGATCCCGCCGCCGACCCGATCCGCTACGCGCAGGGCGCGCTGCTCGCGGTCGTCGCCGTCGCCTGCTGGACCTGGTACCCGTTGCGCAACGCCGACTGGCTGCGCGCCCATCCCGACCGCAGCCCGCGCACGTGGGCGACCGCGCAGGGCGTCGCGACGCTGCCGCTGGCGGCGGCCGGCTACGGCCTGCTGTGGCTGGGCATGGCGCTGGCCGGCGCCGAGTTCCCGATGCCCCTCGGCCCGCGTCCCTGGTTCTTCATCGGCCTGATGGCGGCGATCGGCCTGTTCGCGTCCTGGCTCGGCACGACCTGCTGGAACGAAGCCAGCCAGCGCCTGCCGACGGCCCTGGCCGGGCAGCTGATCGTGTTCGAGACGCTGGCGGCACTCGCCTATGCCTTCGCGCTGCGAGGCGCGATGCCGGGTGCGCTGACCCTGTTCGGCATCGCCCTGCTGATCGCGGGCGTGCTGTGGGCGGTGCGGATACGCCCTGAGGCGGCCGCGGCGCAAAGCCACGGCACCTGAACGGGACGGCGGTTCCGTCGCGACCGCCAAGCCGTTACGATCCTGCCGTGGCGCGCAGTTCGCCACGCCTGTGAAGCGCAACGGGGAAGCGCATGTCGCCAAGAGTTCTCATCGTCACCTTGTCGTTGGCCCTGGGTGCGGTCAGCGGTGCCTTTGGCTATTCGCTTGTCATCGGCAAGCGCGAGGCCGTGAAGATCGAAGCCGCGCGCGCGCAGGGTCGCGCCGAAGGTCGTGCGGAGGCCGAAAAGGCCGTGAGCGACGAGCTGGCCGCGCTCAAGCCGGTCGTATTCGGCAAGGCCGCCGACGCCGAATCCAAGGTCGGCGGCGTGCAGTTCGGCTACGAGTACGTGAAGCCCAAGAATCCGGCGTTGGAGGAGTTCTACAAACTCGCCCACGACGGCGACATGCTGCACAAGCTGCCGGAAGTGCATGCGATCGACGGCATGCTGATGCTGCCGCGACAGATCAACTACCTCACCGCCGAATGCGGCGAGCCCAACGCCTTCTACTCGCCCGAGCGCGGCGAAGTGGTGATGTGCTACGAGACGATGAAGGTATTGCTCGAGCGCGGCCGCGAGATGGCAGCGCAGAACAAGCTCGGCGAGGGTTATGCGCAGCGTTACCTCGAGGCCAACGTCCGTTTCATCCTCCTGCACGAGACCGGCCACGCGCTGATCAACATGCTGCAGATCCCGATCACCGGGCGCGAAGAGGACGCGGTGGACCAGCTGGCGACCACGCTGATGCTGCGCTTCGCCGGCCTCGACGAATCGACCAGTGTGGTCACCGAGAACCTGCGCATGGCCTCGAACTGGTTCCTCGCGCGCAGCACCGGCGAATACAACCTGGATGCGTACGCCGACGAGCATGCGCTGGGCGAGCAGCGCTACTTCAACCTGCAGTGCCTGCTGTATGGCAGCGATCCGGCGCGTTACCTGAGCATCGTTACCGACGGCGACCTGCCGCAGGCGCGTGCGAAGAGTTGCCCGGAAGAGGCGCGGCGCATCAGCAGCTCATGGCTGCGCCTGCTGCTGCCGTACGTGGCCCCGAAGTTCGAGATGACCGAGGAAAAGGCGAACCGCCTGTTCCAGCAGCGCGAGCAGGAACGCGATCGCAACGCATCGCTTCCATACGTGCGCTAGTCGTAGCCCGGGTAAGCGAAGCGCACCCGGGATATCACTCACATCAGGCGCATCAACCCGGGTGCGCTTCGCTTACCCGGGCTACGTCCTGATCCGGCTTACAGCGCCGCCAGCGCCGCGTTGAACGTCGCGCTCGGGCGCATCGCCTTCGCCATAAGCGACACGTCCGCGTGGTAGTAGCCGCCGATCTCGACCGGCTTGCCCTGCACCGAGACCAGCTCCTCGACGATCTTCGTCTCGTTGCTTTCCAGCGCGGCGGCCAGCTTTGCAAAGCGTGCCTTCAGCCCGGCGTCGACATCCTGCGCCGCGAGCGCCTGCGCCCAGTACATCGCCAGGTAGAAATGGCTGCCGCGGTTGTCGATGCCGCCGACCTTGCGCGAGGGCGACTTGTCGTTGTCGAGGAACTTGCCGTTGGCGGCATCGAGCGCATCGGCCAGCACACGCACGCGGGCATCGCCGTAGCGGTCGGCCATGTGCTCGATCGAAGCGGCCAGCGCCAGGAACTCACCGAGCGAATCCCAGCGCAGGTAGTTCTCTTCGACGAACTGCTGCACGTGCTTGGGTGCCGAACCACCGGCGCCGGTCTCGAACAGGCCGCCGCCGGCCATCAGCGGCACGATCGACAGCATCTTGGCGCTGGTGCCAAGCTCCATGATCGGGAACAGGTCGGTCAGGTAGTCGCGCAGCACGTTGCCGGTCACCGAGATGGTGTCCTCGCCCTTGCGGATGCGCTCGAGCGACAGCTTCATCGCATCGACCGGGGCAAGGATGCGGATATCGAGACCGCTGGTGTCGTGGTCCTTGAGGTAACGCTCGACCTTGGCGATCACGTTGGCGTCGTGCGCGCGCTGCGGATCGAGCCAGAACACCGCCGGAGTGTGGCTCAGGCGCGCGCGGTTGACGGCCAGCTTGACCCAGTCCTGGATCGGCGCGTCCTTGGTCTGGCACATGCGCCAGATGTCGCCGGCTTCGACCTCGTGCTCCATCAGCACGTTGCCGGCCTCGTCGAGCACGTGCACGGTGCCGTCGGCGGGGATCTGGAAGGTCTTGTCGTGCGAGCCGTATTCTTCGGCCTTCTGCGCCATCAGACCGACGTTGGGCACGCTGCCCATCGTCGCCGGATCAAAGGCGCCGTTGGCCTTGCAGTCGTCGATCACCGCCTGGTAGATGCCGGCGTAGCAGCGGTCCGGGATCACCGCCTTGGTGTCCTGCAGCTTGCCGTCGGTGTTCCACATGCCGCCTGAGTCGCGGATCATCGCCGGCATCGACGCGTCGACGATCACGTCGCTGGGCACGTGCAGGTTGGTGATGCCCTTGTCGGAATTGACCATCGCCAGCGCCGGGCGGCGGGTGTACTCGGTGACGATGTCTGTTTCGATCGCGGCGGCGACGTCGGCCGGCAGCGAGGCCAGGCGCGCGTAGAGGTCGCCGATGCCGTTGTTCGGATCGAAGCCGGCCTGGTCGAGCTCCTTGCCGTGCCTGGCCAGCATGTCGCGGTAGAAACGCTTGACCGCGATGCCGAACATGATCGGGTCGGAGACCTTCATCATGGTCGCCTTCAGGTGCAGCGAGAACAGCACACCCTGTGCCTTTGCATCGTCGATCTGCGCATCGATGAAGCGCGACAGCGCCGAGGCGCTCATCGTCGAAGCGTCAATCAGCTCGCCGGCCTTGACCTTGATGTTGGTCTTGAGCATGTTGCGTCGGCCGTCCTTGCCGACCAGGTCGATCGAGACGGTGCCGGCCTGCTCGATCAGGTGTGACTGCTCGCTGCCGTAGAAGTCACCGCCGTCCATGTGGGCGACGTGCGACTTCGATTCGCTGCTCCACTTGCCCATGCGGTGCGGATGCTTGCGTGCGTACTGCTTCACCGAGGCCGGCGCGCGGCGGTCGGAGTTGCCTTCGCGCAGCACCGGGTTGACCGCGCTGCCCTTGACCTTGTCGTAGCGGGTCTTGATGTCGTTCTCGCGCTCGCCCTGCGGCTCTTCCGGGTAGTCCGGCAGCGCATAGCCCTGCTGCTGCAGCTCGACGATGGCGGCCTTGAGCTGCGGCACCGAGGCGCTGATGTTGGGCAGCTTGATGATGTTGGCGTCCGGCGTCGTCGCCAGTTCGCCGAGCTCGGCCAGGTGGTCGCCGATCTTCTGCTCGTCTTTCAGGAAGTCCGGGAAGTGCGACAGGATGCGGCCGGCCAGCGAGATGTCGCGCGTCTCCACGTCAATGCCCGCAGTGGCGGTGTATGCCGCGACGATCGGCAGCAGCGACTGCGTGGCCAGGAACGGCGCTTCGTCGGTCAGCGTGTAGATGATCTTGGGGGTGTTGTTGGGCATGTCGGCGTGACTCGCTTGCGGATGCAGTGTGGTCGGGAGGCCTGGTCAGGCCGGGCAGCGCCGGCGATGCCGGTGCGTACCGATGGCGACGCGCGCCCGCGGGCGCGCAACCGTCGCATTGTCGCGGTTTCGGCGGGGCCTTCAAAGCGGCGGCTTGCAACGGTGTGTGCGTTGCCAGCCACCATACGCGGGGGTGTTGGCCTTTCGGCCCCTCCCTGGCCGCTGGCGGCAGGGAGGCGTCTTGCTACATCAGGCCGCGCCGCAGCACTTCTTGTACTTCTTGCCGCTGCCGCACGGGCACGGCTCGTTGCGGTCGGGCGTGGCTTCCTTGCGGATCGGCTCGCGCGGCGTCAGCGCCTCGATGCGCTGGTGGTGCAGGTCGGCGAGCATGCCCGGCAGGCTGGCGATGACCTCCAGGCGCTCGCGGTAGCTGACCGGCGTGCCCGGCTGCTCCGGGTCTTCGCCGATGATCTCGCCACTGGCGAGGCGGTCGAAGCGCAGGAAGATCTCGTCGATCCACTCGTGCTCGTCCAGCCAGGTGTCCCACGGGATCTCGCTCAGTTCGACGCCGCGGAAGAAACCGAAGGCCCAGTCGCGGCCGACATCGAGTTCGTCATCCTGCTCCTCTTCCGGATCCTCGGGCAGCCACAGCAGCGGCGCGAGATGGTCGGGCAGATCGTCGTCGCCAAAGCGCACGCGCTGGCTGACCATGTTCCAGTGGCCCTGCAGCAGGGCTTCCACCTGTTCGCGCTCTTCGTCGTCCTTCCAGCGCGGCTGCGAGCCCCAGACCGGGCCCTGCCACTGCTCGAACGGGATTACCTCCGGGCCGACCGCGAGCGCGGACAGGTAGCCATCGAGCGCTTCCAGGTTGAAGCCCTTGAAGGGCACGGCGCGCTGCTCCAGCAGTTCGGCCAGCTGTTCGATCTGGGTGTCGTCGAGATAGGCGGGGACTTTCATCGGGGGACTCGGATCGCAGAAACGCGACATGGTAGTCGCATGC
>DATDBK010000231.1:0-43989 GCA_036524935.1 Lysobacter sp. | reverse complement strand
TGGCACGGTTCGTGCTTTGTATCTATTGCACCCAGCGGGGCAGGCGCTCATCGCCGGCCGGAATTGGAACAGGGGCTGGCCAAGCGCTCGCGGGGGAAGCCGGGGGGCCGAATGTCGGGGGACGTTCGGCCCCCTTTTTTTATGCCGCAGGCATAAAAAACCCAAAGTTTGCTGCGCAAACCATGGGCCCCAAGGCTGCGCTTCCAATCCCCGCGGCTGCCGCCGCGCCCCCTTACCAAGGGGGCTGGGACTCCAGCAGGACTATGGGGCGCGCGCCCTTCAAGCTGGGGCTGTTCCCCAATCGACCTTCCAAAAAGTCAGGGCCCGCGCTGGGCGGGCCCTGACTCGTTCGCTTTTCGACCTGGCGGCGCGGTGCGCGGGGCCGGATTGGGCGCCGACGCCCGACGGGGACGGAACAGGGGGGATCCGTGGTTCCTCGCCGGGCGCCGACATGGAAGCGTTGTCAGCTTTGCGATTTACGTCCAAAAGCGACGCAATCGGTCAATGTCCGCAGATTGCCGTCAGTCGCGTCGCGACGCAAGCGGAAAAGTGTGAATTGCGGCCAGCTTGTGCAAGCGCGCTCAGGGCTCCTGTCGCGGTGCCCGCTCACGGCCGCCCGACGGGCGGTTGGGGGCGTTGCGGGGTATCGGACGCGGTTCGTTGATCGCGTTCTGTGGCCTGCCGGTGCCCGGGCGGACCCCCGGTTGCCCGCCGGGTCGCGGACCCGGCTGCATTCCGGGCTGCGGCGTCGGCCCCTGGCCATTCCAGTTCGGGCCACTCCAGTTGTTCGGGCGGCCGGGCCGGTTAGGGTAATTGCCGTGGCCGTGGCCATGGCCGTGACCGTAGTAGCCCGGATAGCCGTAGTAGGGATAGCGACCGCCCGGGTAGCCGTACGGGCCATAGCCGTAGCGGTGCGGGTAGCCATAGCGGTACGGGTACGCGTACGGGTGGGTGTACGGGTAGTACCCGCCCCAGCCCCCGTAGTAACCGCCGCCGCCGTAATAGCCGCCGTAGCCGCCGTAGCCGCCGCCGTAACCGCCGTAGTAGCGGTAGTCGACGCTCGGGCGCCCAGAGTAGTAACCGCCCGCGCCGCCGGCGCCGCGATAGGTGTAATCGGTGATGCAGCCGGCCAGCAGCAGCGTGGCGAGCGCAGGAAGAGCAAGTTTGCGGATCATGATGCGGAACCCCCCAGGGCAGGCCATCAGCATCAGGCCGCGGAATTGAACTCGGCCTTAATTTTTTCCACTGCCCGACGCCTCCCGGAGCGGCGTTCAGGCTTGCGCTTGCCGGGCCGGCCGCAAGGGTCCGCATTGCCGTAGTCGCACGCCGGTGCCAGCATGCCACGCTTTGTTCATGCGAGAGCGTCGATGACCTTGCACCGTGCGTCCGGCCGATGGCGGCTTGGGCTGCTGCTCACCCTGGTCACCGCGCTGTGCTGGTCGACGCTGCCGATCGCGCTCAAGCTGGTCCTGGAAGTCCTCGACCCGATCACCCTGACCTGGTTCCGTTTCCTCGTCGCCGCGATCGTCACCGGCGCCTGGCTCGGCGCGCGCGGCAAGCTCGGTGGTTACGGCCAGCTTGGGCGCCGCGGCTCGGCCATGCTGGCGCTGGCGGCACTGATGCTGGTCGGCAACTACGTCTTCTATCTGCTCGGCGTACAGCACACCACGCCAGCCAATGCCCAGCTGCTTATCCAGCTGGCACCCCTGCTGATGGCGCTGGGCGGCGTGTGGGTATTCGGCGAACAGTTCCGGGCGGCACAGTGGCTGGGCCTGGCGTTGCTGGTCGCCGGCATGGGGCTGTTCTTCGCCGACCAGCTGGCGGCCAGCGCCCGCGCCCCGGGCTATGTGCTGGGCTCGGCGCTGGTGATCGTGGGTGCGATCGTCTGGGCGGTGTACGCGCTGCTGCAGAAGCAGCTGCTGCTGCGCCTGGGCTCGATGCAGGTACTGCTTTTCATCTACGCCTTCGCGAGCGTCGCGCTGCTGCCGTTCGCGCACCCGGCGACGCTGCTGCAACTGGACGCGGTGCATTGGGCGATGCTGATGTACTGCGCCTTCAACACGATCGGCGCGTACGGCGCGTTCGCCGAGGCCCTGGCGCACTGGGAGGCGTCGCGGGTGTCGGCGATCCTCGCCACCACGCCGCTGCTGTGCATCGCCGCGGCCTCGGTCGTACACGCGCTTTGGCCGCAGTGGCTGGCTCCGGAACGGATCACCCCGCTGGGCTGGATCGGCGCGGCGCTGGTGGTCGCAGGCTCTGCCGCAGTAAGTCTGCTGAACACGTCGTCCAGAGGTGGTCCTTCCGACAGCCCGCTTGTCGTCGGTCGGCCTGCTAAATAGCCGCGCGCCGCGCTAGCATCGGCGGATGAACAAAGCCGCCCCCGCCCAACCCGCGATCCAAGCTTCGGTGCCCCACGCCGCCGCCCTGCCCGATTTCGATGCCGTCCTGGCCGCGGCCGCGCGCATCGCCCCGCACGCCCATGTCACCCCGGTGCTGCGAGCGCGCAGCGTGGACGCACTGGCCGGTTGCGAGCTGCACTTCAAGGCCGAGCAGCTGCAGCGCGCCGGCGCATTCAAGTTCCGTGGCGCCTGCAATGCGATCTGGTCGCTGACCGAAGCCGAAGCCGCGCGGGGTGTCGTCACCCACTCCTCCGGCAATCACGGTGCCGCGCTGGCCCTGGCCGCGCGCACGCGCGGTGTCGCCTGCCATGTGGTCGTGCCCGAGGGCGCGGTCGCGGCCAAGGTGGCTGCCATCGAAGCCTACGGCGCGGTGCTGCACCGCTGCGCGGCGACCATTGCCGCGCGCGAAGCCAAATGTGCCCAGGTCCAGGCCGAAACCGGTGCCGAACTGGTGCACCCGTATACCGACCCGCGCGTGATAGCGGGCCAGGGCACTGCGGCCCTGGAGCTGCTCTCCGGCGACGTCGGGTTCGACGCGCTCGTGGTGCCGGTCGGTGGCGGCGGACTTGCCGCAGGCACGGCGCTGAGCGTCGCCGCGCTGTCGTCACGGACGAAGCTGTATCTGGCCGAGCCCAGCGGCGCGGCGGAAACCTGGGAGTCGATGCAGCGTGGCGAGCGCGTCACGCAGTTCACGCCCGACACCATCTGCGACGGCCTGCGCGGCACGCTCGGCGAACCCAACTTCCTGATGCTCCACCATCACCGCGCCGAAGTCCTGAAAGTCGACGACCGCGACACGGTCGCCGCAATGCGCCTGCTCTGGCAGCGCACCAAGCAGATCGTCGAGCCGTCATCGGCAGTTGCGCTGGCGGCGGTGCTTGCCCACAAGGACCGGTTTGCCGGCCAGCGGGTCGGCATCGTCCTGTCCGGTGGCAACGTCGACCCCGACGCGCTGCCGGAGCTGTTCGCCCGCGGCTGATGACCGGACGGGCGATGTCGGAATGATGTTAACGCTACCTCCCGATCGCGCGAAAAGGTGATCGCCCCCCCAGGCCGCGGCGGTCACGTTCGCGACCCGCCACGCCGCTATCATCAGCGTGTCGGCCAAGTTCACCCGGCGCCCGTTGCCCCGCAAGGACACGCGATGATGAAGATCGACGGAACCCGCAGCCATGATCGCGCCACGGAGCTGATCCTGGCGTATTACGCGGCGTTCAACCGTGGCGACTGGGATGCCATGCTGGCCCTGCTCGGCGACAGCATCACCCATGACCTCAACCAGGGCCCGCGCGAGATCGGGCGCGAGGCGTTCGCGTCGTTCCTGCAGCGCATGGCCCGCAGCTATCGCGAGCAACTGCACGACATCGTCGTGATGGTGTCGCCGGACGGTGCCCGCGCCGCGGCCGAGTACATCGTCCACGGCGAGTACGTGGCCAGCGACACCGGCCTGCCCGAAGCGCACGGACAGAAGTACGTGCTGCCCGGCGGCGCGTTCTTCGAGGTCAGCGATGGCCGCATCCAGCGGGTGAGCAACTACTACAACCTGGAAGACTGGATCGCCCAGGTCGGCGGCTGAGCGGTTTCGCTGTCGGCGCGCATTCCGACAGTCCGTTTACTTTCGTGCCCCTAGAGTGAGGCAGCCCACGCTGTCAGCGAGACCGCATGCCGAGCGCCCTGCGTTCACCGTCATTCTGGATCGCCGTGATGTCGATGGTCCTGGCGTTGTGCTTCCTCGGCACGCGCGGGATATGGGACCCGGACGAGGGCCGCTACACCAACGTCGCGCTCAACATGCTCACCAGCGGCGACTGGCTGAACCCGCACCGCAACCATGAGGTCGGGCACTGGACCAAGCCGCCACTGACGTATTGGGCGATCGCCTCGAGCATCGCCGTGTTCGGCGCCAACACCTGGGCCGCGCGCCTGCCCGCCGCGCTGGCGTACCTGCTCTGCATCTGGCTGACCGCGCGCATCGCAAGGAAGGTGTCGCCGGGCAGCGAGCACATGGCCGCGCTGGCGTACGCGACGATGTGGTTCACCGTCGGAGCCTCGCAACTGATCACCACCGACTATGTGCTTGCCGCGTGCGAGACGCTGGCGATGTGGGCGTTCGTCGAGGCGCGCTTCGGAGAGGGCCACGCAGGCGAGGCCAGGCATCCGCGCCGCTGGGTGGCAGTGATGTGGGTCGGGTTTGCCCTTGCCTTCATCACCAAGGGCCCGGCCGGCCTGGTGCCGTTGCCGGTGGTTCTGCTGTTCGACTACCTGATGCCGGGCCGGCGCCTGCACAGGACGCTGCAGTGGTCGGGGATCGTGTTGTTCGTGGTGCTTGCCTTGCCGTGGTACCTGGCGGTCTTCCATGGCAATCCGGGCCTGTTTCACTACTTCGTCGGCGACGAGCTGGTGAACCGGGTGACGACCGGCGAGTTCGGTCGCCATGGCGAGTGGTATGGCTGGATCGAAATCTACGTGCCCACGCTCGTGCTCGGCACGCTGCCGTGGACGCCGGTGCTGTGGCGCTGGGCCCGCACGCTGCCGACGTCAGTGCGGCGATGGCGCGGCAATCCCGGGCAGCGCCAGGCCGATGCGCACTGGTTGTTGATGAGCCTGTGGCTGCTGCTGCCGCTGCTGCTGTTCTGCCTCTCGCGTTCGCGCATGCCGCTGTACATCCTGCCGCTGTTCGTGCCGCTGGCGTTGCTGGTGGCGCTGCAATGGCAGCACGAAGGCCGACCGCTGCCACGCTGGCCGTGGCTACTGGCGTGGGTGGCGCTGATGCTGGCGCTCAAGCTGGCGCTGGCATGGTGGCCGACTCACAAGGATGCCTCGGCCTGGGCCGACGCCATCCGCAAACGCTCGCCGGAACCGGTCCAGGAAGTGGTGTTCGTCGAAGACATGGCGCGATACGGCCTGCACCTGCACCTGGGCACCGGCACCGAAGTCGAGAAGATTTCGCTCGACGCGCTACAGCAACCCCGCTTCAACCCGGCCTACGACGAACCACTTTCGGTCGAACTGGCCGAGCACGAAAACGGCGTGGTGTGGGTGACCAAGCAGGCGGACTGGCCGCTGGTGCAGGCGCGCATCGCGGCGTTCGGCTACCGGGCCACGCTGCTTGGCACGCCGTATCAGCGTCGCGTGATGTTCCAGGTGCATCACCTGGATGCGGGCGGAGCTCCGGCAAGCGCGAGGTAGTCCAGGCCCTGACTCAGCAGGAAGCGCGTGACGGAAGCGCGCTCGGCCAGTGGCCGGGTCCGCAGTGCATCGAGCAGCGCGGCAACCGAGCGGCAACGCGCCGGATGGTCGCTGCCGTTGAGCCCTGCCAGGAAGCCGTCGTTGAGGATTGCAGCGCGCACGCCGGCGGCCTTCAACGCCTGCTGCGCGAGCGCCGGATCGTACGGTTGCGGCGGGCTCTGCGCCGAGGTCACGAGAAAGTCCGCGACGGCATCGGCGAAGCGCACACGGCTGGCCTGGCTCAGTTGCGAGGCGATGCCGTTGTACCCGTCCACCGTCCGCTCCGCATCCGGATCGAACAACTCGCACATCACTCGCGCGTCCTGCGGGGTCTGCGAGCCGGCGTGGATCGCCTGGAACAGGCCGTCGACGCTGGCGTCGGGCGCGCGCAGCAACAACTGCCGACTGTCGCCAAGGAGCGCGCCGGCATCGATGCCCCATTGCTCGAGCAGCTGATCCTGGGCGGCGGCTGGCTGGACGAGGGTCGGCGCGCCGGCGACGAGGCACAGCGCCAGCAGCGGACGGAAAGCGATGCGTTTGATGGTCGTCATGGCCGGAATCTAACCAGCGGCACCTGAACGAGGGAGGGGCTGCAACACTCCAGCGAAATGCGGCGCTAGGCGCCGCGGTCGCCGCGCAGTTCCTGCGTCGCCCGTTTGTCGCCCGCCGCGGCGCGCGCGGCAACCAGGCTGAAGACGACGATGCCGACGACCACCAGCACCGCGCCACCGAGGGCGCGTCCCTGCGGCCACTGCTCGCCGAGCCAGAGCACGCCGATCAGGGTCGCGAACAGGATCTCGGCGGCCTGCATCGCTTCGGCCGCGGCCAGCGCGGTGGGGTCGTTGCGGACCATGCCGGTGGCCTGGAAGAACAGCACGGTGGCGATGACGCCCGCGCCCAGCGCCACGCCAGCGGCGAGCCATACCTGGCCCGACGACGGCAAGCCGGTGCCAGTCCATGCGAACGCGGCCACCAGCCACCACAGCGGTTGGCTGGCCAGGGTCATGCCGAACACACGCTGGGTCGCGTTGAGCTCGATGCCGGCCTTCTCCAGGTGCAGCAGCAGGCCGCGATTGCCGAGCGGGTACGCGAACGCCGACACCGCGACCAGCACCAGGGCGATCCAGCCGTCGCGATCGAGCCCGCCACCGCCATGTCCGAACTGCAACAGCAGCACGCCCGCCACGACCAGCAGACCGGTCAGCAGCGCTGGCAACGGGATTCGCGCACGCGCGTCGCGATAGAGGAACGGCGCGCACAGCATGCCGGCGATGACGGTGAGCTGGAACGTGCCGGCGATCAGCCACGACGGTCCGCTCGAGGCAGCAAAGCTCAGACACAGGTAGAACAGCACGAAGCCGATGCCGCTCCACAGCAGCCACGGCCCCGGGTGTGCGCGGATCGCGCGCCACACCGGCGCGATTCCGCCCTGCCATGGCATCACCGGCAGCATCAGCGGCAGCGTGATCAGGTAGCGCAGGGAAGCGGTCCATGCCCAGTGTCCGCCCTCGACCGCGGCAGCGCGGTTGAGCACGTAGGTGCAGGTGAAAAAGAACGCCGAAGCCAGGGCGATGGCCACGGCGGCCAGCGCCACCCGGCGCGCGGTCACGTGCGTCTCCGGATCGGGATCCGGCCCACCGGCACCTGCACCTCGTCGACGCCACCGACGCGGATCGGCGTGCCCGGTTGCGGGCCCCAGGCGTGGGCGTAGATCACCTCCCACGTCGCCGGCAGCCGACCTTCGCGCCGCCATGGCTCGTAGGCCTGCGCAGCGCGGGCGAAGCGGGCGCGGCCGGTCAGGCTGCGGCGGCGATCGACGTTGGCATTGGTGGCGCCGAGCGTGCGCAGTTCGCGCATCAGCTCGCCCAGGTCGGCGTGGCCGAGCACGAATTCGTCGCGGTCGAGCACCGGGTTCTTGAAGCCGGCGGCGATCAGCGCATCGCCGAACTGCGCGATCGAGGCGAACGCGCTCACGTGCTGCACGTTGTCGGCCTCGGCGAAGGCGCCGCGCAGTTCGTGCAGCGTATCGGGTCCGAACGTCGACACCAGCATCAGGCCGTCGGGCTTGAGCACGCGGCGGAATCCGGCGAACACCGCCGGCAGGTCCTCGACCCATTGCAGGCACAGGTTCGAGAACAGCACATCGACGCTGCCGTCGCGCAAGGGCAGTGCGCGCGCGTCGGCGCACAACGGCTCCGGGCGGGAACCACCGCCAAGGAAACGCGGCCGCCAGCCACCGGCGTTGTGCCGCGTCTCGCGCAGCATCGGCAGGGCGAGATCGAGCGCGAGCACCTGCGCCTTCGGCCAGCGCTTCTGCATCGCGATGCTGCCATGGCCGGGGCCGCATCCGACGTCGAGCACGACCTGCGGTGGCGCGCGCTCGAGCGCGGGATCGTCGAGATAGTCCAGCTGCTCCATCAGGCGCGAGGCGACTTCGCGCTGCAGCGCGGCGGCGTTGTCGTAGCCATGCGCGGCGCGCGAGAAGGCGCGGCGGACCTGGCGATGGTCGAACAATTCCGTCATGCCTGCACCTGCGCGGAATGACGGGATACCAGGTCCATGAACCCATCGATCTCCTGCGCCACCTGCTCCGTCGCGCCCAGGAACGGCGCGTGCCCGGCATGGGCAATCACGACGCTGCGCGCATCCGGTGCCAGTGCGGCCGCAGCCGGCATCGCGCCGGCCGGCACCAGGCGATCGCGACGCCCGGAAATCCACAGACTCGGCACCTGCAAGCCTGGCAGTTCCGCGCGCAGATCGAGCCCGTCGAGCAGCGCCAGCCCTTCCTGCAGCGCGCGTTCGGCCGGCTCGCCGCGCTCGAAGGCCTGCACCTTGAGGCTTCGCAGTTCTTCCTGCGCATGCGGCGAACCCAGTGCTTCCAGCGCGAGGAATCCTTCCAGCGTGCCGCGGAAATCACGGCCGAGGGCATCGCCGAAATCGCGGAACAGCTGCGGCGTGACGCCATGCGGCCACTCCGGGCCGGCAACGAAGCGTGGCGACGACGCGATCATGACCAGGCCGCGGACCTGGCGCGGGAAATCCAACGCCGCACGCAGCGCGAACTGGCCGCCCAGCGACCAGCCCAGCCAGACCGCGTCGGGAACGCGCGAGACCAGTTCGGCGGCCAGTGCCGCGGGCTGCAACGGAGTGTCATCGTCGCGGGAATATCCGTGCCCGGGCAGATCGACCAGGTGCAGCGTGTAGCGCTCGGCGAGGCGATCGGCCAGCGGCGCGAACAGGCCGCCGTGCATGGCCCAGCCGTGGATCATTGCCAGCGCGGGGCCTTGCCCGCGCGTTTGGATGTACATGTTGTTGCCTTGGAACCAGGTGCCTTGCGGCGTGGGGGATGGTGCCGGTGCCGGCGACTACGCCGGCTGATTATCCCTGCTCGGAGCAGCCGTGCTCAGCGCTGAAAGGATCGCCAGCGCCTGTTCGCGCCGGTCCGCGGCGACCAGAAGGTGATCGTGGTGGAAGCCGGCCAGGACGTTGCAGGGGATGCCGTGATGCGCCAGCGCGGTGGCGACCGCGGCGGTCAGCCCGACTGCATCGAGCGCCGAATGCACGCCCAGGCTGAGCCAGGCGGCGGGGAAATCGTAGGCCAGGCGCAACGCGTCGGCTTTGGCACGCGGCAGGACGTAGGTGACGCCTTCGACTTCGCGCACGCTGGCCTCGGCGATCGCGGCCAGGCCTGGATCGGGGCGGGGCTGGCTGACAAAGACGAACTCACCCTCGCGCGCGGTGACCTGCAGGCTGGCCAGCAGGCGCGCGAGGTCGCGCTCACCGCTCACCGCGGCACGCTCATCGGACCAGGGCGAGGCTGCGCTCGGGAATGCCGGTGAGGCCGAGGTTGGCACGGTCGCGGGCCTTGGCGATGGCGTCGACCAGGCCGTCGACATCGCCGGCGCCCTGCAGCGCCGACAGGGTCACGCGCAGGCGCGCGCGGCCTTCGGGCACGGTCGGCGGGCGGATCGCCGCGACCCAGTAGCCGGCCTGTTCGAGCGACTGCGCCATCGCCAGCGCGCGGCCGTCGTCGCCGCACATCACCGGCTGGATCGGCGTCTGCGAATCGAGCAGTTCCAGGCCGAGGCGCTGGGCGCGCTCGCGGAAGCGGCCGGTCAGTTCCTCGAGCTTGTTGCGGCGCCAGTGTTCGGTGCGCGCCAGCTTGACCGCCGCCAGCGTTGCGGCGGCCTGGGCCGGCGGCAACGCGGTGGTGTAGATGTAGGTGCGTGCGGTCTCGGCCAGGTGGCCGATCAGGTCGGCGTCGCCGACCACGGCGGCGCCGTAGCCGCCCAGCGCCTTGCCCAGCGTGGCCAGCTGCAGTGGCACGTCGGCGATGCCGAGCTTGGCCGCGGCGACCGTGCCGCGCCCGTCCGGGCCCGCCACGCCCACGCCATGTGCGTCATCGACATAGAGCAGCGCCTTCTGCACGCGGGCGACCAGCGCCAGCTCGCGCAGCGGGGCGACATCGCCGTCCATGCTGAAAACGCCGTCGGTGGCGATCATCGCCATGCCTTCGGGCATGCCGCGCAGCTGGCGGATGGCGCCCTCGGCGTCGGCGTGCGGGTAGCGGCGCAGACGGCAGCCGGCCAGGCGGGCGGCGTCGATCAGGCTGGCGTGGTTGAGACGGTCCTGGACGCAGACGTCCTCGTCGCCCAGCAGCGCCTGGATCACCGCCAGGTTGGCGAGGTAGCCGCTGCCGAACAGCAGCGCCCGCGGCGCGCCGAGCCAGTCGGCCAGCTCGCGCTCGAGCGCATCGTGGATGGCGTGGTGGCCGCAGACCAGGTGCGAGGCGACGCCGCCGGCGCCCTCGCGCGAGGCGGCGTCCTGCAACGCGCCGACTACGGCGAAATGCTGCGACAGGCCGAGATAGTCGTTGCCGCAGAAGTTCAGCAGCGACCGGCCGTCGACGACGCAGCGCGCGCCGTCGCGCTGGGTCACCGTGCGGCGCACGCGGACGCGCGCGGTGGCCACGCGCTGCTCGCGCGCTGCTTCGATGCGCTCACGCCACGTCGCCCGGGCCATGGTCAGGCCGCGCAGGTCGGATGGGGCGGGCGGAATGTCGTCGACGACGGGTCGACGTCGATTTGTTCGACGATATCGGCGTGCACGGTTGTCCCCTGTTGAGTGACCTGCATTGGTCGCAGGCCCAGTCGGGCAAACAATGCCATATCCCGCTCGGTGTCGGGATTACCGGTCGTCAGCAATTTCTCACCGTAGAAGATGGAATTTGCCCCGGCGAGGAAGCACAGGGCCTGCAACTCGTCGCTCATGGCCTCGCGCCCGGCCGACAGCCGGACCATCGAGCGCGGCATGAGGATGCGGGCGACGGCCACCGTGCGGACGAATTCGAACGGGTCCAGCTGCTCGGCGCCGGCCAGCGGCGTGCCTTCGACCTGGACCAGGCGGTTGATCGGCACCGAGTCCGGGTGCGCCGGCAGGTTGGCCAGGGTCTGCAGCAGGCCGGCGCGCTGCTCGCGCGACTCGCCCATGCCGACGATGCCGCCGCAGCAGGTCTTCATGCCGACGTCGCGGACGTGGGACAAGGTGTCCAGCCGGTCCTGCATCTCGCGGGTGTGGATGATCTGGTTGTAGAACTCGGGGGCGGTGTCGAGGTTGTGGTTGTAGTAGTCCAGGCCAGCCTCGCGCAGCGCCTGCGCCTGGCCGCCGGAGAGCATGCCCAGGGTCGCGCAGGTCTCCAGGCCCATCGCCTTCACTTCAGAGATCATCGCGGCGACCTTGGGGATGTCGCGATCCTTCGGCGAGCGCCAGGCCGCGCCCATGCAGAAGCGGCTGGCGCCGGCAGCCTTGGCCTGGCGGGCCTTCTCGATCACCGCCTCGGTGCTCATCAACTTGGTCGCCTCGACACCGGTGTGGTACCGGGCGGCCTGCGGGCAGTAGCCGCAATCCTCGGGGCAGCCGCCGGTCTTGATCGACAGCAGCGTGCTGACCTGGATCTCGGCCGGGTCGAAGGTTTCACGATGGACCTGGCCGGCGCGGTGCAGCAGCTCCGGGAACGGCAGGTCGAACAGGGCACGTACTTCGGCCCGCGACCAGTCGTGGCGCAGCGCGCTGAGGTCGGAGGGGGAGGCATTGCTGGAAGAGGGGGCAGCGCTGACAGCTGACATGAGGCTTATCCGACGGTTGCAGCGGGACAGGGCCGGCAGTCTGGAAAGGGTGACCGACACTGTCAACCAACCAGGGGGCGATCCTGTTGACGGCGGCCCGCGAGGCTGGCTGCAGCGCCTCGGCGACGCCCTCTGGCCGCCGCGCTGCCTGCTTTGCGGTGAACCCGGCGAGGTCGGGCTGGACCTTTGCGGCGCCTGCCATGCTGCCCTGCCCTTCATCCATGCGGCTTGCGTGCGCTGCGGCCTGCCACTGACAGACACCGCCCGGACTTGCGGCGCCTGCCTGCGACGACCGCCGCCGCAGACGGTCACGAGGGCCGTCTTCCTGTATGCCCCGCCTCTGGACCGGCTGCTGCCGCGGGTGAAATTCCACGGCGACCTCGCCGGCGCCCGCCTCCTGGCGGCGTTGATGGCTCGCAGCCTGGCGGACGCCGAGCCGCCGCAGGCGCTCGTGCCGCTACCCCTGCACCGCTCGCGTCTGCGCAGTCGAGGCTACGACCAGGCCCTGGAACTGGCGCGGCCGCTGGCGCACGCCCTGCAGCTGCCGTTGCGCGACGACCTGCTGCGGCGGCTGCGGGCCACCGCGGCGCAGTCGACACTGGATGTCGATGACCGCCACCGCAATGTGCGCAATGCGTTCGCGACCGCTGCCGGTGTCGCGCTGCCGGCGCATGTCGCCGTGATCGACGACGTCATGACCACTGGCGCCACGGTGCGCGCCGCGGCCTTGGCGCTGGGTCGTGCAGGCGTGGCGCGGGTCGATGTGTGGGTGTGCGCGCGGGTTGCGTGATTAGTCGGTGAGCTCGACCGGTTCACGTCAGACTGGCGGGTCACGACCGGCACAACACGACGTAGAGCAGGCAATGCGGATTGGAATTGACTTCGGAACGAGCTACTCGGCCGCAGGCGCCGTCATCGACGGCCAGTTGCAACTGATCCGCTTCGGCGATGACCGGCAGTTCCGCACGACGGTGTTCTTTCCGCTGCGCATGCCCGATGTCGCGCAGTTCGAACTGACCCCGGAACTGGACGATCAGGTGCGGGCACTCGTCACCGGTGCCCGGCGCGACCAGACCCTGGAACAGGCGCGCGTGCAGCGGTTGCGCGATGAAGCCATGAGGCGACCGGCACACCTGCGCGACGAAGCGCTCGCACTGGTGCCAACGGCGCGCGCGCAGTCGGACCACGAGATGCACCGTGCCGCCGTCGTGGCAGTGCGCCGGCAATGGGCGGCCAATGAAACCCGCAAGGCGATGGAGGCCGGCGCGGACGTGCAGAACGCGCTGTACGGCGACGAGGCCGTCCAGGCGTACATGGCCAGCGGCAGCGGTCACCTGGTGGTCTCGCCCAAGTCGATGCTGGGCTACAAGCTCGAAGGCAATGCGCGCGAGGCGCTGCTGCGGATCGCCACGCAACTGCTGCGCCATATCCGCACGACGGCATCGGCCCAGCTTGGCGGCGACGTGCGATCGGCGGTGATCGGACGGCCGGTGCGCTTTCGCAGCAGCATGAAGGAGGCGGGCGGCGCGCAGGCGCTGGAGATCCTCACCGATGCGGCCTATGCGGCCGGGTTCGATTCCGTCGATTTCCTCGAAGAGCCGGCGGCGGCGGCCTACGGGTACCACCGCAGCGTCGCCACGCCGCGGCGGACGCTGATCCTCGACATTGGCGGCGGCACGACGGATATCGCGCTTGCCAAGGTCGGCGGGCCGGGCGCGGCACCGGTCATCGACGGCTCGTGGGGTGACCCTGTCGGCGGCACCGACGTGGACATCGAACTGAGCATGCGCGGCGTCATGGCGCTGTTCGGCAAGGGCGTGACGCCGACCGCCGTGCATCGCTACTACGAGGCATCGACCGTCCACGACCTGGAGCGCCAAGGCAACTTCCAGCGCGCGTCGTTCGAGCATGTCGAAGCGCCTTACCGCCAGCGCCTGGAGCAATTGAAGCTCCCCGGCCACACCGTGCGCCTCAACCGCGCCGTCGAGCAGGCCAAGATCCGCCTGAGCGACGAGGACCAGGTCCAGTTCGAACTCGACTACATCGAAGACGGGCTGCAGGTGCGCCTGGACAAGGAGCGGCTGCAGGATGCCACCACCCCGTTCCTGCGCCACCTGGGCGAGCTCATGCGCCGCGCCAGGGCGGAGCTGTCCTATGAACCGGACGTCGTCTACCTGACCGGCGGCATGTCGCGTTCGCCTTACGTGCCGGTGGCCGCGGGGAAGGTGTTCCCGGGGGCCGAAATCGTCACCGGCGACGCCTCGCTCGGGGTGGTGACGGGGCTGGCACACGCCGCCGCGGCCCGCCAGGGCGAGTGAGCCCATCAGGGAGCATCGGGATTTGGCATGGCAGGCAGGTTATCCGGGGCTGCCTTGATCGGGTCCCTATCGCTATTTTGATGCCTATAGGAATCTTCAAGTGTTTAAAATTGATGCCTGTAGGAATCATGTTCTATTGACATTCGCTTCCTACAGGCATCAGATTAGCTTACTAAAGGATGCCTATAGGCATCCATCGCTCAAGTGGACGAAATGGCACTTACTCCTGCATCGCGCAAAAGCATGCTGTCGGTTGCCCGCCGCAAGCTGGATGAGACGGGCCGGGCCTTCCGTGAGGCCGGACCCCGGATTCGCGCGGTTCCGCGTGGCGGCTGGATCGCGGCCATTCGGGAGGCATTGGGAATGTCCGTGCAGGACTTCGCCGATCGACTCGGGGTTACCCGGGCCTCGGCCGCGAAGCTCGAAGCCAACGAGCGCCGCCGGACGATCCAGCTGGATTCGCTGTACCGCGCGGCAGATGCATTGGGGTGCGACGTTGTCTACGCCCTGGTGCCCCGCCAACCCTTGCAGGAGGTCGTGGCTGACCGGCGCTTGGCGATCCTCGAATCCATGCGGACGCGGACTCAGCAGAACATGCGCCTTGAGGCTCAGGAAGTGGACGACGCCCAGCAGCAAGAACACCTCCGCGCGCAAGCCGAGCTTCTCGTCCCTGACCGCAGACTCTGGCGCAAGGAGGAGTGAACACGGATGCAGGCCAGAGACGAGATCGAAGACGGGCAGACACCACTTGATCCTGAGGAGGCCGATGGCCTGATTCCGCGTTGGGTGGCCACGCGCGGTGACCTCAATGAGGTTGAAAGCGACAACATCAACCTGGCCTATACATGGGCTGACATGGCCTTGCGTCGGCGGGAGGAAGTGGCCAGCGACCCATTCCTGCGCGGGCTGCACACCGCCATGTTCGGGCTCGTCTGGACCTGGGCCGGAACCTATCGCAACACCGAGCGCAACATTGGGGTAGCGCCCCATCAGATCAGCATGCAGCTGCGCCAGTTGTTCGACGACACGCAGGCTTGGCGCGAATTCAATACGTACCCCTTGGATGAGCAGGCATTTCGCCTGCACCACCGGCTCACCGCCATTCACCCGTTCCCCAATGGCAATGGGCGCTGTTCGCGCCTGATCGCGGACTATTACCTGACCCAGAATCGCGCCGCCCCGTTTACCTGGGGCGCGTCGCGTATCCCAGCCGATCGTGTGCGACGGACCTACCTGGTAGCGATCCGCGCAGCGGACACCGGCAACTACGCACCGCTGGCTGAATTCGTTCGGGGGTAGACGGGGAATCGCAACTGGGCGTCGCCACCGCAACCTGCGCGGCGCCTTTGCGACAAATTCCCGGTGCGTCACTCCGGAGCACCTGGCACCCCGCGACGGCGTCCCGACAACCGGCGCCACGCCTCCCGCAGCGGACTTCGCACTGCGCCGCGCGGGCGTCGCCCGGGTTGGCCCATGGAGCGCGCGCGGGTGGACATGACTTGACCTGACCGCGCGCGCGCCGTATTCGTGCTTCGACTTTCATGGACTGGAGAGGGCGATGAGCAGGATTGCGAGTGATGAAGCCGTGGCGCGCAGCGGCTGGGTGTTCGTGCTGTACGGCGTCATCGCGCTGGCGTTCGGCATCGCGATGCTGTGCTGGCCGCAGCGCACGGTCGAGGTGATGGTCCTGGCCTTCGGGCTGCTCGCACTGATCGATGGCGCGGTCAGCCTGCTCAGCGTGTTCCGCAAGGACATCGCCCTGCCGAACTGGCTGCTGCTGGCCTATGCCGTCGCCTCGATCGGGCTCGGCGCGCTGGCCCTGTACCGGCCCTTGTGGCTGGCCGAAGCGATGCTGTGGCTGCTGGCGCTGTGGCTGATCGTGGCAGGCATCGCGCGGCTCGTGTTCGCGTCGATGCTGCGCAAGCTGGTCAGTGGAGAATGGCTGCTCGCGCTCAGCGGCGTGCTGGCGATCGCGCTGGGCGTGCTGTTCCTGGCCAAGCCCGACATCGGCCTGCAGACGATCGCGCTATGGGTCGCGGGGGGTGCGCTGCTCTATGGCGTGTTCCAGCTGCTGCTTGGCTGGCGAATGCTGCGCCGGAAGTAGATCGCGGGCTACGGCTTGGCGATATTGGCCTTTGCCTTCGCGCCCGAGCCGATGATCGCCTCGGCGCGGATCTCCATCGGCGCGCCCTTCGAGAACAACGCCGTGGTGCCGACTGCCGTCCACGCCGGGTAGTGGTCCTTGAAGAATTCGCGATGCACCTTCAGCACCGGCTCGACGACGCGGCGGAATTCCTCGTGGTCGCGCGCGACATGGAAGCTCTGCAGCTCGACCACGTCGGCCATCGTTGCGCCGACGGTCGCAAGGTGTGCCTGCATCTGCTGGAACGCCCAGCGGATCTTCGCTTCGTCGGTGTCGCCCTCAGCGGCGGGAATGCCGGAGATGATCACGCGATCGCCGATTCGCACGACCGGGCTGTAGTGGAGGCCGTGGTACGAGTCTTCCCAGCCGGACGGCGCGAAATGCTCGCGCGTGGGCGCCTGCTGGGCTTGGCCTTGCTGGGCATGGCTTGAGGCGACGGCACAGATCAGGACGAGCGACAGGCACAGGCGACGCATGGGCAGGCTCCGGGCACTGGGGTGGCCCGATTGCAGCGCAATCGGCCTGCCGGCGCCAGTCGCGAACGCACCATTCGGGCTTCACGCCCCCCAGACCCGCCCCCGTTCACCCTGCCCGCCATCCACCCACAAGGAGCGCGCGATGAGCAGCACGGGACTGTTGGCCAGCCTGGGCAGGAGCTGGTGGGTGCTGGTCGTCTACGGGGTGATCGCGGTGCTGTTCGGCATCAGCGCATTCCTCTGGCCCGGCAGCACTGCGGTGGCGATCGCCTGGGCGTTCGGCGTGATGGCACTGGCCGAAGGCGTGATCAGCGTGATCGCCCTGTTCCGCAAGGACGTCTCCGTGTCCAAGGGATGGCTGGCGCTGTATGCGATCGCCTCGATCGCGTTCGGAATCATGGGGGTGATGCACCCGCTGGCGGTCGCCGGCATCCTGCTGTTGCTGCTGGCGGTGTGGCTGGTGGTCGCCGGCATCTGGCGCATCGTCCTGGCGATCCGCATACGCAAGGAGATCGAAGGTGAGTGGCTGATCGCGCTCAGTGGCGTGCTGGCGATCGCGCTGGGCGTGCTGTTCCTGGGCCGCCCGGCCGCGGGCCTGCTCACCGTATCGTTGTGGATCGGCGTGACGGCGCTGTTCTATGGCGTGCTGCAGATCATTGCCGGCTTCCGCCTGCGCAAGCTGGTCAGGCACGCCTGAGGGCGCCGGAGCTCAGGCTGCCGGCGCGCGCAGCGCGTAATCGATCGCGATGCCGGCAAAGACGACCAGCCCGACCCAGTGGTTGTGCAGGAAGGCGCGGAAGCAGGCGGCGCGATCGCGCGTGCGGGCAATGATGAACTCGTACACCACCAGTGCCGCCGCCACCGCCACGCCAGCCCAGTAGTAGCTGCCCATGCCGGCGCGTTGGCCAACCAGCACCAGTGCGCTGAAGAACACTGCATAGAGCACGCCCTGCGCGACCAGGTCGAGTTCGCCGAACAGGATCGCCGTCGACTTGCTGCCCATGCGCAGGTCGTCCTCGCGGTCGACCATCGCGTACCAGGTGTCGTACGCGGTCGACCAGACGATGTTGGCGGCATACAGCAGCCACGCCAGCGCCGGCACTTCACCGCGCACGGCGGCGAAGGCCATCGGGATGCCCCAGCCGAAGGCCAGGCCGAGGTAGACCTGCGGCAGGTGGGTGTAGCGCTTGAGATAGGGGTAGCTGGCCGCCAGCACCACGCCGATCAGGCTCATCCAGACGGTCAGCCGGTTGAGCGTGAGTACCAGCCCGAAAGCCGCCAGCATCAGCACAGCGAACAACGCCAGCGCCTCGCGGCCGCGAACGGCCCCGGTCGCCAGCGGGCGGTCCCTGGTGCGTTCGACGTGGGGGTCGAGCCAGCGGTCGGCGTAGTCGTTGATCACGCAGCCGGCCGAGCGGGTCAGCCAGACGCCGGCGCTGAACACGAACAGGGTCCACAGCGGCGGCACGCCTTCAGCGGCCAGCCAAAGGCCCCACCACGTCGGCCACAGCAGCAGCAGCCAGCCGATCGGGCGATCGCCGCGGACCAGCTTCCAGTACAGGGCCAGGCGCGCTTTCCACGGCGCCACGGCGGGGGTTTCGAAGCGTTCGTAACTCATATTCCAGCGACAGATGATGATCCATTGGTGGTCGACTGACGATCGACCGGCGCCCCGATGGCGCGAAATGCGGCTTCAGCAGGGCTCGACAGCCCGTAGCCGGGCATTTGCAGCTAGAATGCCAGCCCCGCGCGGAGCGACTGTGATCGGATTCATCCGGTCAGGCCATCCACGCAGGATCTCAGCCAGGCGCCCGTAGCTCAGCCGGATAGAGTAGTGGCTTCCGAAGCCATTGGTCGGGGGTTCGAATCCCTCCGGGCGCGCCACTTCCCCTTGTCCTTGGGCAAGGGGGCGGGCTTTATACTGGCGCAGGCCGCACCTGGTGCGGACGGTGTTGGACGTGACCCGGCTTCGGATGACCGTTTTTCGGAAACCCTTGCCGGCCACTATTCGTCGAAGCTACGCGTGCCCGAGAAGGGTGCGTGCCATAGGTGGGTTTGTGCGCAATTACGACCTTGAGTTCCTTAAGAAATTCTCGATGGTGATCGGCTTCCTGATGCTGGTCACCGTGGGCCTGATGATCGCTGCGCTGTACGTGCACCATCAGCTGCCGGCGGAGATCAACCCCGACGTGGCCAAGCGCACCGCCGAGCGCATCGCGCCGGTCGGCGCGGTCTATGCCGGCACCACCGGCGCCGCCGCCCAGGCCGCGGCTTCCGCTGCCGCCGCGGCCAAGGCCGCCTCGCAGGTCGCCTACGGCGGCACCACCGACGGCTCGGTGATCTTCAACAACCTGTGCACCGGCTGCCACACCTCCGGTGCCGGCGGCGCGCCGACGCTGGACAAGGCGCATTGGGTCGACCGCCTGTCCAAGGGCAAGGACACCCTGCACAAGCACGCCATCGAAGGCTTCACCGGCACCGCCGGCGTGATGCCGGCCAAGGGCGGCAACCCGGCCCTGACCGACGAGCAGGTCATCGCCACGGTCGACTGGATGCTGGGCAACCTGAAGTAAGAAGGCCAACGCCGACTGCTTCGCACGACGCCGCCTCCGGGCGGCGTTGTCGTTTCTGGCGCCGGCGCGATGCACCACTGTCGCCAACGGTAGTGATAATGCGCGACCCTCCTCCGCCGACCGCGCCATGACCCGGACCCGCCCGACCGCCCTCGCCCTGTTGCTCGCGCCCTGCCTGCTGGCAGGCTGCAGCACCCTTGCCGGTGGCGGCACGAATGCCATCGCCATCGGCCAAGTCCAGGGAACGGGTGCGCAGAGTCCGCTGCTGGGGCAGACGGTGACCGTGGAGGGCGTGGTCAGCGCGCGTGCCGGCAAGGGCGGCGGCTGGTTCATGCAGGACACCGGCGATGGCGACGATGCAACCTCCGACGCGATCTTCGTCGTCGACGCCGATGCGGCTTCGCCGGTGCAACCGGGTGATCGCGTCCGCGTCCGTGGGGTGGTCGTCGAACAGCCCAGCGGCCGCGCCAGCCGCACCGCGCTCGAACAGGTGAAGGTGGAACGACTGGGCCACGGCGCGCTCGCGCCCATCGTCCTCGCGGCAGCCGCGCCCGACTGGGAACGACTGGAAGGGATGGCGCTGCGCGTTGATATGCCCGTGTTGCTGGCCGACAGCGGCGAACTGGGCAAGCACGATCGCATCCTTGCGAGCGTGGGAGAGCGCCTGTGGCAGCCGGCGGAACGGGCCGGGCCCGGCAGCGATGCCGCACGAGCGGTCGTTGCCGACAACGCACGGCGCCAGCTCTGGATCGAGGCCGGCGATGGCGGATCGGCAGCGGCATGGCCGCTGGGCTTGGCGCAGGCGCGCAGTGGCAGTCGTCTCGACGGCGTGGCTGGCGTGCTTGACCAGGCCGACAGCGGCTATCGGCTGCAGCTGACCTCGACGCCGACGCTGCAGGCCGCGACGCGCCCGGCGCCGCCGCAGGTGCCCGGCGACCTGCGCGTGGCCGCGCTGAACCTCGAAAACCTCTTCAATGGCGATGGCCACGGCGGTGGCTTCCCGACACCGCGCGGTGCGCGCACGCCGGCGGAACTGACGGCGCAGCTGGCCAAGCACGTCGCCACGATCGGCGCACTCGATGCCGACATCGTCGCGCTGATGGAGCTGGAGAACGACGGTTACGGCCGCGATTCCAGCATCGCTTCGCTGGTCGATGCGCTCAATGCAGGCGGCGGCCCAGGCCACGGACACTGGCACTTCGTCGATGCAGGCCAGGGCCCGGGCGACAACGCGATCCGGGTCGGGCTGGTCTACCGCGACGATCGCGTGCGTGCGCAGGGCCGTCCGGCAACCATGGAGGGCGGGCCGTTCGGGCCGCACAGCCGCGTGCCGATGGCACAGGCGTTCGTGCCGGTTAAGGCCGGCCGCGCCGACGGCGAAACGTTCGTCATCGTCGCCAATCACTTCAAGTCGAAGGGCTGCAGCGGCGCCGAAGGCGATGATCGCGACCAGGGCGATGGCGCTGCATGCTGGAATGCCACGCGCGTCCAGTCAGCACGCCTGCTCACCCACTGGCTGCTTGCCGACGTGACCCGATATGGCCGCGCGCTGACGCTGCTTGTGGGCGACTTCAATGCGTATGCAGGCGAAGCGCCGTTGCGCTTGCTCGAGGACGAGGCCTCGTGGCGCGACGCGTTCTCCGTTGCCGGTGTCGCCGCGCCGTACAGCTACGTCTACGACGGCCAGCTCGGCCGGCTCGACCATGCCCTGCTCAGCCCGGCGCTGGCGCAACGGCTGCGCGGTGCGGCCGAATGGCACAGCAACGCCGACGAACCCGACAGCTCCGGCTATCGCGCCGGCGGTGCCGGGCCGTGGCGCAGTTCCGACCACGACCCGCTGCTGCTGGGGTTTGATCTGCGCGGCCGCTGAGGCAAGTGCAGATGGGTACGGGCGTTCGCCGGGATGACGGGTCTGGACCATCGGGATTACGGAGCCTGAACCCGCCTCCCCGTATCATGGCCGCATGAACATTCCCGCGTTCCCCACTGCCGCCGCCACGACACTGCTGCTGGACGGTCCGGTCGGCGTGCTCGAAGCCACCGTGGAAGCGCCCGAAGCGCCGGCACGGCCGGTTGTCGCCATCGTCTGCCATCCGCTGCCGACCGACGGCGGCACGATGCACAACAAGGTCGTCACGATGACCGCGCGTGCGTTGCGCGAGTCGGGCGTGACCACAGTGCGCTTCAACTTCCGCGGCGTCGGCGCCTCCACCGGCAACTTCGATCACGGCAACGGCGAAGCCGACGACCTGCGCGCAGTGGCGGCATGGGTTCGTGCGCAGCGCCCGGAAGCGCAGCTGTGGCTGGCCGGTTTCAGCTTCGGCTCCTACATCACGCTCAAGTGCGCGGCCGAACTCAAGCCGGGAATGATGATCTCGATTGCGCCTCCGGCCGCCGGCCGCAGCTGGGACTTCAGCACGCTGGTGCCGCCCGAGTGCCCGTGGCTGGTGATCCAGGGCGAGTCCGACGAAATCGTCGACCCGCAGGCGGTGTACGCCTGGATCGACAGCCTCAAGCAGCTGAGCCAGCCGCCGGAACTGGTGAAGATGCCCGACACCAGCCACTTCTTCCATCGCCGCCTGATCGACCTGCGCGGCGTGATCAAGCACGGCGTGAAGCCGTACCTGCCACCGGAACAGGCACCGCCGGCCGCATGAGCACGCAGCTCCTGGCCGCGGCCCCGACTGGAACGCCGTCAACGCTCTACGCCGCCGGTGTCGCCCGCGGCGACTGGAACGACGACCCCGCCCAGCACGCGGCCCTGCGCGAGCTCGACCGGCTCCACGCCGCGCTGCCCGAACCGCGCAGGCGCGGACTGCTCGATGGCCTGCTCGGGCGCAAGCCGCAGGCCGCGCAGGGGCTGTACCTGTGGGGTGGCGTCGGCCGCGGCAAGACGTTCCTGATCGACATGTTCTACGACTCGCTGCCGGCGGACAACGGCGACGGCGATGTCATTGGCAAGCGTCGCACCCACTTCCATCGCTTCATGCGCGAAGTGCACAGCCAGCTGCGCGCACACGCCGGCGAGAGCGATCCGCTGGCATCGATCGCGCGCGAATGGGGCCAGCAGCTCCGCGTGCTGGTGCTCGACGAGTTCTTCGTCAACGACATCGGCGACGCGATGCTGCTCGGCCGCCTGCTCGAGCGCCTGTTCGCCGAAGGCGTCGCGCTGGTCACCACGTCGAACACCGAGCCGCGCAACCTCTACAAGGACGGCCTGCAGCGTGCTAGCTTCGTGCCGGCGATCGCGCAGCTCGAGCGCCACTGCCGCGTGCTCCACCTCGACAGCGCCCACGACTACCGCCTGCGCGCGCTGACCCGCTCGCCGGTATACCGCGCGCCGCTCGATGCCGCCTCCGACACGTGGCTGGGCGAGCGCTGGCACGAACTCACCGCAACGTGCCCGCGCGAAGACGGCCCGCTGGTGATCGACGGCCGCGAGATCCCGGTGCGTGCCCTCGCCGAAGGCCATGCCTGGTTCGACTTCGCCGCGTTGTGCGAGGGCCCGCGCGCGGCCAGCGACTACATCGAGATCGCCACCGAGTGCCACACGGTGCTGGTCGGCGGGATCCCGGTGTTCGACGGCAGCAACGACGACCCGGCGCGGCGCTTCGTCCATCTCATCGACGAGCTGTACGACCGCCACGTCAACCTGGTCTGCACCGCCGCCGTCACGCCGACCGCGCTGTATGCCGGCAGCAAGCTCGCCCATGCATTCGAGCGCACTGCGTCGCGGCTGATCGAGATGCAGTCGGCCGAGTACCTCGCACTGGAGCATCGCGGCTAGGCGCGATACCCGCGAGTGTCGCTCAGATCGCCGACTTGCGCGCTCCGCGCCCGCGCATCGCCGCCAGCACCGCATAGACCACCACCAGCGACGTCAGCGAGAGCGCGATGGACAGCCATTCGTTCTCGCTCAGCGTGGCCAGGATCGCGGCCATCGTCAGCACCGCCAGGCCGGGAATCAGCGGGCCACCGCGCAACACCAGCGGCTCGCCCTGCCCGCGCAGGTTGATCTGCTGCGCGCGCCAGGCCGACACCGCGACCGCGGCGAACACCAGGCAGATCGCGCCGCCGGAGATCAGCGCCAGCGTCTCGAAGCTGCCGGCAACGGCCAGCACGATGGCGATGGCGGCATGGGCGAACAGGCCCAGCATCGGCACGCGGTGCTGCACGTCGACCAGGCCGAATGGGCGCGGCAGGAAGCCATCGCGACCCAGTGCGAACAACAGCCGCGACGACGAGAAGAGGTTGCCCATCAGGAAGCCGAGCATCGACACGCATGCCGTCGCCAGCAGCAGGGTGCGGCCCGGCGTCCACAGCGCGTGGGCGGCATCGGCGATCGGCGCGCTGCTTTCGGTCAGGCCGGCGCCGACCAGGCCCTGGCAAACCACCTGGATGCCGACGTACAGCAGCACCACGATCACGATCGCGCTCAGGGTCGCGCGCGGCACGTGCTTGGCCGGGTCGCGCACTTCACCTGAGGGCACCAGCGCGGTCTCCATGCCGGCATAGGCGAACACCACCAGCACCAGCGATGACCCCAACGCGGACCACGACGGCACCGCCGCCCATTCGAAACTGACCTGCTGCCAGTCGACGAAGAACAGGCCCAGCGTCGCCAGCAGGAACAGCGGCGTCAGTTTCAGTGCCGCCAGCAGCACGATCATGCGGGCGCCGAGCTTCACGCCGAACGCGTTGAGGGCGAACAGCGCGCTGTACACCGCTGCGATCAGCAGCGCGCGCGGCGAGGGCTGGGCGACCTGCGGAAAGGCGTGCGCGACCTGGCTGGTCAGCGCCGCGGCGACGCCGGCGCTGGAGGTGACGTTGCAGATCCACATCAGCGCGCCGGTGAGGAACCCGGCGAACGGACCGAAGCAGGCGGTGACATAGGTGTACGGACCACCGGTCGCCGAGGCGCGGCTGCCAACCGCGGCGAAGCACAGCGCGATCGGGATGATCGCGACCGCGCCGGCGACGAAGGCCAGCGGCGCCGCCTTGCCCATGCGTGCGGCCAGCAGTGCCGGCAGCATGAAGATGCCAGCGCCGACGATGATGTTGATGATCGAAGCGCCCAGCTGGAACGACCCCAGCGAGCGAACCAGCGCAGCTTCCCCCCGTAGCGATGCATCGGCGGTGGGGGTGTTGGCTTCCGTCATCGGGCTTGCATCGGTCCGGGGATGCGGGGGAGGGTCGCACATCGGCGCCCGGGATGTCTAAGCTGGCGCTGCTGCTGCCCCGCCGGGCACTCAAGGACGACTCCCCCATGAACCTCGCCCTGTTCGACTTCGATGGCACCATCACCACGCGCGAGATGTTTGGTGACTTCATGGAGCGCGCTGTCGCGCCCCGGCGACTGGCCATCGGCAGGGTCGTGCTGGCGCCGCTGGTGGTCGGCTACAAGCTCGGCATGGTCAGCGCCAACCGCATACGCTCGCGAGTGGTCGATTTCGGCTTCCGTGGCGCCGATGTCGCGCACTTGCGCGCGACGGGTGAGCGCTTCTCGCGCGAAGTGCTTCCTGCGGTACTGCGGCCGATGGCACTCGAGCGGATCGCCTGGCACAAGGCGCAGGGCGATACCGTCGTGGTGGTCTCCGGCGCGCTCGATCTCTATCTGTCGCACTGGTGCGCGCAGCACGGTCTTGAACTGCTGTGCTCGGCACTGGAATCGAACGATGGCGTCATGACCGGGCGCTATGACGGCGAGCAGTGCGCCGGCGAGGAGAAGGCGCGACGCGTGCGCGAGCGCTACGACCTCGCCCACTACGAGGTCGTCTATGCCTACGGCGACACCCACGAAGACCTCGACCTGCTCGAACTCGCCGACCGCCGCTACTACCGCTGGCGCGAAGTGGCCTGACCGTAGCCCGGGTAAGCGCAGCGCACCCGGGGCATGCGAGTCGTCCCCGGGTGCGCTTCACTTACCCGGGCTACCGGATGCACCTGCCGAAGACCGTGCATCAACGCGCCGAAGCGTCGTCCGCCGGGGCGGGGATTGCGGAGCAGCGGGCCACGGATGGCCCGCGTCCCGCATAAAGACAGGATGTCGTCTGCGGGACGTAGCAATCCCCGCCCGGGGGACGACGCCTTTCCGAAGGCGACGCGCCAGCCGCGCAGTACGCGCCAGACGCAGCTACTTGGGCGCGAAGATCTTCGTCAGTCGATCCTGGGTACCGGCAATGCGCTCCAGATGCGGGTACTTCAGGCCCTCGCGATAGTCCAAGCGCAGCGTGCGCACCACCTCGCCGTGCTTGACCACCAGCTCGATCGGGCGGGAACCGTCGTGGTTGGCCTTGATCGCATCCTTCAACCGATCGTTCTCATAGGCATACCCGTTGACGGCCAGCAGCGTGGCGCCCGGCGCGATGCCGGCATCGAACGCCGGGCCGTCCCAGCGCACGCCGCTCACGGTGGCGTCCTTGCTGGACACCGACATGCCCAGCGACGCACTGAAGTCGGCGGACTTGCGGTCGCCTTCGACCGCCTTCTGGTATTCGCTGGGTGTGTCGGTATAGACCAGCTTCCAGCCGCTGGCGGCGAGTCCGTCGAGCGGCGCCGCATTGGCGTCCACGCGTTCGCGCAGGAACGTCGCCCAGTCGAATGCGGCAACGCCGTTGAGCGTGCGCGCGACTTCGTCGAAGTCGTACGTATTGACGTCCCAGTCGCCGTCGTTGACGCCGAAGAAAGCCTTGGCGAAATCGTCCAGCGATCGCTTGCCGGCGCTGAGATCGCGCAGCTTGCTGTCGACCGCCAGCCAGATCAGCTGGCCGGCGCTGTAGTAGTCCTCGCTCATCTGCCAGCTGCGGTACGGCTGCGGCTTGCGCGAGTTGATGATCGGATCGAGCGTGGTGTCCTGGACGTTGCGCCACTGGAAGCCGGGGCGATCAGTGCTGTAGGTGGAAGCGACCAGCGCCAGCGCATCGCGCGCCTGCTCCGGCGTCCACAGACCCGAGCGCGCGGCCAGCACGTAACCCCAGTACTGGGTCTGGCCCTCGTACACCCACAGCAGCGTGTCGCTCATCGGCACGTTGAAGTTGGGCGTGGTCAGATCGGCCGGGCGGCGGTACTTGCCGTTCCAGGAGTGGGTGAACTCGTGTGGCAGCAGGTCGCGGTCCGCCGCGTTCTTGCCCCACTCGGTGAAGTACTCCGGACCGACGCCGTTCTCGCTGGAGCGCTGGTGCTCGAGGCCATTGCCGCCCATCTGGTCGGACAGCGAGAACAGGAAGTCGTAGTGGTCGTAGTGGCGCGCGCCGTAGAGCTTGTAGGCCTGGTCGACCAGCTTGCGATGGGCCTCGATCTGCTCTGGCTTCGCCTCGAGATATTTCGGATCGTCGGCAACGATGTTCAGGCGCACCGGCACCTTCGCGCCCGGGTCGAGGTCGACCTGCCTGAAGTAGCGACCAGCGTAGACGGGCGAATCGAGCAGCGTGTCGAATGGCACCGGCTTGTAGCGCAGCGTGTCGCCCTCTTTCGCCGCCACTTCCAGCGCGGTTCCGGCCTGCCAGCCAGCCGGCAGCTTCAGCGCCGGGGCGATCCGGACCTGGCGCGCGTAGTGGCCGGCCGGGTACAGCGCGACCTGGTTCCACTGCAGGTTGAGCATGTCCTGGGTCATGGTGATGCGACCCTGCTCGCCGGCGGTCGGGGTGAGCACGTCGAAGCTGACCTCGAGCGTGTCCACGCCCTCGGGCACGATCAACTTGAACGCATAGACGTCGAGGGGATCGCGGCGCCACTGGATGCGTTCGCCGTTGCCGGTGATCTTGAGGCCGGCGACGCGGTTGACCGGACCACTGGGCGAATGGTTGCCTGGGATCCACTGCGGATACAGGAGCGTCAGCGGGCCCGGCTGCACCGGGATCTGCTGGCTGGCGCGGAACACGCGATGGCTGAGGTCGGTGGCATCGACCGTCAGGGTCAGCGTGCCGGGATAGGCCGCGTCCAGCGGCGGCGCGGTCTGCGCCCGGGTAGCAGGCGTGGCGAGCAGCAGAGAAACCAGCAGCGGCAGCGCGCGCAGGCGCAGCGCAGCAGACGAACGACGAAGCATGTACCAACCCCAGCGAGGACGATCAATCCCGCATCGTTACGGGGCTGGCGCCCGGGCACCCCTGCCATTGGCCACGGTTGGCGTGATCGACCGCACGTTCGCCCGTATTGGCAAAGTTGCCCGCGTCATGGCCGATTGCGGACTTGGCCCCGCGGTGTCAACGCCGCGTCGGCGTCGCGACGCCACACCAGGCAGCGGTTGTTGGCCGGCATCGCCACGTCCTCGACCAGGCGCAGGCCGATGCCGCGGGCGAGCGCGTCGACGTCGGCGGCATCGCGGATCCCCGAGCGCGGATCGCGCGCCTTGAGCCAGCCATCAAACTCGCGGTTGCTGTCGCTGCTGTACTGGCCGTCGTAGTTGAACGGCCCGTACACGACCACGACAGCGCTGCCGGCAAGCACCGGCGCCAGGCCGGCGAAAAACGCCTGCACCTCGGGCCAGCCCATGATGTGCAGGGTGTTCGCGCTGAACACCGCATCGAAGCGACCGTCTTCGTTGACGGCGCGCGGCCACGGCCCGCTCGAGACGTCGAGCTCGACCGGTGCCGGTGTGTTGGCCAGCGCCGCTTCGTCCAGCCACATGCGGATGCCCGGCAACGAGGCGGCCTGGTCGCTGCACTGCCAGCGCAGCCACGGCATCGCGGCCGCAAGGTAGACGGCATGCTGGCCGGTGCCGCTGCCGACTTCGAGCACGTCGCGGATATCAGCGAAATGCCCGCGCAGCACGTCGAGGATCGGATCGCGATTGCGGTCGCAGGCGGGGGCGTAGGGACGTTCGGACATGCACGATGTATAGCGCAATCTGGCGCAGCACTCCGCAATGGCTTTCCCGTCACCCCATTCCCGCTATCCTCCCACGCGTTTACACCCCGCACACGGCAGCGGGCGCACGGTGCGCCCAGCCCAGGCCGCCCCCAACCGGAGAACCGACATGTTCCGCAGCCTTTCCTTTGTCGCGATCGCACTGACCCTGGCCGGTTGCGCATCCGCGCCGCCTGCGGCCGGCGGTGCGGTGCCTCCTTCGGGCGTTTGCAATGTCGAAGCCGCACGCTGGGCCATTGGCCAGGGCGTCAACGACGACATCGTCAACCGCATCCTGCGTGACACCGGCAGCCGCGAGTCGCGCGTGCTGCGTCCCGGCCAGGCGGCGACCATGGATTTCCGCGAGTACCGCATCAACGTCGACGTCAATGACCGCGGCGCGATCACCGGCCTGCGCTGCGGCTGATCACGACCATGCGCCGGCGCCATCTCGGCCTGCTCGCCGCGATCGTCCTGGTCGGCCTGTGGCTGTGGACGAAGCGTTCCGAGAACGGTGACCTGCACCCGCCGGTTGCGACACCGGCCGGACAGGTCGCCGCACCTGCACCGTCGGCGCCACCCACCCCGCCAACCGATGGCGAGGACGCACGCTACCCGACGTTCCTGCCAGCCGAGGCGCATGCCGTCCTCGCGCGCATCGCCGATGGCGGCCCGCATCCGCACCGCCAGGACGGCGCCGTGTTCCAGAACCGCGAGAAGCAACTGCCCGCTCAGCCGCGCGGCTACTACCACGAGTACACCGTCGACACGCCGGGCTCGGACGACCGCGGCGCGCGCCGCATCGTGACCGGCGGTGATCCACCGGTGGAGTACTGGTACACCGGCGATCATTACCGCAGCTTCCGCCGATTCGATCCGCCCGCCGTGGAGGCACGCCGATGAGTGCGACCGACCTGCGCTCGATCCTGGCCGACCCGGCCCACAGTGGCGCGTACTTCATCGACGCACGCGACACCGAGTCGATGGCGCAGGCCGGAGAGGCCCTCGATTACGCGGTGCTGCGCGTCGATCTGGCCGATTGCGCCGACAAGGCCACGCTGATGCAGCGCTTCGCCGCGGCCGGGCAGTTCCCCGAGTGGTTCGGTGGCAACTGGGATGCGCTCGGCGACAGCCTGGCCGACCTGTCGTGGCGACCGGCCACCGGTTACCTGCTGCTGGTCGAGCACGCCGACGGCTGGCGCGCCGCGCACGGCGAGGATTTCGACACGCTGCTCGACCTGCTCAACGAGACCGCGTTCCGCTGGGCCGACAGCAACATCGCCTTCTGGGCGCTGCTGCCGTTTCCGGCCGAGCAGTTGGCGGCGCTGGAAGACTAGCGGCTCAACCCGGCTTCGGCAGCCACCGCCGGCGCCTGCCCCGGCACCCGCGCATAGCGCCACGCGATCACCACCGCCACGCACAGCAGCACAGATGCGATCAGGAACGGCGCCCCCGGCAGATGCACCGGCGCGCGGTCATCGATGAAGTAGCCGAAGCTGCCGGCGAACACGGCCGGACCGATGATGCCGGCCAGGCTGACCAGGCTCATCAACGCGCCCTGGATGCGGCCCTGCACGTCGGCGCCGACCTGGCGCGTGATCAGCGCCTGCGTCGACGGTGCCGCCAGCCCCCAGATCGCCGAGATCGGCAGGCCGATCAGGAACACCCAGCCGACATCGGCAAAGCCATAGATCGCGAAGCCGACGGCGCCGAAGCACAGGCCGGTGATCAGCGCGCGCCGCTCGCCCAGCGCATGCACGACCTTGCCGACCAGCCCTGCCTGCACGATCACGTTGAGCACTCCCACGAGCGCCAGCACGTAGCTGACCTCGCGCGGGCCCCAGTGGTACTGGTAGTCGGCGAACAGCACGAACACGCTCGGGTACACGTAGTGCGCGAGGTTGGCGATGAACACCACCGCCGCCAGCCCGAACACCTGCGGATAGCGCTTGAGCAGCACCAGCGACCCGAGCGGGTTGGCATGTGACCAGTCGAAGCGCGCACTGCGCTTTTCCTTCGGCAGCGACTCGGGCAACACGAACCAGCCGTAGCAGAAGTTGACCAGCGCCAGCCCCGCGGCGAACCAGAACGGCAGGCGCAGGTCGATCTCGCCGAGCTCGCCGCCGATCAACGGGCCAATGATGAAGCCGACGCCGAAGGCCGCGCCGAGCAGGCCGTAGCTCTTGGCGCGCTTGTCGGCAGGGGTGACGTCGGCGACGTAGGCATTGGCGGTGGTGAAGCTGGCCGAGGTGATGCCCGAGATGACTCGACCGACCAGCAGCCAGACCAGCGACGGCGCCAGCGCCATGAACACGAAGTCCAGGCCCAGGCCGAGGCACGAAATCAGGATCACCGGACGCCGGCCAAAACGGTCCGAAAGCGCGCCCTGGATCGGCGAGGTCACGAACTGGATCGCGGCGAACAGGAAGCCGAACGCCGCCACCCAGTAGGCCGCGTGCGCGGTGTCACCGCCGGCGAACTGCTCGATCAGGTGTGGCAGCACCGGAATGATCAGTCCGAACGACAGCACGTCGATCAGGATGGTGACGAAGATGAAGGCAAGCGCGGCGTTGCGGCGCGAACCGCTGGCGGGAATCGAATCGGTCACGGAAGGGCCGGGAAGGCGTGCGGGAATCACGCGAGTTTATCGCGTGAGTGTCCCCCTCCACCGCCCCACGACGGTATCGCCCTCACCGTCATCCCGGCGAACGCCGGGATCCATGTTGCAGTTGCCGTTGCTCTCATGCGTCGCTCGAAGAGATCAAGAGCAAATGGATCCCGGCGTTCGCCGGGATGACGGTGAGGGGATGACGGTGAGGGGATGACGGTGAGGGGATGATGGGTGGTCGGCCTGGTTCCCGGCGTTCGCCGGGATGACGGGGCCCGGTTTCCTTGTCCATCAGACACCTCCGCGCACCGCCACAACCAATGGTTTCAAGCGTTACCAAAATACGCCGGTTTCCGCCGCAAACCCCCAACGGCATCAATGCCTTGCGTCGCATCCGGTGACGATCTCAAGACACCGTGGCAGGCAAATTGCCGCATCGCACAATTTGTGCTTTATTCGGTTGAACCAGGGCTTCAGGCCGGCCGGACTGCGCGAGCGGACCGTCATGCCCCGTCCCTGCGAGCCAGGTTTCGTTGTCCAACGATTTCAAGCTGCCACACAGCGACGGAGTAACGATGGAGCAGCATTACCGCACCGGCCCTGTCGGTCTTTACGACCCCCGTGACGAGCGGGATGCCTGTGGTTTCGGCCTGATCGCACAGCTCGACGACGCACCGAGCCGCGCCATCGTCGATCGCGCGATCGATGCGCTGGTACGCATGACCCACCGTGGCGGCATCGCCGCCGATGGCCTGAGCGGCGACGGCTGCGGCCTGCTGATCCGCCAGCCCGATACGTTCCTGCGTTCGCTCGCCCGCGAAGCCGGCATCACGCTGGGCTCGCACTACGCCTCCGGCCTGGTGTTCCTGCCGCACGACGAGACCGAAGCCGCGCATGCGCGCGACACGCTGGACGCGCAACTGCGGCGCGAGCGCGTCGAGATCGCCGGCTGGCGCGTGGTACCGGTCGACATCGGCGCCTGCGGCGAGCTGGCCAAGCGCACCATGCCGCGCATCGAGCAGGTGTTCGTGCGCCCAGCCGGCGCCTTCGATGCGGCGATCTTCCAGCGTTCGCTGTTCCTGGCCCGGCGCCGCGCCGAACAGGCGCTGCGCGAGCTGCCCGATTTCTACGTGGTCAGCCTTTCGGCGGCGAGCATCGGCTACAAGGGCATGGTCCTGCCTGATCGCCTTGCCCAGCTCTACCCGGACCTGCGACGCGCCGACCTGGCGGCGAGCGTGGTGGTATTCCACCAGCGCTTCTCCACCAACACCACGCCGCGCTGGCCGCTGGCCCAGCCGTTCCGTCTGCTGGCGCACAACGGCGAGATCAACACCATCGCCGGCAACCGTGCCTGGGCGCAGGCGCGCGTGCATGCCTGGCATACACCGGCGCTGGACCTGACCGAGTTCGATCCGGTCATCAGCACCGACGGCTCCGATTCGCAGTCGCTCGACAACATGCTGGAGCTGCTGCAGGCCGGCGGCATGGACCTGCTCAAGGCGATGCGGATCCTGATCCCGCCGGCGACCCAATCGCTTGAATACAAGGATGCCGACCTCGCCGCGTTCTACGAGTACTACGCGCTCAACACCGAGCCGTGGGATGGCCCGGCCGGCATCGTCACCGTCGACGGCCGCTACGCCGCCTGCACACTCGACCGCAACGGCCTGCGCCCGGCGCGCTGGCTGCGCACCCGCGACCGCCATTTCCTGATCGCCTCCGAAGCCGGCGTGTGGGAACTGCCGCCCGAAGAGATCGAGGCCAAGGGCAAGCTCGGCCCGGGCGAGATGATCGCCGCCGACCTGTACCTCGGCGAGCTGCTCGACTCCGACGCGATCGACCGCATCAACCGCGCACGGGCGCCGTACAAGCGCTGGCTCAAGCAGGGCATGACCTACCTGCAGACCGAGCTGATCGATCCGCAGCTGGCGGCGGAGCCGTTCGACGCCGAAACGTTGTCGGCTTTCCAGAAACTCTTCCAGCTCACCCGCGAGGAGCGCGAGCAGGTGCTGCGCCCGCTCGCCGAGACCGAGCAGGAAGGCATCGGCTCGATGGGCGACGACGTGCCGATGGCGGTGCTGAGCCAGCAGGTGCGGCCGCTCTACGACCAGTTCCGCCAGGCATTCGCCCAGGTCACCAACCCGCCGATCGATCCATTGCGCGAGGACTGCGTGATGTCGCTGGCCACGCAGCTGGGCCGCGAGGGCAATGTCTTCGCCGACGGCCCCGGCAATGTCGGCCACGTCCATCTCAATTCGCCGGTCCTGTCGCAGCGCAAGCTTCGCCAGCTGCTGGCGATGGCGCCGTACGACCAGTCGCATGCGCTGATCCACCTCCACTACGCACCGGAGGAAGGCCTCAAGGCGGCCCTGCTGCGTATCTGCGCCGAGGCCGAGGCCGCCACGCGCGCCGGCAAGGTGATGCTGGTGCTCAGCGACCGCTACCCGCAGCCCGACCGGCTGATGGTGCACGCCCTGCTCGCCACCGGCGCGGTCCACCAGCACCTTGCACGCGCCGGCCTGCGCTGCGAATCGAACCTGATCATCGAGACCGGCACCGCCCGCGACCCGCACCACTTCGCCTGCCTGCTCGGTTTCGGCGCGACCGCGGTGTACCCGTACCTCGCCTACCAGACGCTGCACGACCTGGGCGTGCGCGGCATCCTCAAGACCAAGCACGGCGAAGTCGCGCAGATCGGTCGCAGCTACCGGCGCGGGATCAAGAAGGGTCTGCTCAAGATCATCTCGAAGATGGGCATCAGCACCATCGGCAGCTACCGCGGCGCGCGCCTGTTCGAGATCGTCGGCCTCGACCGCGAGGTGGTCGAGCTGTGCTTCGACGGTACGCCGTCGCGGATCGGTGGCGCCGGCTTCGACGACCTTCACGCCGATGCGATCCAGCTCGCCGACCTGGCGTGGAACGTCAACGCCCTGCCCGCCATCGGCGGCCTGCTCAAGTACACGCCGGGTGGCGAGTACCACCTGTTCAATCCCGATGTGGTGACGCGCCTGCAGCGCGCGGTCGCGACCGGCGAGTGGAGTGACTGGCAAAGCTACGCCGAAGCGGTCAACGAGCGTCCGACGGCGGCGCTGCGCGATCTGCTCGAGGTCGATGCCTCGTCGGCGACAGCCATCGCCATCGACGACGTCGAGCCGGTGTCGGCGATCGTGCGGCGCTTCGATTCGGCGGCGATGAGCCTGGGCGCGCTGTCGCCCGAAGCGCACGAGGCGCTGGCCATCGCCATGAATCGGCTCGGCGGGCGCAGCAACTCCGGCGAGGGTGGCGAAGACCCAGCCCGTTATGGCACCGACAAGGTCAGCAAGATCAAGCAGATTGCATCGGGCCGCTTCGGCGTCACGCCCGAGTACCTGGTCAATGCCGAAGTGCTGCAGATCAAGATCGCCCAGGGCGCCAAGCCCGGCGAGGGCGGCCAGCTGCCGGGCCACAAGGTCAATGAACTGATCGCGCGGCTGCGCTACGCGACACCCGGGATCGGACTGATCTCGCCGCCGCCGCACCACGACATCTATTCGATCGAGGACCTCGCGCAGCTGATCTTCGACCTGAAGCAGGTCAATCCGCAGGCGCTGGTGTCGGTGAAGCTGGTCTCGCATGCCGGCGTCGGCACGATCGCGACCGGCGTGGCCAAGGCCGGCGCCGACCTGGTCACCATTTCCGGCCACGACGGCGGCACCGGTGCCAGCCCGCTGTCGTCGATCCGCTATGCCGGCACGCCGTGGGAACTGGGCCTGTCGGAAGCGCGCCAGGCACTCATCGCCAATGACCTGCGCGAGCGCGTGATCCTGCAGACCGACGGCGGCCTCAAGAGCGGCCTGGACGTGATCAAGGCCGCGCTGCTCGGCGCCGAGAGCTTCGGCTTCGGCACCGCGCCGATGATCGCGCTGGGCTGCAAGTACCTGCGCATCTGCCACCTCAACAACTGCGCCACCGGCGTCGCCACGCAGGACGACGCGTTGCGCCGCGACCATTTCACCGGTTTGCCCGAGCGCGTCGAGAACTTCTTCCGCCTGCTCGCCGAGGAAGTGCGGCTGTGGCTGGCACAACTGGGCGTGCGCACGCTCGGCGAACTGGTCGGCCGTACCGACCTGCTGCGCCAGGTCGAAGGCGACAGTGGGCGTCAGCACGGCCTCGACCTGGCACCGCTGCTTGCACGTAACCCGGGCTACGCAGGTGGTCATTGCGGCGTGCCTGCGCTGGTCGCCGAACCGACCGGTCTTGCCGCGCGGCTTGATACCGAGCTGGCCGATGCGATCGACCACAAGCGCGGTGGCGAGTATCGCCACGCGATCCGCAACACCGACCGCAGCATCGGCGCGCGCCTGTCCGGGCGTATCGCCCGCGTCCACGGCGACCGTGGCATGAGCGATACGCCGCTGACATTGCGCTTCGACGGCACCGCCGGCCAGAGCTTCGGCGCGTTCAACGCCGGCGGCCTGCACTTCGAACTCAACGGCGAAGCCAACGACTACGTCGGCAAGGGCATGGCAGGGGGCCGCATCGTGATCCGGCCGCCGCAGGGTGCGCGCTACCTCGCACACGAGACGCCGATCCTCGGCAACACCTGCCTGTATGGCGCCACCGGCGGCGAACTGTATGCGGCCGGTCGTGCCGGCGAGCGATTTGCGGTGCGCAATTCGGGTGCGGTCGCGGTCGTCGAAGGCGCTGGCGATCATTGCTGCGAGTACATGACCGGCGGCGTGGTCGCTGTGCTTGGCCGCACCGGCCTCAACTTCGGCGCCGGCTTCACCGGCGGCATGGCCTACGTGCTCGACACCGAGCGCGATTTCGTCGATCGCTACAACCACGAGCTCATCGACATCCTGCGCATCGCCTCGGACGGCTTCGAGAACCACCGCTCGCACCTGCGCGAGCTGCTTGAGGCACATATCCGCCTGACCGGCAGCGTCTGGGCGCAGCGCATCCTCGACGAGATGCGCGACTTCCTCGGCAAGTTCTGGCTGGTGAAGCCGAAGGCGGCGAGCCTGGAATCGCTGGCGGAGAACCTCAGGAGGGCTGCGTGAGCAAGATGGACAACAAGAAGCCCGTGTTCGCCTTCCGCGAGACGCCCCGGCAGATGCCGGCGCGGATCCCGCTCGAGCTTCGCCAGGGCGGCGACTGGAACGAACTCTATGGCCGTTTCGGCGAGGCCGAAGCCAAACACCAGGCCGGGCGTTGCCTCGACTGCGGCAATCCGTACTGCGCGTGGAAGTGCCCGCTGCACAACTACATACCGAACTGGCTCGAACTCGCGCGAGAAGGCCGCATCCACGAAGCGGCCGCCCTCGCCCACGAGACCAACCCGCTGCCTGAGGTGTGCGGACGCGTCTGTCCGCAGGACCGCCTGTGCGAAGGCAGCTGCACCCTCAACGACGGCTTCGGCGCAGTGACCATCGGCGCCGTCGAGAAGTACATCGCCGACCGCGCGCTCGCCGACGGCTGGCGACCCGATCTCTCCCGGGTCGTCGCCACCGGCAAGCGCGTGGCGGTGGTGGGTGCCGGCCCGGCCGGCCTGTCGTGCGCGGACCGGCTGGCGCGCGCGGGCATCGAAGCGGTGGTGTTCGACCGCTACGAACAGATTGGCGGCCTGCTGCACTTTGGCATCCCCAGCTTCAAGCTCGACAAGTCGGTGATGGCCACGCGCCGCGACGTGCTCGAAGGCATGGGCGTGAAGTTCCGGCTCGGCGTAGAGATCGGCCGCGACATCGGCCTGGACACGCTGCTGGCGGAATTCGACGCGGTGTTCCTCGGCCTTGGAAGCTATCGCTACACCGATGGCGGCCTGCCGGGCCAGGACCTGCGCCACGTGCTGCCGGCGCTGCCGTTCCTGGTCCAGAACGGGCGCCTCGTGCATGGCGAGGACGACGTCAACGGCAAGCCGATCGCCGGCTGGGAAGACCACGTCGCCCTGCCCGACCTGCGCGGCAAGCGCGTGGTCGTGCTCGGTGGTGGCGATACCGGCATGGACTGCGTGCGCAGCGCGGTGCGCCTGGGCGCCTCGCGCGTGACCTGCGCCTATCGCCGCGACGAGGCCAACATGCCCGGCTCGGCGCGCGAAGTCGCCAATGCGCGCGAGGAAGGTGTGCAGTTCCTCTTCAACCGCCAGCCGCTGTCGCTGCTCGGCGAGGACGGCGACGTTACCGGCGTGCGCGTGGCCGAGACGCGACTGGCGCCAGCCGATGCGCAAGGACGCCAGAACGCGGAGATCGTCGCAGGCAGCGAGTCGGTGCTGGCCGCGGACGTCGTGATCATCGCCTTCGGCTTCCAGCCCGACCCGCCGCAGTGGTTGTCGGCGCACGGGATCGAACTGGAAGGCAACGGCCGCATTCGCGTGCAAGCGGCGGCCTCGGGCTGCGGCTCGCGACGCAAGGCCGCCGACGACACGCGTTTGCCGTTCCAGACGGCGAATGCACGGGTGTTCGCCGGTGGCGACAGCGTGCGTGGGGCGGACCTGGTGGTGACAGCAGCGTTCGAGGGCCGCGAAGCCGCCGCGGGGATCGTCCGCCTGCTGCTGGGATGAAGGGCCGCGGGCCTCTGCCGCGGCGGTCATGGCCGCGGCGACGGCAGATGCATTACCATCGCGGTCACGAAGGGGAGTAGCTCCCGCATGCTGACACCGTCATTACGGGATTCGTCCCCGGTGCAGCAGCAGGTCGCCTGAGGCGGCCTGCGAGCAAGACCTTCGCCGTTCCACGGCGAAGGTGCGTCCATTGAATGCACAGCGTCGTGGCCTTTCCGCCGCCGTAAACCTCCGCTGTCCATCACCTTGCCCCGCCATCCGCGGCCGGCATCGTGCGTGCGCGCTCAGGTTCGGCCACCCACTTGCCCACGGGCCGCCCGCCCCTTCCTACGAGACCCCAATGGACGCCCTACTGAACCCCGAGATCTGGATCGCACTGGCCACACTCACCGCGCTCGAACTGGTGCTCGGCATCGACAACATCATCTTCATCTCGATCCTGGCCGGCAAACTGCCGCCGGAGCAGCGCAACAAGGCGCGCCGGCTGGGCATCACCCTGGCCGCGGTGACGCGACTGGGCCTGCTGCTGGCCATCGCCTGGATCGTCGGCCTGACCGCACCGCTGTTTTCGCTGCTGGGCAACGAGTTCTCGTGGCGCGACCTCATCCTCATCGGCGGCGGTCTGTTCCTGATCGGCAAGGCCACGCACGAGATCCACCAGAAGCTGGAAGGCGCCAGCGAGCACGTCGGCACCGGCGCGGTGACGGCCACGTTCGCCAGTGTCATCGCCCAGATCATGGTGCTGGACATCGTGTTCTCGCTGGACTCGATCATCACCGCCGTGGGCATGGTCGACGAGCGCTGGGTGATGGTCACGGCGATCCTGATCTCGATCGCCTTCATGCTGATGTTCGCCCGACCGATCGGCGAGTTCGTCGAACGCCACCCGACGGTGAAGATCCTGGCGCTGAGCTTCCTGATCATGATCGGCCTGGTGCTGATCGCCGATGGCTTCGGCCAGCACATCCCGAAGGGCTACATCTACGCCGCGATGGCGTTCTCGGTGTTCGTCGAGATGGTCAACCTGTGGATCCGCAAGCGCGAACAGGCCAAGGTTGCCCCGGTGAAGCTGCACGAGCGGTTCACGGACGACGCGCCTTCGGCGTGACGCCGTAGCGCAAGGGGCCGGCCTTCGGGCCGGCAGTTTCCGAGTGTGAGAAGCCGGCCTTCGGGCCGGCCGCTTTCCGGGGGCGGCGGCTTAGCGGCCCGGACCCACATCGATGAACTGCAGGAACTCCGCACGCGTCCGCGCGTCCTCGCGGAAACTGCCGAGCATCTTCGAGGTGATCATGCTGACCCCGCGCTTGTGCACACCGCGGGTGGTCATGCACTCATGCGCACCCTCGATCACCACGCCGACGCCGCGCGGTTGCAGGACGTCCTGGATCACCTGGGCGATCTGCGCGGTCATCTTCTCCTGCACCTGCAGCCGCCGCGCATAGGTTTCGACCACGCGCGCGAGCTTGCTGATGCCGACCACTTTTCCGTCCGGCAGGTAGCCGACGTGCGCCTTGCCGATGATCGGCGCCATGTGGTGCTCGCAGTGGCTCTCGAACTCGATGTCGCGCAGCACGATCATCTCGTCGTAGCCCTCGACTTCCTCGAAGGTGCGCTTGAGGTAATCGGCCGGGTCCTCGGCGTAGCCGCTGAACCAGTCCGTGTACGCCTTGGCCACGCGCTTGGGGGTGTCGAGCAGGCCTTCGCGGGCCGGGTCGTCGCCGGCCCAGCGCAGCAGGGTGCGCACGGCCGCCTCGGCCTGTTCGCGGGACGGCTTGTCGTTGTCGGCCATGGCGCGGGCTCCTTTGGGGGACGCAAATGCTACTCCACCGGGGCGGAGAGGATAAAAAAGCGCCGCAGGCGGGATGAAGCCCTGCGGCGGTGAAAGGCTGCGAGGAGCCTGAGGGAACTGGTCAGGTGATCCGCGCCGAGCAACCGATGGCGTCACGCTCGAGGGAGGGGGAAAGCGTGCCGCCACCGGCCGTCGGGTTGGATGGGGGAGATCGTGGATGGGATGCGTCAGCGCCTGGCGACTTCCTCGCGCAGCGGTACGCGCGTCGGCCAGCCACCGGCGAGCGCCTTGTACAGCGCGACCGCGCCGGTGACGCTGCGGGTGCGGCCGTCGGCGAACGCTTCCTGGGCGACAAGCTGGGTGCGCTCGGCATCCAGCACTTCGAACAGGTCGGTTGCGCCAGCTTCATAGCGGACGCGGGCCAGCCGCGCGGCGGTGGCACTGTCGATCGCGGCCTGCTCCAGGTGCTGGTCCTCGACGCGAGCGCGGGCATAGCGCACCAGTGCGTTCTCGGTGTCTTCCAGCGCCAGCAGCACGGCCTGCTCGTAGCGGGCAAGGTCACCGGCCGCATCGGCATCGGCGGCGGCGATGCGCGCGCGCACCCGGCCGATGTCGAGGAACGACCAGTCGATGCCCAGGCCGACCAGACGGGTCTCGCTGTCGCGCTCGAACAGCGCGCCGCTGTCGATCGCCTGGCTGCCGATCAGCCCGAACAGCGTGAAGCGCGGGAACAGGTCGGCCGTGGCCACGCCGATCCGTGCGGTCGTCGCATGCAGGCGATGCTCGGCGGCAATCACGTCGGGACGATTGCGCAGCAGCTCACCCGGCGTGCCGGGATCGAGTCGCGCCGGCAGCGTCGGCAACGGCTGCTGCGGGCTGAGGTCGGCAATCAGCGCTTCGGGCGTCCTGCCGGTCAGCACCGCCAGCCGGTGCATGCTCACCGCAACCTGTGCTTCCAGGTTGGGCACGCGCGACAACGTGGCTTCGAGCTGGGCGCGTGCACGCGAAGTATCGAACTCGGTACCGCGACCGGCATCGAAGCGCGCCTGCACCAGACGCAGGGTCTCGCGCTGGTTCTCCGAGTTGTTGGTGGCCACCCGCAGGCGTTCCTGCAAGCCACGCATCTCGACATAGGTACGTGCCACTTCGCCGACGATCGCGACCTGCAGTGCGTCCAGGTCCGATGCCGTGGCCCAGGCCTCGGCGCGCTGCGATTCGACGTTGCGGCGGACGCGGCCGAACAGGTCGAGCTCCCAGCTGGCGTCGGCCTGCACGGTGTAGTTCTCACCGTCGCGGTCGTTGCGGCTGACGCCCGGCGCCTGGTCGGCGCTGGAGCGCGAGTCGGTCGCCGTGGCGCTTGCGGTCACGGTCGGGAACCGGTCGAGCTTGGCGTTGCGCAGCAGCGCATTGGCGCGGTCGTAGCTGGCCAGTGCGATGCGCAGGTCGTGGTTGGCGGTCAGCGATTCCTCGACCAGCCGGGTCAGCAGCGGGTCGTTGAAGCTGGTCCAGAACTCGGCACCGGACTGCGGCGTCGCCGTGGCGGTGTCGACTGCGGCCGCATTGCCGGCGCCGCCACCTTCCACCGCGACGACGTCGTCGTGGGCGAACGATTCCGGCGTGGCCACGGTCGGGCGGACAAAGTCGGGACCGACCGCGCATGCGGCCAGTGCGACCGACAGCGCCGAGAGCAGCAGGACCCGTGCCGGGCCCCGCACGTTGTGGTTATGCATGAGTGATCTCCATGGAGCTCTTCTCGGTCGCCCACTTCGGCGTCTTGTGCACCATCTTGCGCAGGGCGACGTAGAACACCGGGGTCAGGAACAAACCGAACAGGGTCACGCCGAGCATGCCGGCGAACACGGTGATGCCGGTGGCCGAGCGGACCTCGGCGCCAGCGCCGTGCGACAGCACCAGCGGGATGGTGCCGGCGATGAACGCGATCGAGGTCATCACGATCGGACGCAGACGCAGACGGCAGGCTTCCAGCGCGGCTTCGACGATGCTCTTGCCCTGCATTTCAAGCTCGCGGGCGAACTCGACGATCAGGATCGCGTTCTTGCACGCCAGGCCCATCAACACCACCAGGCCGACCTGCACGAACACGTTGTTGTCGCCACCGGTGAGCCACACGCCGGCCAGGGCCGAGAGCATGCACATCGGCACGATCAGGATCACCGCCAGCGGCAGGGTCCAGCTTTCGTACAGCGCCGCCAGCACCAGGAAGGCGAGCAGGATGGCGAGCGGGAACACGACGAGCGCAGCGTTGCCCTGGGTGGCCTGCTGGAAGCTCAGGTCGGTCCACTCCAGGCTCATGCCGTTGGGCAGCACCTTGGCGGCGATTTCTTCCAGCTGGCCCATGGCCTGCGCCGAGGACAGCATGCGCGGGTCGGCTTCGCCGGCCAGGTCGGCCGCCGGATAACCGTTGTAGCGCAGCACCGGATCGGGGCCGTAGGTCTGCTTGATCGTCACCATCGAGCCGATCGGCACCATCTCGCCGCGGTCGTTGCGGGTCCGCAGGTTGGCAATGTCGTCGACGCTGTCGCGGAAGCTGCCGTCGGCCTGGGCGATGACCTGCCAGGTGCGGCCGAACTGGTTGAAGTCGTTGACGTAGGCCGAGCCGAGGTAGGTCTGCAGCGTGTCGAACAACTCCGTCAGCGGCACGCCCTGTGCCTTGGCCTTGACGCGATCGACTTCAGCGTCGAGCTGCGGCACGTTGGCCTGGTAGGTGCTGATCGGGAAGCCCATGCCCGGCGTCTGCGACACCGCGCCCTGGAACGAGCTCACCGCGGTCTGCAGTGCGCCGTAACCCAGGTTGCCACGGTCCTCGATGAACAGCTGGTAGCCCGAACCGTTGCCAAGCCCGAGGATCGGCGGCGGCATGAACGAGAAGGTGAAGCCTTCCTGCAGACCGGCGATCTTCTGGTTGATCTCGGCATTGATCTGCTCGGCCGTGCGGCCCTCGCGCTCGCTGAACGGCTTGAGCGGGAAGAACGCCACGCCGGTGTTGGGCGTGTTGGTGAACTGCAGGGCATTCAGGCCCGGGAACGCGATCGAATGCGCCACGCCCTCGGTGTTCATGGCGATGTCGCTGACCTTCTTCAGCAGCTCGTCGGTGCGTGCGATGGAGGCACCTTCGGGCAAACGCACGCCGGCGATCAGGTAGAGCTTGTCCTGGATCGGGATGAAGCCGGCCGGGACGATCTTGAACATGAAGCCGGTGGCGACCAGCAGCACCGCATAGACCGCGAACACCGTGCCGCGACGACCCAGCGTGCGCGAAACCGCGCCCTGGTACTTCTGCGAGCTGGAGTTGAAGAAGCGGTTGAAGGGACGGAACAGCCAGCCAAAGGCGCGGTCGATCAGGCGCGAGGGCGCGTCCTTCGGTGCGTCATGCGGCTTGAGCAGACGCGCGGCCAGGGCCGGCGACAGGGTCAGCGAGTTGATCGCCGAGATCACCGTCGAGATGGCGATGGTCACCGCGAACTGCTTGTAGAACTGGCCGGTAACGCCCGACAGGAACGCCATCGGCACGAACACCGCGCACAGCACCAGCGCGATCGCCACGATCGGACCGGACACTTCCTTCATCGCCTGGTGCGCCGCATCCATCGGCGACAGGCCTTCCTCGATGTTGCGCTCGACGTTCTCCACCACCACGATCGCGTCGTCTACCACTATCCCGATCGCGAGCACCAGGCCGAACAGGCTCAGGGTGTTGATCGAGAATCCGAGCAGATACAGCGCGGCGAAGGTGCCGACGATCGAGACCGGCACGGCGATGAGCGGGATGATCGAGGCGCGCCAGGTCTGCAGGAACAGGATCACCACCAGCACGACCAGCGCGATGGCTTCCAGCAGCGTGGTCACCACGGCCTTGATCGAATCGCGCACGAAGATGGTGGTGTCGTACACGGCCTCGTACTTGACGCCGGCCGGGAACTGCTTGGACATGTCGTCCATGGCCGAGATCACCTTCTCCTGGATCTCGAGCGCGTTCGCGCCCGGCGCCTGGAAGATGCCGATACCGACCGCGCTCTTGCCGTCGAGCTGCGAGCGCAGGGTGTAGTCGCCGGCGCCCAGCTCGACGCGGGCCACGTCGGACAAGCGCACGATCTCGCCGCCCTCACCGCTCTTGAGCACGATGTTGCCGAACTCCTCGACGCTGCGCAGGCGACCCTGGGCATTGATCAGTGTCAGGAAGTCGCTGCTGGGCATCGGCTCGGCGCCGAGCTGGCCGGCCGAGACCTGCACGTTCTGCTCGCGCATCGCACGCACCACGTCGCCGGCGGTCAGGCCGCGCGACGCGATCTTGTCCGGGTCGAGCCAGGCGCGCATGGCGTAGTCGCCGCCGCCGAAGACCTGCGCGTCACCCACGCCCTGGATGCGCGCGAGCGCGTCCTTGACGTGCAGGCGCGCGTAGTTGCGCAGGTACAGCGTGTCGTACTTGCCGTCAGGCGAAGTCAGGTGCACGACCATCAGGAAGGTCGGCGACTGCTTCTGCGTGGTCACGCCCTGGCGGCGAACGTCTTCCGGCAGCCGCGCCAGCGACTGGGCGACGCGGTTCTGCACGCGCACCGCCGCATCGTCGGCATTGGTGCCCGGACGGAAGGTGACGGTCATCTGCAGCACGCCGTCGGAGCCGGCGACGGACTTGAGGTACATCATGTCCTCGACGCCGTTGATCGCTTCTTCCAGCGGCGTTGCCACGGTCTCGGCGATCACCTTCGGGTTGGCGCCCGGGTACACCGTGCGCACCACCACCGAAGGCGGCACCACTTCCGGGTATTCGCTGATCGGCAGGATCGGTATCGCGATCAGGCCGGCGGCGAAGATCACGATCGACAGCACGGCGGCGAAGATCGGCCTGTCGATGAAGAACTTTGAAAAGTCCATGAGGGGTTCCTGATGCGGCCTTCAGGCCGCAAAGTCCTGGGCGACGCCGGAAAGC
>DATDBK010000230.1:0-7325 GCA_036524935.1 Lysobacter sp. | reverse complement strand
GGCCGAACGTCCCCCGACATTCGGCCCCCCGGCTTCCCCCGCGAGCGCTTGGCCAGCCCCTGTTCCAATTCCGGCCGGCGATGAGCGCCTGCCCCGCTGGGTGCAATAGATACAAAGCACGAACCGTGCCAAGTTTCACGTCGCATTCAGACTGACCGGCAGGGCAAAGCGCTGTGGCCTAAAATTCGCCGGGGGCGTGAACCGCCCGCCCGCTGATCCCCAGGAACCGATGAGCCAGAATTTCTACCAGTACGACGTGATCGTGATCGGCGGCGGCCATGCCGGCACCGAAGCCGCGCTCGCGTCTGCCCGCGCCGGCGCACGCACGCTGCTGCTGACCCATTCGCTGGAAACCGTCGGCGCGATGAGCTGCAACCCGGCCATCGGCGGCATCGGCAAGGGACACCTGGTCAAGGAAATAGATGCGCTCGGCGGCGTCATGGCGCGCGCCGCCGACGCGGCCGGCATCCAGTGGCGCCGGCTCAACGCCAGCAAGGGCCCGGCGGTACGCGCGACCCGCTGCCAGGCCGACCGCGCGCTGTACCGGGCCTTCGTTCGCCGTGCGGTCGAAAGCCAGCCCAACCTGACCCTGTTCCAGGCCGCGGTCGACGACATCGTCTTCGAAGGCGGCCGCGTCGCCGGTGCGATCACCCAGACCGGGCTGCGCTTCGAGGCGCCGGCCGTGGTCCTGACCGCCGGCACCTTCCTCGCCGGCAAGGTCCACGTCGGCCAGACCACCTACGCCGCCGGTCGCGCCGGCGACCCGCCCGCAGTTGCCCTGGCCGCGCGCCTGCGCGAAGGGCCGTTCGTGGTCGATCGCCTCAAGACCGGCACGCCGCCGCGCATCGACGGCCGCACCCTCGATTACTCGGTGATGGACGAGCAGCCCGGCGACGACCCACGCCCGGTGATGTCGTTCATGGGCAGCCAGGCCGATCACCCGCGCCAGGTCTCGTGCTGGATTACCCATACCAGCGAGCAGACCCACGAGATCATCCGCGGCGCGCTCGACCGCTCGCCGCTTTACACAGGCCAGATCGAAGGCATCGGTCCGCGCTATTGCCCCTCGATCGAAGACAAGGTGGTGCGCTTCGCCGAGAAGGCCAGCCACCAGATCTTCGTCGAGCCTGAAGGCCTGGACGTCGCCGAGATCTACCCCAACGGCATCTCGACATCCCTGCCGTTCGACGTGCAGCTGGCGCTGGTGCGGTCGATCCGTGGCTTCGAGAACGCCCACATCACCCGCCCGGGCTACGCGATCGAGTACGACTTCTTCGACCCGCGCGGACTCAGGTCGACGCTCGAGACCAAGGCGATGTCGGGCCTGTTCTTCGCCGGCCAGATCAATGGCACCACCGGTTACGAAGAAGCCGCCGCACAGGGACTGCTCGCCGGCGTCAACGCCGCACGCTTCGTGCACGGTGTCGAAGGCTGGTCGCCGCGCCGCGACGAGGCCTATCTTGGCGTGCTGGTCGACGACCTGATCACCCACGGCACCAGCGAGCCGTACCGCATGTTCACCTCGCGCGCCGAATACCGGCTGCAGCTGCGCGAGGACAACGCCGACCTGCGCCTGACCCCGGTCGGACGCGAGCTGGGCCTGGTCGACGACGCCCGTTTCGCCCGCTTCGACGCCAAGCGCGAAGCGGTCGCACGCGAGAACTCGCGCCTGGCCGCGGTCTGGGCTGCGCCTGGCAACGCGCTCGGTCGCGAGGCGATGGACGTGCTTGGCATCGAGATCAGCCGCGAGACCAGCGCGCTGGACCTGCTCAAGCGCCCGGAGCTCGACTACGCGAAGTTGATGCAGGTGCCGTCACTGGGCCCGGCCGTCGACGATGCCGAAGTGGCCGAGCAGGTGGAGATCCACGTCAAGTACGCCGGTTACCTCGAGCGCCAGCGCGAAGAGATCGCTCGCCAGCAACGCCACGAGACCACCACCATCCCGGACGGTTTCGACTACGCCGGCGTGCGTGGCCTTTCGGCCGAGGTGCAGGGCAAGCTGGAACGCGTGCGTCCGCAGACCATCGGCCAGGCGCAGCGCATCCCCGGGATGACACCGGCCGCCATCTCGCTGCTGTTGGTGCACCTCACCCGCGCCCGCCGCGCGCGCGTCGCCTGACACCCCCCGGCGTCAGGCCGAATGCTGGCGCCGGAACGCTCCCGGTGCGCAGCCGGCGCCGCGCCTGAAGAACCTCACGAAGTTGGCCGCCTCGTCGAAACCGAGCTGGCCGGCAATGTCGCCGACCGGCAAGGCCGTCTGCGCCAACAGGCGCTTGGCCTCCAGGTTGATGCGTGCGGCAATGAACGCCTTGGCCTGCACCCCGGCAACCTCCAGCGTCGTGCGGGTGAGGCTGCGCTCCGAGCAACCCAGCGCCTTCGCGTAAGCGCCGACCTGTTGCTGGCTGGCGAAATTCTCCTCCAGCAGCTGCTGGAAACGACGGAACCGCTGCAGGGACACCACGGACACACCCGATTGCGACTCCTGCCGGCCGTGGCTCAGGTGCAGGCGCAGCAGCAGCGAGTACAGCTGGTGCCGCAGCAGCGGGTGAAGGTCATCGCCCGACCATCCCATCGCCGAATCGTCGTGCATCTGCACGATGGTGTGCAGCACCGCACGCATCTCTTCGCCGCCAAGCAGGACATGCGTCGGCAGCGCCTGCAGGCTGGCGTGCGCCTTCAGCTCGTCGGCTCGCACCGAGGTCCGCAGCGGTGCAAGGAACTCCGGCCGGAAGATCACCACCCAGCCGTTCCAGTTGGCCTGCATGTTGAAGTGCAGCGCCTGCCCGGGCCGCAGCGCAAGCAGTGATCCCGGCTGGCATGCAACCGGTGCGAAGTCGACGGTGTAATCGAACTCCCCGTCGGTCACGCAGATGAGCATGTGGAAATCGATGCGCTGGGTGACCCGGAAATGCGCCTCGTCCACTCGCGTGCGCAAGTCGGCGACCGTGAAAACCTCCACGTCCAGACCGTATTCGGCAGGCGGCTGGTAGCCGACCCGCATGATGCTGGCGCCTTGCCGTTTCTGCATCGCAAAGTGTCCGAAATTGACAGCTTACTGTCGGCCAATGACCTGTGAATCTTAGGCCGGGTGCGGAAAATGACCAGCGTCCCACCCGCACAGCGAGGAATCCCATGAGCATGTCCCCCAAGGCGCAGGTCGCGTTGCTGCTGAAAAGCATCGAGACCGGCGAGGCGCATCCCGTCGGCTACATCCACCCGAGCCGCTACGTGCAGCACAACCTGGCGGTCGGTGACGGCCTCGCCGGTTTCGGCGAGCTGCTCGGACAGCTTCCCCAGGGCAGCGCGAAGGTGAATACCGTGCGCGTGTTCCAGGACGGCGATTTCGTGTTCGCGCACACCGATTACGACTTCTTCGGCCCCAAGATCGGCTTCGACATCTTCCGTTTCGATGACGGCAAGATCGTCGAGCACTGGGACAACCTGCAGGAAAAACCGGCCTCGCCCAATCCCAGCGGCCACAGCATGATCGACGGCACGCTGCTGATCGTCGACCTGGAAAACACCGGCGCCAACAAGGCGCTGGTCGCGTCCTTCCTCGACGACGTGCTGGTCAACGGACGCATGGAGCGCCTGTCGGGCTACTTCGACGGAGACCACTACATCCAGCACAACCCGCAGATCGCCAACGGCCTGTCCGCACTGGGCAGTGCGCTCTACGCGATGGCACAGCAGGGCAGGGAGATGAAGTACGAGCGCGTGCACCGGATCCTGGGCGAAGGCAACTTCATCCTCTCGGTCAGCGAGGGCCAGATGGGCAGCCAGCACGTCGCCTTCTACGACCTGTGGCGCATCGAGAACGGCAAGATCGCCGAACACTGGGACACCATCGAGGCGATCCCGCCGCGCGAGCAGTGGAAGAACGGCAACGGCAAGTTCTGACCGCAGGCGTCCCCATCGCCGACGGGAGGCGTTAGGCTTGCGCCGATGAAGCCGAGCCCGACCATGAAGAGCCCGATCCTCAGGCACGCGATCCTGACGACCCTGCCGCTGCTGTTGTTGCTGGTCGCCTGCGATCGGTCAACACCGACGACCACGGCGACCGACACCGCTCCGGTGCCTACTGTGGCGCCAGCCGCCGCAGCACCTGTCGTCGCCACACCGTGGTCGCTGCCGCAGGGCGTGGCCCCGGCCGCGCAGCCCGACCTCGTGCGCGCGCCCGATGGTTCACTGCTGCTGGCCTGGATCGAGACTGACGGCGACTCGCACGCACTGAAGTTCGCGCGCTACGCCAAGGGCGCCTGGGGTGACGTGCGCGAGATCGCCCGCGGCGGCGACTGGTTCGTGAACTGGGCCGACACGCCGCACCTTGCGGTGACCGCGGACGGCGCGCTCTGGGCGCACTGGCTGAAGAAATCCGCAAAGGCTCCTTACGCATACGACGTCGCGCTGGTCCGCTCGGGCGACGACGGACGCACGTGGTCGCAGCCGTTGCTGGTGAACGACGACGGCACGCCGACCGAGCATGGTTTCGTTTCGCTCTGGCCGGCCGCACGTGATCGCGTCGGCATCGCCTGGCTCGACGGCCGCAACAGCGGCGGTGGTCACGGCCATGGCGGCCACGACGGCCACGGCGGTGGCGCGATGACGCTTCGCGCCGCGTTGTTCGATGCGTCGCTGAAGCGCGCAGACGAGCACGAAATCGACACCATGACCTGCGACTGCTGCCAGACCGATGTCGCCCTCGGCGAACGCGGCCCGCTGCTGGTCTACCGCGACCGCACGCCCGAGGAAATCCGCGACATCGCGATCACCCGGTTGCAGGACGGCGCATGGACCCCGCCGCATCCAGTGCATGCCGATGGCTGGAAGATGCCGGCGTGCCCGGTCAACGGCCCGGCGGTGGCGGCTGACGGAAATGCGGCGCTGGTCGCGTGGTACACCGCTGCCGGTGACATGCCCGCGCTGAAGCTGGCGCGCAGCAACGATGCCGGCGACACCTTCGCCGCGCCGCTGACGGTGGACCAGGGCATGCCGGTGCAGGGGCGCGTCGACCTCGCGCTCGATGCGAATGGCGCCTGGGCCCTGTGGACGCGGGAAGACGCCGGCGTGCAGTCGCTGCACCTCGCACGTTACGCGACGGACCTCGGTCGCGAACTGCAACGCGTCGAAGTCGCACGCCTGCAGGGTCGTGGCCGCGCCACCGGCTTCGCCCAGCTCGCGCTCGGCGACGACGGCGCCTACGTGGTCTGGACCGACGTCGTCGATGGCAAGCCGCGACTGCAGGGCCAGCACTACCGGCTGGCGCCGTGACCGGATACGTCGTCCGCGCCAGTTGCCATTGCGGACGCCTGGCCATGGAGGCGACGCTGACGCGTCCGCCGCACGACTACGCTCCACGGGCCTGCGACTGTGACTACTGCAGCCGGCACGGTGCGGCATGGCTGACCGATCCGGCCGGCCGTCTCGTGTTGCGCCAGCGTGGGAGCGATGCCGCGCTGCACTACCGCCACGGAACCGACCAGGCCGAGTTCATCGCCTGCGCGCATTGCGCGGTGCTGGTCATGGCCACGTACGAAAGCGAGGGTCGCCTGTACGCCGCGCTCAACGTTCGTGCGATCGAAGACGACCCGGGCTTCGCACCGGCGCAGGTGGCGCAACCGCGGCTGCTGTCCGCCGAGGAGAAACCGCTGCGCTGGCGGCAGCTGTGGTTCGGCGACGTGCGGATCGAGACGCGGTAGGCGCGAGGCTGCTCCCACTCGAAGTTCCGGTGACGGCTTGACCTTCACTCGGGAGTACTCGCTGGCTGCAGCGGAGGAGAGAATCGCGACGATCAGTCAGGGCAGACGGGTTCCGGCTTCACCCCAGCCCGTCGCGCGGACACCGGTACTCCAGTATCACGACGCTTTGCTGGAACTCACGTACTGACTGCAATGCCAGTGGGCGACTACCGAGATCGGGCGGCGCAAATGAACGCCCGGCGCCTATCAGCACCGGCACCATCCGCAGCCGTAGCAGGTCGACTTCGCCTGCACGCAGCAGGGCGTCGCACAGGGTCAGGCTGCCCCAGACGATGATGTCACCGTCGACGCGCCCACGCAGTGCGCGCACCGATGCCACGCCATCGCCGCGAAGAACGGTCGCCGAGTCGCTGCCCCAGGGCGCAGCGTCCAGCGTGTTCGACACGACGTACTTCGGGAGGGCGTTGATCGGCACGGCCACGGGTTCCTCCACCGGGTCGGCGTGCGGCCAGTAGTCGGCGAACATGCGGTACGTCGTTCGCCCCAGGACGATGGCGCCAGCGCCTTCCAGCAGTCGCAACTGGCCCGGGTCGACCTCGTTGATGGCACGCGCGTCGATGAAGAAGCCTATGCCGCCGTCCAGTTCAGCCGCATAACCATCGGCGCTGATGATCTGCTCGACGATGAGCCTGCCCATATGCCGTCCTCCGTTGGGGTGTTCCTGATTACAACGAACGGAGGCGGGCGCAATCGACATCCGCGACGCTCGGAGCGGCATCCAGGCGTTGGCGAATGCCCCGTGGACAACCTGATTTGAGTCCGGCGTCGATCCGCCTACGGCGTGGGCGGCGTATCCGCGCCGGTCTCGCTCTCGACCATCTGCGCCTCGTGTGTTTCAAGCTCAGGGACGCCGACGGCTGCAAGGTTCAATGGCCGGATGGAGTCGATGCGGCACGGCGCGCGCGCGCGCGTGGGGCCGCCCGGACGCGACAACACCGTCACGCCATCCCAGCGAGCAGTGACCTGTCGCATGCGGCTGGTGACCTCGATGGCGTGGGCGACGTCCAGCTCCGGGCAACGCGTGGCCATCGACACCAGATAGGCCTCGTCCGCCGTGGCCCAGAACACCATGGTCTGGTTGTCGAGCGCCGCCCAGCGCAGGTTCGGATTCGAATAGCGGAAGCTGGCGACCGGCTCGCCGGCCTGGGCCCGGTACAGCGACAGCCGATCCGGCGGACGGGCACTATCGTGCACACACGCGGTGATCAACAGCGGCAGGAACAACGCGATCAGCCGACCGTTCATTGCCATGCTCCTGGGGGTGGAGTGGATCCAATTGCCGTAGGCCTGTCGGGCCCGCGGAGGCGCGTAGTAGAACGCCAATCGTGCAGGGGGCGGAGCGACTTCCGTCGGGTGAGGATTGGCCAGCGGTCGCAGCGGCGACGGTATTTGCATGCGATATGCGCTTGGATGTGTGGACCGCACGTGAATGTCCGCTTCTTTAATCGGGCGGTAGTGTCAAGGTCGAACTCCTTCCGTTGGTCGGGTACGTCTCCGCGTGGGTCACGCTTCTTTCCGCAGTCGGCTCGGATGAGGCTCGGCTCGCTGCATGCATTGGTCGGACGG